>CALZJQ010000022.1 GCA_945787895.1 uncultured Prevotella sp. | reverse complement strand
CAGATGAGTCAGAATAGTGAATAAAAAAATGGGAACAACTAACTGGACACCCTAATTATTAACCCAAAACTAACACCCCAAAACCAACAACCCCCAAACTACTTCCTCCCGAAGTCGGCGGGTATCTCGCCCCATTCCTCCGTGCGCCATTTTATTATAGGTGTGGAGAAAGCGTTCTCCCGCAGCCATTTCTCCGCACGCTCTATCATTTGGAACAGTTCCGCTGTCCGTTCATTCCTTGCAAGGGTGGTCTTGCAACGACGCTGGCGCACCCATATCTGTGCATTCACCGAGTCGCTATAGACGGGCATCTGGTGAAGTCCTTTCTGCTTGAGCAGTGCGAGACCATGCACGAGAGCAAGAAACTCCCCGATGTTGTTTGTCCCATAGACAGGACCGTAATGGAATATCTCGCGCCCGTTCTTCAGATATACGCCGCGGTACTCCATCATCCCGGGGTTGCCCGAGCAGGCTGCATCCACGGCGATGCTGTCCATTATCACCCCTTTGCAATGCTCCCACCTCAGAGGGGCTGACGTCTCCTCTTGGCATTCATTCCTCCTGGCAGTCTCCTTGCTTGCTGGCGAAACGCTTTTCGTAGCCTTGCCATCGTCCTTTCTTGTTTCCGAAGAAGAGGCTTCCTCCATCTCATAGTAGGCTTCTGCGCCCATCTCAAAGGCATCCTCCGCTTCCTTCTGACTCTTGAACGACTTGTAACGGGCGTTGGGGAAACCGTGCACAGCCTCCTCGCACGCCTCCCAGGAGCAGAACACTCCCTGCGAAGCACCATCCCAGACGACGTAATATTTTTGTTTCTTTGACATTGACCACTGATGTTTTTTCTTCCTGCAAAGATAAGAAGAATTATGATAATAGCAGGGAAAGATTTGTGAAATAATTAAAAAAACAAAAAAAAGGTGCTTTCAGCATACACTTACTGTTTTTTTATAGTATCTTTGTATCAACAAAACAGAAAAACTTATGACCTACGCAATAATCTTAGCAGGAGGAAAGGGTAGGCGATTATGGCCTGTCAGCCGCCAGAATATGCCAAAGCAATTTGTTGATTTCTTTGGTTCTGGCAGCACTCTCCTACAACAGACTTACGAGAGAATGGCGAAGATAATAGCCAAGGAGAATATCTTTGTGGTGACAAGGTCTGACTTTGAAGATATTACGCGTCAGCAACTGCCTTCACTTCCGCACGATAATATTGTACTCGAAACTATCAACCGAAACACAGCTCCTTCTACTCTTCTCGCATTGCGAAAAATATCATCCCGTAACTTTGAACAACTTGCAGACGCTACACAGCAACAAAGCGTAGTGATAATACCTGCTGACCAACTCATACTCGACGAAGAAAAGTTCAAAGACGCCATAGAGAGGGGCGCTTCTTTTGTTCAGACGCACGAATGTATTCTCACTATGGGTGTCACGCCGTCACGCCCAGAGCCTGGTTACGGATACATACAGATGGGTTATGGAGAGAATGATGTCCATCATATCAAGTCATTCTCGGAGAAACCCGACCGTGAGTTCGCACGAATGTTTATCGACAGCGGTGAGTTCTTGTGGAATACAGGTATATATATGTCCGCTATACCATACATGAAACGCCAGTTGCAACTGCTGCTCAACGCTGCTGACGAACTTGATTATTCACGATTGCCCAACCTCTCCATCGACATGGCAATACTTGAGAAGATGGAGAGTAAGGCTGTGATGCACTGCACA
Source organism: uncultured Prevotella sp. (assembly GCA_945787895.1). Classification (GTDB taxonomy): domain Bacteria; phylum Bacteroidota; class Bacteroidia; order Bacteroidales; family Bacteroidaceae; genus Prevotella. Next base: position 26,751 of record CALZJQ010000022.1, on the reverse strand, counting down.
TTCGGTTGGGCAGACATAGGAGCGTGGCACGGCATCTACGAAGCTCTCTCGAATGATGAGACTGACAACGTCCTTGTCAACGGAAATTCACGCCTGCTTGCTGAAGATTCCACGCATAATGTCGTGGCTATCCCTAACGGAAAACTTGCCATACTATCAGGCCTCGACGGCTATATAGTAGCAGAGAAAGACGATGTCCTCATGATTTGCAGAAAGGAAGACTCCTCAGCACTGGTAAGGAAGATACTCTCGCGCATAGAGAATGAGGAAACGCTACAGGCATACACTTGATTTGGTTGTTTGGTTGTTTAGTTGTTTAGTTGTTTGGTTGATAGTACTCGCCTCCATTGCAAAACAACCAACGAAACAACAAAACAACAAAACCACCACCCACCAGCATTAATAAAAAAATAAAAACCACCCCAGAAACCAATGAACACCCCCAATCAAAATGCCCTACCGGAAAACGCTTTCCGACCTCTGAAACCGGGCGAGGACTACAATCCCGTAATGCCCTCAAAGGCTAATCCGAAAGAAGTGACTGCATGGTCACTGTGTCTCGGACTCATCATGGCTGTCATCTTCAGTGCCGCAACAGCATATCTCGGACTGAAAGTGGGGCAGGTATTCGAGGCTGCCATACCTATTACCATCATAGCAGTAGGACTGGCAGGAGCCACAAAGCGCAAAGACCCTCTCGGCGAGAATGTCATCATACAGTCAATAGGAGCCTGTTCCGGAATGATAGTAGCGGGAGCAATATTCACATTGCCGGCACTCTATATTCTTCAGAATAAGTTTCCCGATGCCGACATCTCAGTCTCGTTCCTCGAAGTCTTCCTCGCATCGTTGCTCGGAGGCATCATAGGCATACTCTTCCTCATACCTTTCCGCAGGTATTTCGTGAAAGATATGCACGGAAAGTACCCCTTCCCCGAGGCCACGGCATCCACGCAGGTGCTCATGAGCGGTGAGGGCGGCAGCGGCTCTGCCAAGCCTCTCGTCATTGCAAGCCTCATAGGAGGTATCTACGACTTCCTCGTCGCTACCTTCGGGGCATGGGCGGAGAACTTCACTTCGGTCTTCTCCTCCATAGGCGTTGCCGTGGCGGAAAAGGCAAAACTTTTCTTCAGCATCAACACCTCTGCCGCTTTGCTCGGCATGGGATATATCGTCGGACTGAAATATGCTTCCATCATGTGTGCAGGCTCCGTGCTGATATGGTGGATTGTAGTGCCTGCTATAGCCTTCCTCTTCCCCGAGATGCAGCTCGCTGGAGGCACACTCGCTGCTGATGCCAGTCCCCAGGCTCTCTTCCAGTATGCCAAGAGCATAGGCATCGGTGGCATTGCCATGGCAGGAATTATCGGAGTATGGAACTCACGCAAGGTGATAATGGGCAGTTTCAGCCTCATTTCCAAGGTAGCACCCGCAAAGTCGGCACAGCAGGAGGGTGCAGTGACTGACACAGTGGCACGCACCGACCGTGACATTTCATTCAAGATTGTAGCCCTCGGACTCGTCATAGCCCTGCTTGTCACTACGCTTTTCTTCTATCTCGACGTCATGCACGGCTCGTTGCTCTTCACCATAGTGGCTCTCCTTATCGTCTTCGTCATTGCTTTCCTCTTCACTACAGTGGCTGCCAATGCCATTGCCATCGTGGGAACAAACCCCGTTTCAGGCATGACGCTGATGACCCTTATACTCGCTTCGCTTATCATGGCGGCAGTAGGACTTAACGGTACCTCAGGCATGGTGGCGGCGCTGATAATGGGTGGCGTGGTATGTACGGCACTTTCCAGTGCAGGAAGTTTCGTCACTGACCTCAAGATAGGTTATTGGCTCGGCAGCACACCAGCGAAGCAGCAGGCATATAAGTTCCTCGGAATACTCGTCAGCGCAGCCACTGCAGCAGGAGTCATCATGATTCTCAACAAGACTTACGGCTTCACGCCCGATAACTCCGACGTAATGGCGGCACCGCAGGCACGTGCCATGGCAGCCGTCATCGAACCGTTGATGATGGGTGAGGGCGCACCATGGCTGCTTTATGGCATCGGAGCCGTCATCTCCCTCATCATGAATGCCTGTGGCATCTCTGCCCTTGCATTCGCATTGGGTATGTTTATCCCCCTGCAACTGAACCTCCCGCTCATCGTTGGCGGTGCCGTCAATTGGTTTGTGACCACGCGTTCCAAGGACAGTGCAGTCAATGCAGCAAGGGGCGAGAAAGGCACTCTCCTCGCTTCGGGCTTCATAGCAGGCGGCGCATTGATGGGAGTGGTCTCCGCCGTCCTCCGTTTCGTAGGCTATAACCCCGTCAACGAGGCATGGACAGCCAGCCCGTGGGCAGAGATACTCTCGCTCATAATGTATATCCTCCTCATCACCTATTTCGTAAAGGCAACAAAGAACAGATAACGGAACAGCAAAAGGAACAGCAAAAGGAGAAAGAAAAAGCAAAAAAACAGGTATTCTTCGACCTGATCGAAGAACACACAAGAAACAAAAAACAATAAAAACAAGGAACAATGAAGAAAACAATCCTATCAGCAGCAATAGCAGTCCTGACGCTTTCAGCCTGCCAGTCAGACAAGACAGAGGTCAGCGAGGATGACAATGGCGTGGTAACCCTTTCCTCAAAAGGCATCGACTACGAACTATTGCTCGTCAATGCAGGAACGTTCAACATCGGAGCAACAAGCGAGATGAAAGATATCACGCCGACCGAAGAACTTCCGATGCACGAGGTAAAGCTCACCAAGGACTATTACATCGGTAAGACAGAGGTAACACAGGAACTCTGGGAGTCGGTAATGGGCAACAACCCCTCCGCCATCAAGGAGGGCAAGAACCTCCCCGTAGTCAATGTCAGTTGGGAGGACTGCCAGCAGTTCGTCAAGAAACTCAATGCCCTGACAGGCAAAAAGTTCCGTCTTCCCACAGAGGCAGAATGGGAATATGCCGCACGTGGAGGAGCCAAGTCCAATACACTGCAGTGGAGCGGCTCCATATACGTAGAGCGCGTGGCGTGGTATAAGAGCAACTCTGACGGTATGCTGCACCCCGTAGGCACTATGGACAAGAACGAACTCGGTTTCCATGATTTCAGCGGAGGTGTATGGGAATGGTGTCAGGACGGACATGCCACCTATCCCAAGGAGGCACAGACCGACCCGTGCGTAGAGGCTGACAGCACTCAGACCTACGTAATACGCGGAGGAGGATGGAACTCTGGACGCAGCGACTGCCGTTACACCGCACGTAAGGGACTCTCAGGCAAGTCCGACAACGCCGACATCGGTTTCCGTTTGGCAATGAGTAAGTAGTTGTTTAGTTGTTTGGTTGTTTAGTTGTTTTGTTGATACCGTGACTCTGTTTCGGCAACAACAAAGCAACAACAAAGCAACCCACCAGCATCTGGTACTCTTCGACCAGGTCGAAGAGCAAACAATCAACCACCCACCAAAATAACAAAACAAAAGCAATAATGAGAAAAATTATTTTATCTGCGCTATGCGCAATGGCAATAATGAGTTGTTCAACACAGAAATCTGCTATGGACATCACAGGTAAGTGGAACATAGAGAAGGCAATGGGAAAGAGCACCGTCGGTGCCGACACATCACCCTTTATCTCTTTCGACAAGGAGGGCAACATCAACGGTAATGCAAGCGTCAACAGTTTCTTCGGTTCATACAACCTTAACGGAGATAAAATATCCTTCTCCAATCTCGGTATGACACGGATGATGGGACAGAGCATGGATATTGAGCAAGCCATCACAGAGGCTCTCGGCAGTACATCCACCATCAAGGCAGAAGACTTCGATGCTGTCTTCTTCAATGAGAAGAAAGACACCGTTATGATACTTAGCAAACAGAAGTGAGATTGATTGTTGTTGTTTGGTTGTTTGGTTGTTTAGTTGTTTAGTTGATAGCATTCGACTCCATTGAGCCACAAACAACAAAACAACCAAACAACAAAACAACCAAACAACAAAACAACCAAACAACAAAACAACGAAATAACAAAATACCCAATACAACAATGGAAAAAATAAAGAATGCGTTTGCAGAAAAACTGCTTGCAGTAAAAGCCATTAAGCTCCAGCCTAATGACCCTTTCACATGGGCTTCAGGATGGAAATCACCAATTTATACCGATAATCGTAAGACTCTCGCTTACCCAGAGTTGCGCTCTTTCGTCAAGCAGGAACTGGTACATCTCATTCATACCGAGTTCCCAGAGGCAGAGGCTGTGGCAGGTGTAGCAACAGGAGCTATCGCTCAGGGTGCTCTCGTAGCTGATGAACTCGCCCTGCCTTATTGCTATGTGCGCCCAAAACCAAAAGATCATGGCATGGGCAACCAGATAGAAGGCACGCTGCCAGAGGGTGCAAAGGTCGTTGTAGTAGAAGATCTCATCTCTACAGGAGGCTCATCTCTCAAGGCTGTCGAGGCATTAAGGCAGGCAGGTTTTGAGATTGTAGGCATGGTAGCAAGCTATACCTATGGTTTCCCAGTAGCAGAAGAAGCCTTTAAGGCTGCCAACGTCCGCCTTATCACCCTTTCTGACTATGAGCACACCACGGCAATAGCCGCAAAGACAGGTTATATCAAGGAAGAAGACCTCGCAGTGCTCGCAGAGTGGCGCAAGAGTCCACAGACTTGGAAGAGGGAGGAGGAGTAGCTTTTTCCTGGTTTTAGGTTGTTGGTTTTAGGTTGTTGGTTGTTATAGCTTGTCTTATTTGAGATGACTCCATTGCGTTACATCACAACCCACAACCAACAACCCACGACCAACAACCCAAAACCCTATTTATCCCCCCACTTCACAGGAGAGCAGCCTTCTTTTTCGCGGAAAGTCCTGTTGAAATGACTCGTCGAGAGAAAACCGGACAATTCGGCAATCTCCTGTATCTTGAGTTGAGGCTTTTGTGACATCAGCCGTTTGGCGTATTCTATGCGCAAATCGGTTATCCAGTCGCGGAAACTCTTGTTGTATGTCGTGTTGATATATTCCGAGAGATAGGTGCGGTTGGTTCTCAGTTCCATGGAAAGACTGTTGATCGTGATACCCGTCCTGCGGTATCCCTCCCGCCCTTTCCATTCCCTGATGCGTCGTTCTATTTCCGGATGGTGATGGGGAATATCCTTCGCATCATGCTCCGTTGACTTCTTCTCAATGTCGGTTTCTGCCATTGCGAGGTCTTCGTTGAAGGCATTTTCCACCTTTTCATAGAACAGGATATAGTTCTGATAGCAGCAGTAAAGGTATATATAGAAAGGTATGGACGACAGCACCCACAGGAAGATATATTCGTCGGGAAGGAACGTAAGCAGGGAACAACTGACGCCATATCCCAGTGCCCAGTAAGTGAAGATGGAAAGCCATCGTATGTATGATTCTATGTCGTCGGAGTGGGTTTCCTCAAACATCCTCACAGCCTTTCTGTAAGTCTTCAGCAGGCGGAAAGACAATGTAAGTCCGTATGCCACCAACCATAGGGCGAGAATGCCTGAGACAAGCGACTGTACCGTAGCATTATCTATGAAAAACACCACTGCCATAGCTGTTGCCGAAAAGATTATCCACATACTTACGTGGTGAGAGAACCGCTTTCGCGTGATATAGCGGTTGTCTAACAATGTTGTCATTGCCGAACTGAACAGCCAGTAACAGATGAAATAAGTAGAAAGGTTCATCAGTATCGTGGCGTTTACGTCCTTCAGCCTTATTCCATATATAAGGTGTACGGAATAGTTTGCAGAGAGGATAAGCAGGGCTATGCCCATCAGTCTGCGTGACAGGAGATAGTTGGAGAATATTTCTTTTTCGGGTGTCCTTGCAAATATCATGTGAAATCCGAAGAACAGCATCAGCGGCAATGATATTGCCAATGAGAATGTGTATAGTGAAAGGTCCATCGGTTGTAGGTTGTAGGTTGAGGGTTATTGTTGTTTTTCCAAGCCTTCACGTTGTGATAAATATCCTTCTCCTGAGTTCATACCTGGCAGTTCATGTTGTCTTGCCTCCATATCCTTCAGGTATGTCCTCTGCTGCCATCATCGGCTCTTCCTCGGTAATGTCATAGTTCCTGACAAATCTGTCTTGCAGGAAAATCTTGTTGAGCGTATATGCCAGCGACACCAGAGTCTTTTCCCTTACCTTTGGCTTCAGCTCACACTCCCATACCGTGATGCAGTGCCATCCCATGGAGAGAAGCTCATGCTTTACCTTCACGTCACGCTTCTTGTTCCGCCTTACTTTGTTGACCCAGAACTCCGTATTGGTTTTCGGGACATTGTAGTACCTGCAACCCTCATGTCCATGCCAGAAGCATCCATTCACAAAGATGCAGGTCCTGTACTTCCTCATCACTATGTCCGGCTTGCCCGGCAACCGCGGATGGTTCAGCCGATAGCGGAACCCGCGACTCCACAGCCAACGCCGCACCACCATCTCCGGCTTGGTGTCTTTGCCGTGGATGGCAGCCATGTTGGCATGACGCTGTGGGGATGTGATAGTGTCAGTCATCTAACAATTCGCAATTGTATGTGTGCAAATTTACTAATTTTTCCTCATTCGGCAAAGAGAAATCCACTTATTCAGTGTTTTCAGGTGGGTTCTATTAATTCGCTTTGTCATATTTTGGATTTATTTTCGAGGACAAATTGTAAGTTGAAGAGGGAGCGTAGCGGGCTACGTGACCGATGAGACTTACGATTTGTACCGAAAAGAAACCAAAATATGACAAAACGTCAAACCTACATAACTAACATCTTTGACGGTGGGAATTAATAGAACCCACCTTCAATCTTTGATTTATCCATTTATTCCGCTTTATTTTGCCGACACACAGTGACCTGTATGAGCAGTGAATGACGGAAAAGACAGATGAGAGGGATGAAAAATAGGGTTGAGCTATGTGGATTATCGTAAATATCATGTAATCCATTATTTTATTGAAAGTTACGCAAGCGTTGTAACATGAAGACTTTCTTTCATGTTACATAAAAGGAGGGGATGGAGGTAAAAAAATACGATTTTCACTATATTTCTGCTGATTTTCCATATTCTTTTTACGATTGGAAAAGAGGGGGTGGGGTAAAAGCCGTAACTTTGCACCCAGAAAACATGACAAGCGGCGGTCATCATGAGAAAACGACAGATGGACTCTCGTTGCTCAGACAGACAGACTCTCGTTGCTCAGTCATGAGATTGCGATGCAAGGTTTTCGCAAATCACTACCCCATACGAAGACTACAAAGTCGCAGCAGTGGCTGGGATATGGAAGAAAGGCCTACACAACGTCGGCAGGCTGGAAGAGAAAAGAATGTGAAGAGAGAAATCCTGACATGACAATACAGTGATGTCAGTACATGATGAAATTACTCTGAAGTCCCATACTGGGATGAAACTATGTCTATAATCAGTTTTACAAAATGTATTTTTAGATTACTAAACTGCAACCTTAAACAATAATAAATGGGCACTCTGCGTGAGCAGGGTGCCCATTTGCTTTCATATCTTTCGACTATATATCCTCTATGGACGTTTGACCAATCATGTATTACGCAGGCATAATCATGTATTACGCAGTCGTAGTCATACAACAAGCATGAAAAGGCGGTGCAGAGATGAGCCTAATCGGAATGCTGCCCCCTCCAGGTCGCTGGAGAGCAGTTGTGATACTGATTGAAGACCTTGTTGAACGTGTTGCTGGAGTTGAAGCCGTTGGAGAGTGCTATGTCCTCAATTGATGCTTCGCGGCGGTTTATTAGGTCTTGCTGCGCACTCTGGAGGCGGAATATGTTCATCTGTTCGGAGAAGGTATGGTGGTACAGGTCCATCATCATCTTCGTGACGTATGTGCGGTTTGTTCCGAGCGTGAGTGCCACTTCTTCAAGTTTCAGTCCTGCCTTGAGATAGATTTTTTCCTGCTCTATGAGCGTGCGCAGCTGCAGTCGGAGTATTTCCTTCCTCGACATTGACGCAATCTCATCCTCTTCCACGTTGGCTATCATGGCGAGATATGCTTCTTTCTGCACTTCGTTGTCAGATTCGAGGATGACATCCTTGTCAATGACCGTAGCGGCATCTACTCCCGTCACCTCCACGCATTCACTGTCTTCGCTCCACAGTTCCTGAGGTATTTCCTTCACCTTGCGGTAAAGTTTTATGACATAGGCTACCATGACAATGGTAAAAAGCATTGTCATCAACTGGGAAATCAGTAATATGTAAACTATGTCCATACTGCAAAGTTATGATTTTTTTTTGAGTTTTGCTTACAATTCTGCATTTTTCCGATGTGGAAATGTAGAAAAACGTATTTTTTGCAAAATGGATTTTATAATTTCGGATGCAATGGATAAAAAAAGAAAGAGTTGAAAGTTGATGCGGAAACGTCGTGCATCATCCTTCAACTCTTGTCTGTCAGCGGCTGACTTCACAGTCAACATCTGCGTTTTAGTAAACAGGATTTTGTTATTTTATATTAGAAAGCATAGAAATTTGTCGATGATGAAATGGAGTGAGCCTTATGAAATCACCTTATCAGCGTCACCTTCCTGACAGAATCCACCTTGGCAGAGTCGGTCATTGCCATGCTGTTGGCAGACGTTACGGTCAGGCTGTCCTTCTTGTGCGCCTCGGCGAACTGCTGTGCATCCTGCAGTTCAGCCTGCCTGTACGGCATCTGCGCCGTAAGGGCGAGTGACACAACGACTGCAACGCAGGCTACAGCCTTGAAGAGAGGGCGGAGACGCATTCCCATTGTGATTACCTTTGCCTTGACATGGGTAGTCTCCTGTTCTCCGATGATGCTGAGTATGCGCTGGTCAAAGTCCTCGGACAGGGTCTCATCTTCCTTTACGGACTGTTCGTAAGCGAACAAATCACGATAGGGCAATAGAGCCACCGGCACGTCCTTCTGTGCGAAGAAAGTGCGGAGGATACGTTCCTCGTCGAGTGAAGTCTCGCATTGGAAGTAGCGCTCAAGGAGTTGTTCTATATATTTATAGTCCATATTGTGTGATGATATTATATTTTCCTTTGATGTATTGCCTTGCCCTGAAGATGTTTATCTTGACCTGGTCTTCAGTAATCTGCATGATGCCGGCAATTTCCTTGTATGTTTTTTCCTCGAAATCCCGCAGGTACATCGCCGTCTTCTGCTTTTCGGGCAGCGCATCCATGAGTTTCCTTACCATGAGCAGCCTCTCCTTTTCCTGCATTTTCTCGTATGGCGTCGTCTTCAGCGAGTCGGCTATGGAGTTGGCGAGTGACTGCCTCTGCTGTTCCCTCATGGGGTCGTCATTCTGCGAGTCGATAGAGACAGTGTGCCGTATGTCGCGTTTCCTTATCGTGTCGATGGCGATGTTACGTGCTATTGTCATCGCCCAAGGCTCGATGGCGTCGATGTTCTCCCACTGTTCCCTTCTGTTCCAGATTTTTATCAGAGTCTCCTGTACGACGTCCTCCGCATCCTGCTGGTTGAGCGTGATGCGCATGGCCAGTCGAAAGAGCTTGTCTTTCATCGGCAGGACATCTGTCTTGAAACTGAGATTTTTCATCTGTGCTCTATCTGTAGGACTATTAATAAAGGGCAAATGTTACACTTGCCCTTTCACATTTAACATTCTTTTATACTTTTTCTGTTCCGACTGCTCTGACGGCCTGACTGGTTTTACGGTCTGATGCCATGCGTCTTCAGCGTCTTACCTGATGACCGTGCCATGCTTTCCGTCGATGGCAGTGGCGAGGGTTATTATGACCCTGGCTACTCCGGCGTCGATGGCTGCGAGCGCATTCTCTATCTTCGGCAGCATACCTCCCGAAATAGTGCCGTCGGCCTTGTAGCGTTTGAAGTCATCATGCGTTATGACGGGAATGACGCTGTCATCGTCTTCGGGGTTGGACAACACTCCTTTTTTCTCAAAAGAGTAGATGAGAGTGACTTCATAGCCTGCTGACGCAAGAGCCTTTGCCGTCTCGGAAGCCATCGTGTCGGCATTGGTATTGAGGATATTGCCTTGTCCGTCGTGGGTCAGCGGTGCTATAACGGGGATTACTCCCTGCTCTATCAGCGCAGCAAGAGCCTGTCCGTCTGCTCTATCTACATCGCCCACGTATCCGAAATCCACCATTTTCTCCTCTCCATCAACATTCATTTTTTTGAGGGGTCGCTTGTGTGAGCGTATGATATCCATGTCGGCTCCTGTCAGTCCGATGGCATTGACACCATTGGCTTGTAGCTTTGCCACGAGGTTCTTGTTGACAAGTCCTCCATATACCATGGTTACGACTTCGAGCATCTGTGCGTCAGTGACCCTTCGTCCGCCTACCATGATGCTTTCTATGCCGAGTGCTGCCGCTACCTTGGTGGCTCTCCTGCCTCCTCCATGTACGAGGATTTTCTTTCCTTCTATGGCTGAGAAGTCCTTGAGGAGGGCATTGAGCTGGTCTTCGCTCTCCACTATGGCTCCCCCGACCTTTACTACTGTAATCTTTTCCATTATTATTCCAGGTATGTATATCCGTATAGTCCTGCCCTGTAGTTGGAGATGAACTCCTTTCCTTCCTCAGCAGTTATCTTTCCTTCCTTGACTGACTTGGCGACCCATATCTCAAGCCGGCGCACAAGGTTCTTCGGATTATACTGTACGTACTCGAGAACGTCGGCTACGGTCTCGCCGTCGATGGTCTTGTCGATGGTATATCCGTTGTCATCTACTGAGATATGCACGGCGTTAGTGTCTCCGAAGAGGTTGTGCATATTGCCGAGTATCTCCTGATATGCACCTACGAGGAACACGCCTATATAGTAATGCTCTCCAGGCTTGACAGGATGCAGCGGCAGATAACTGGTCTGCTGTCCTCCATTGACGTAGGTGGCGACCTTTCCGTCCGAGTCACAAGTGATGTCCTGCAGTTGTGCCGAGCGCGTGGGACGTTCCTTGAGCCGCTGTATCGGCATGATGGGGAAGAGCTGGTCTATTCCCCATGAGTCGGGCATACTCTGGAAAAGGGAGAAGTTGCAGAAGTATTTGTCAGCCATTTGCTTATCCATATTCCTCAGTTCATCGGGCACATGCTTTTGATGATGCGCCAGTTCTGCCACCTCATGACCTATCGCCCAGTAGAGGGACTCCACCTGTGCACGTGTCTTCAGGTCGATGATACCGTGGCGGAAGAGGTCGAGAGCCTCCTCGCGGATATCCTCGGCATCGTGCCAGTCCTCAAGCATGGACCTTGTGGAGAGTTTGTCCCATATCTCGGTAAGGTCGTGTACGAGCTGGTGGTCCTGCTCTCCAGGCATGAAATCTTCTGGCATCTGCGGTACGGAGACGCTCTCCAGTACATCGAGGATGAGGACAGAGTGGTGGGCTGTCAGCGAGCGTCCTCCCTCGGATATCAGCGTAGGATGCGGTATATTGTTCTTGTTAGCTGCTTCCGTGAACGTATATACGCAGTCATTGACGTATTCTTGAATGGAGTAATTGACGCTTGACTCTGAATTGCTGGAGCGTGTGCCGTCGTAATCGACTCCCAGTCCTCCTCCGCAATCCACGAATTCTATGGGGAAACCCATATTGTGGAGCTGCACGTAATATTGTGCTGCCTCACGCAGGGCGGTGGATATGCGTCGTATTTTTGTTATCTGGCTTCCGATATGGAAATGTATCAGTTTCAGGCAATCACGGAGTCCCATCTCGTCAAGCGACTGCAGGGCAAGGAGAAGTTCTGAAGAATTGAGTCCGAACTTAGAGGCATCGCCACCGCTTTCCGACCATTTCCCTGTTCCTGACGATGCAAGTTTGATACGTATTCCGAGGTTTGGACGTACGTTGAGCTTTGCTGCCGTTTCTGCTATGATGCGCAATTCGGGCAGTTTCTCAATAACGAGGAACAGCCTTTTGCCCATCTTCTGTGCAAGAAGAGCCATTTCGATAAAGTTCTGGTCTTTGTGTCCGTTGCATATTACTATACTGTCAGAATCCATGTGCTGAGCCAGCACGGCATGCAACTCAGGCTTTGAACCAGCTTCCAGTCCGATATTATACTTTGCTCCATGAGATATTATCTCCTCTACGACAGGTTTCATCTGATTGACCTTGATGGGGAAGACAATATAATGGTCGCCTTTGAAATCATACTCCTTAGTAGCTTTCTCGAAACAGGCTGCCGTAGATTGGATACGTGTGTCGAGTATATCGGGGAAACGCAGTAACAATGGCGCAGAGACATGAGCGGTGGCAAGTTCATCGACCACCTCCTTGAGGTCAATCTGCACGTTATCCTTCTTAGGTGTCACATAGACGTGTCCTTTGTCATTGACACCGAAGAAGTTGACTCCCCAGCCCTTGATGTTATAGGTCTCCTTGGAATCTTCAATGGTCCATTTCTTCATTTCTTCTGATTGATAGTTGTTTTAGTTTGGTATAGGATGGTTCTAAAAATTATCACCTTAGTTTTATTCTTAGTCAGGATAGTCTATTGTACTATGGATATGATTTTTTCCGCTGCCATATCGACCATTTCTGCGCTATCCATAAGCGATATATCAACGATATGCCTGGCTTTCATATAGAATTGTTCGCGGTGTTGCAACTGCTCCGTGATGAAGGACAGCAGTTCTTCTTTCGACTTGCCGGCGAGTAACGGGCGTTGTCCCTTGCACATCTGCAGGTGACTGTACAGCACTTCTGGCGTCGCCTTGAGATAGACCACATCGCTGTCAGTGTTCATATAGTCGATGTTATCGAAGAAACACGGTGTTCCTCCTCCGCAACTGATGACTACATTCTCAAACTCTGCCACCTCGTGCAGCATATTATACTCTATTTTGCGAAATCCCTCTTCGCCCTTTTCTGCAAATATCTCAGGCACTTTCTTCCGCATTCTCGTCTCTATATACCAGTCAAGGTCGTAGAACGGCATCCCGAGCTTTTTCGAAAGAACCTTTCCTACGGTTGTCTTTCCTGCTCCCATGTAGCCTATGAGGATTATTCTTTTCATGAAGTTTGGGTTGAGTTGTGGTTTTGTGGTTTGGTTGTCTTGTTGTTTTGTCGTTCTGTTGTCTTGTCGTCTGCAATGGAATCGAAAGCCATCAACAAGACAACTAAACAACAAGACAACTAAACAACAAGACTTACTCACTTCTTTTTCGCAGCAGTATTGACGATATTCATACATTCTTCGTAGGTCAATTCGGCAGCACGCTCATGCAATGCCTTTGGCATACGATAGTTCTTGCCTTGATAAGAGACGTATGGACCATAGCGTCCGTTCATTACTTCAAGCTCTGCATCCTCGCTGAATGTCTTGATATGCCTTTGCCTCTCTTGGTCCCTGCTCTTCTCTATGAGAGCTACAGCCTCGTCAAAGGTTATCGTCAATGGGTCAATGTCCTTTGGAATAGACACATATTTCTTCTGATGCAGCACATAAGGACCAAACTTTCCCGTACCTATCGTGACGTCAGCATCTTCATATTTTCCGAGGTTACGTGGCAGACGGAATAGCTCGAGAGCCTCCGCAAGGGTGATTGTCTCAAGTCCATACTCTTTTGGCAACTGCGCAAAGCGTGGCTTTTCCTCATCGTCAGCAGAACCTATCTGCACTACCGGACCAAATCTTCCTATCTTCACCGATACCGGTTTGCCCGTAGCAGGGTCTTCTCCGAGCACCCTTTCGCCAGCCTTATGCTCTGAACGTGCATTCAGAGCGGTCTGGACAATAGGCTCAAAACCCTTGTAAAAGGTCTTTATCATAGAGTTCCATTGCGCTTTTCCTGCGGCAATGTCGTCAAACTGTTCCTCTACGTTTGCCGTGAAATTATAGTCCATAATGCCCGGGAAGAACTCCATAAGGAAGTCATTGACTACATTGCCTATGTCAGTAGGTATGAGTTTTCCTTTCTCCGAACCTACCATTTCCTTTTTCGTCTTTCCCTCTATCCTGTCCCCCTTCAAGGTATCAATGACATAAGTCTTCTCTTCTCCTTTCTTATCGCCCTTTTGTACGTACTCTCTCTGCTGGATAGTAGAGATGGTAGGAGCAAATGTAGAGGGTCTGCCTATGCCGAGTTCCTCCAGTTTATGTACGAGAGAAGCCTCAGTATATCGGTTAGGACCTATTGTAGAACGCTCCGTAGAGGTCACTTCTACGCGTGTAAGCACGTCTCCCACTTTCATGGCAGATGGCATGGAAGCCGTTTCATCGTGGCTTTCTGCATCATCGTCACCGTCACTCTCACGATATACCTTGAGGAAACCATCGAAAGTCACTACCTCGCCTGTAGCCACAAACTGCTCTTTTTCGCCCGAGATGCTGATGTTGACCACCGTCTTTTCTATCTCTGCGTCAGCCATCTGCGTTGCTGCTGTGCGCTTCCAGATGAGTTCATAGAGGCGGCGTTCCTGCTGTGTGCCCTCGATGCTTGTCTTCGACATATATGTAGGGCGGATAGCCTCGTGCGCTTCCTGTGCGCCTTTGGTGTGGGTGCTGTAGTTTCTCGGCTTGCTGTATTTTTCTCCGTACAGCTCTTCGACCATCTCCTTTGAGGTGCCGATACATAGTTGCGAGAGGTTTACGGAGTCGGTACGCATATAAGTAATATGTCCATTCTCGTAAAGGTGCTGCGCCACGGTCATCGTCTGTGAGACAGCAAAGCCGAGTTTGCGTGCCGCTTCCTGTTGCAAGGTAGATGTAGTGAAAGGAGGAGCAGGGAAACGACGAAGCGGTTTGCGGCTTACTCCCTCTATAGTAAACTTTGCATTGCGACATTTTTCAAGGAAAGCGAGGGCTTCCTCATGCGTGGCAAAGCGGCGGTCCAGCTCTGCATGGAACTCGCCCGTGTTGCCATTGGCGTCAGGAAGGGCAAAGACTGCCGTGACACGATAATATGCCTCAGGGCAGAAAGCCTGCACCTCACGCTCCCTTTCCACTATCAGACGTACGGCAACACTCTGTACTCGTCCTGCAGAGAGCGACGGCTTGACCTTTCTCCACAGCACCGGAGAGAGATTGAAGCCTACCAGTCGGTCAAGCACACGGCGTGCCTGCTGAGCATTGGCAAGGTTCATATTTAGATGACGGGGATGCTGGATGGCATCGAGTATTGCCTTTTGAGTAATCTCGTGAAAGACTATTCTGCTCGTCTTTTTCTCATCAAGTCCGAGAACCTCACAGAGATGCCACGAGATAGCCTCTCCCTCTCGGTCCTCATCCGATGCCAACCATACCTTCTTCGCTTTCTTTGCATTTGCACGAAGGTCTGCGACGATACGCTTCTTCTCCTCAGGTATCTCATAGATTGGCATGAGACTGTCGGAATCTATACTTATTTCCTTCTTCTTTAAGTCTCGTATGTGTCCGTAACTTGACATCACCTTAAAATCCTTGCCAAGGAATTTTTCTATCGTCTTTGCCTTGGCGGGACTCTCCACAATTACTAAGTTTTCTTGCATAAGATGGATTTGTTTGTTCTTTCGGGACGCAAAAGTAGTGAAAAAGTTTGCTTACACCTTATTAAAAAGTAATATATTAATGTTTTTTAACAAAACAATAGTTTTTCATCCTCTACTGTCTGTATTTTGAAAATTATTACCTAACTTTGCAAACAAATGATACTTACCCTTAACATTTTATTCCGATGAACCTAAAAAAAATACTCCTATCTGCAGTTACAGCAATAATCTCGTCTGTAACAATGGCACAAAATCCTCTCGTTCTTTCTCTTTACGGCGACTCAAAACCGCCACATGACAATGGTGATAAAGCTACCATCACCATATATCCTGCGCCAGAAAGCAAGGCTACGGGGCGAGCTATCCTCATTCTCCCCGGCGGAGCATACCAGTTTCTGGCAAGCGGACACGAAGGAAAAGAGTGGGCACCATTCTTCAACAAACTGGGCATCACCGTTGCTGTGCTGGAATATCGCATGCCGAAAGGCGACAGCAGAGTACCCATTACCGATGCTGAACACGCCATGAAGCTGCTGAGGGCAAATGCAAAGAAATGGAATATCAACAGGAATGACGTCGGTATCATGGGCAGTTCTGCAGGCGGACACCTCGCAAGCACTGTCGCTACCAAAAGCAAAGGGGATGCTGCGCCAAACTTCCAAATCCTCTTCTATCCCGTAATTACCATGGACCCAGCTTTCACCCACATGCAGTCGCACGATAATTTCCTCGGAAAAAAGGCAAGCAGAAAGAAAGAGACGGAGTACAGCTCTGACCTGCAGGTCAATCGTACTACGCCAAGAGCGTGGATAGCTCTCAGCGACAACGATGACCTCGTGCTGCCCGCAAATGGTGTCAATTATTACATAGAACTATACCGCCACGACGTACCTGCCGCCCTACACGTATATCCTACCGGCGGTCATGGTTGGGGATGCACACAAGGCTTCGATTTTCACAACGAGATGCAGATGGAGTTGCGTGGATGGTTGGAGAGCTTCTAAGCCAAACGCAAAGAGAACCGTTGGATGTTGTTTTGTTGTTTAGTTGTTTAGGGTGTCCAGTTAACTGTTCCGAAAAACAGAGCGGTTGTCGGTCTTGAAGAAAACAAAAAAAACAACCTTTGTGTCGTACAGGTCTCTTCGAGCCCTTGATGTAAAGTCTTAGTCTGTCATAGGTAAGCCTCCCTGTCGGTCGGTTTCCCAATGCCAGACTAACCCTTTCCATCAGCCTACGGCTTTGTATGACACAAAGGAAAAAACAATAAAAACCGTTGGTTCGGTTGTGCGGAAGGGTTTTAGAGCGAAGCGACGGTTTTTCCTTTTGATGTCTTTGTAGCTGTAAGGGCTTACGGACTGGAAGTCGGAGTGAAACGGAGACTTACAAGGACGCTGGGCACTTACAGATACGGAAGATGCGAAGCAGCTTCTAAATGAAAGACATCAAAAGTGGTTTTTATTGTTTTCTTCTCAGAGAAAAGCTTACCTAATCAGCAAACAGAAAAGAGCAGATGAGTCAGAATAGTGAATAAAAAATGGGAACAACTAACTGGACACCCTATTAGTTGTTTGGTTGTCTGGTTGTTTGTCTTTCCAACAGAGTCGAATGCTATCAACAAAACAACAAGACAACAAAACAACTAAACAACCAAACAACAAATTCCCATTTTGTCCTATCGACTTATTTTTCTAACACTTTTCTAACATATTCAAAATCAGTACAATACAAAAAGCGTTGATATTACCTTGCAAAAGCTTAGCTTTTACGTGGTAATATCAACGCTTTTGTCATGTAATATCAATGCTATTACAGTGCAATAGCATAGATATTCATTTTGTCCTATATCAACCTCTCTGACAAAGGGATTACCTGTGACTTAATCGGCATAGTGTCATTCACACCTCTGCGCTGCCTTTCTGCCCTCTGACTGCGAAGCCAGAAGGGTGCCTGACGAGCAATGCCAGCAGGACAACGGACAGCAATGCGGAAACAGCAAAGCATATCGCGTGCAGGGTAACATTTCCGTCAAAGTATTCCTGCACCTCGGCATCAACGGCATATTCGGGATTTATGAATACCAGCAGAAAGGGTATGCTGTTGTTGACCCAATGATAGACCACTCCCGGGATGATACTTCCCGTGCGGTAATACAGCCATCCGAGCAGGAGACCGATGACAAAGGCATGAGGCATCTGCGCTGGATTGCCGTGAATCATGGAAAAAAGGAGCGATGACAAGGCGATACCTGACCATATCTGTCTGGCAGTAAGTGGAGTACCGCTCTCCCCTGTCTGCAACAATCGGCGAAGGATAGCTCCCCGAAAGACCATCTCTTCCATCAAAGGGGCAATAAGGGCAATGACTATATAACCCCATGCGCTGCTTAGCATGACTGAAAACACATCCTCAAGGTGATTCTCTTGCAATGCGTCGGGTAGCATTTCCTCTACCGTCACCATGGGAATAATCATAGTAACAGCAAGCAAAGCGGTAAGACACAAGAACTTAAAAGGTCTCTGCCTGAGATAATACGTACCTGTCTCGCACCATCTTAACGCACAAAACAAGGCGCAGACCATGACCCCCGAAATCACTGATGCCGCTATTATCGTCAGCACCTTCATATCAGTCGTTCCGCCATCATGCACCATTCTCATCACGAGGGTGACGATGACTGTCGCAAGCACCTGTAGTCCGAGGAAAGAAAAGGTATAAAGTAATGCGTCGTAATATTTCTTCATCTGGGGTATGGGGATATTAATGATAAAAAAACACGTACTCCAATCAGGTATTCTTCGACCAGGTCGAAGAACACATTCCTCTCTCGCAGCTCCATCATTGCAGATATGAGGACAATGTACATACTACCGAAAGAACGTATCCACGGTGCAGGCATCCTTTCTCAACTGCTCTACAAGGGCATTGACCGACTCAAAGCGACGCTCTTCCCGCATCTTCTTGTACAGAAAGACTTCAAGCGTCTTACCGTAGATATCATCATCGAAATGGAAGATATTTGTCTCTATAGTAAGAGAATACGTACCATAAGTAGGACGATGTCCTATGTTCATCATTCCAAGGAACATCCCTTCGTAGCCCTCTATCTTCACCTTCACGGCATACACGCCGCCTACGGGGATTACCTTCAGCGGGTCAACAGATATATTAGCTGTAGGGAAACCCATCTTCCTGCCTTCATGATACCCCTCCACGACGATGCCCCGAAGAGAATATGGACGCCCAAGACACTGCATAGCCTGCTGACAATGACCCTCAGCAAGGAGTCTTCTGACGACTGTAGAGGAATAATGAGTACCATCCGGCATAGCCATGCCGTCACATGGCACTACCTCTATACCCATCTCCTCTCCATATCTGCGGTAGTCGTCAAAGCCTTCTCCCACCTTTCGCTTGCCGAAATGATTGTCATAGCCAAGCAACAGCATACGCACTCCCAGGCGGTCACGGAGTATCTCCTGCATGAAATCGCGGGCTGAGAGAGATGCCATCGCCTCGTCAAACTCCAGAACGACACACGTATCTATGCCACACTGCTCCAGATACTCCAGCCTCTCCTCTATCGTAGTGAGCATATTGGGTCTGTATGACGTATCAAAGAGCATGCGGGGATGGCGGTCAAACGTGATGACCATTGTTTCGCTCACGCCTCTTTCATCTGCACAGGAATGAAGACAACGGAGCACATACTGGTGTCCCAGATGCACTCCATCATAATGTCCTATCGTTGCAGCGGAGATATTACTTATCTTCGCATCGTTGTTCCTGCTTATTCTTATTGTCTTCACTATGCTCTTCTACTAAAAAAACCTCAGGAAAAGGCATAAGGGGCATCATTCCCGCCTTTATATTCCCTTTATTGAGGAGCAAGAAAGATGATTTACAACAATCCCTCAATCTCTTTATCCAAATCCTGTATCTGCGCATCACGCTTGTAGAGAGAGTTGGAGCGGTCGATAAGGAAGAAAGTAGGGATAGAACCTACGTTGTAACGCTTTAGATACTGCGACTGCAGGTTGTCTCCGTCATGTACATTAATCCAAGGCAGAGCGGCTGTCTGAGTCTTCCAGAAGTGCTCGTCAGGATCAACGGACACCTGATAAATCTCCAAACCACGACCATGATACTTATTATACACATCACGGAGCTGCATAATACGCTGAGTACTGCCGTCCATGGCAAAAGCATGGAAGTCGAGGAGCACCACCTTACCCTTGAGGTCGGAGAGCGCACGACGATTGCCTTTGTTGTCAATAAGAGAGATGTCAATGATATTTGATACCCCGACCTTGGAGATGTCAATGACAGGACCCTGCTTCTGCGCCTCGATGATGCGCATCGTCTTGAGTCCCTCGATGGCTATGTTATGGAGATTCTTGCCTCTTTCTGCTTCAGGATAATAGGTATCCCAACTGGTAGCCACTGCAGCAAAGACACGGATGTCCTCCTGACTCTCCCTGGGATTGAAGATAAGGCGGTTGCCAAGAGCCTGGAAAAGGGCGAAATATGCGTATGCCTTGCCTGGCTCCTTGAAGATATAGTCACGCTTCACCTTCTCCTTATATACCTCAACAAGGCGGTCAATGCTGTCCGCCGACTGCTTCACGCTGAGCGAAGGCAGCCCGCCGATGGCTATCGCATCATTGAGAAGCCTGTTCTGGAGGACGGCAAGCTCACGTATCTTCTCACAGTTGTCAGAGCCTTTGACCTCATAGCTGACAGCCATAGTAGGATAAGAAGCCTGCAACTCTACTGTCTCAGTAGAGTCAATGCTGACATTGATGATATTGCGGGCTATACGGAGGCGATAGAATTCAGGCGCTCCGACAGGTGCTCCAGAAAAAGAGAAACTGCCATCGGCATCAAGTTTTACTGAGTCAACAACCACAGGACCGTCAAGACTCATGTTCTCAAAGTACAACACGGAGTCCTTTGCATCAGATATTGTACCCGTGACATGAAACTTTCCCTTACTGCATGAAGCGGCAAAGAGAATACATGAAGCGATAAATGTGCATCGTGAAATGCGTGAAATTATATGGTTCATTGTTTTGAAATTTTTGTGCAAAGTTAGTTTAATTGTGCTGAATAACAAAATTTCAGATGTCTTTTCTTACATTCAAGGTGCTAATAATAATTAAATAATAGAGGCAATAGTATCATTTTCCCAAAATATTCACTACTTTTGCCCTCTGTTATGAAAAGAATTATCATCATAATATTTATCCTCACTGCTCATCTTCCGTCGTTGATGGCGCAGAGTGATGTCAAGACAATAAAGCCAGAGGAGCGCAAAGTAGATATGGACAGCCCGACATTTGTCCCTATGGTTCGCGTAGGAAAAGTGATTGAAGGAAGTGACAGCATACAATACGTCGAGATGAACAACGTGTATGTCTATTCCCCAATGACCTTCAAGAACGAAAAACAGCGCGAGGCGTACAACAGACTCGTGTACAATGTAAAAAAAGTGCTACCGCTTGCAAAGGAAGTAAACCGCGCCGTACTCGAGACTTACGAATATCTTATGACTCTCCCTGACGAGAAAGCACGGAAAGAGCACATGAAATACGTAGAGAAAAGCATCAAGGCGGAATATACTCCGCGTATGAAAAAACTGACGTATTCCCAGGGAAAACTGCTCATAAAACTTATCTATCGCGAGACAAACTCTTCGAGTTATGAACTTGTTCAGGCATTCCTCGGACCTACAAAGGCGGCATTCTATCAGGCTTTCGCATGGGTTTTCGGAGCAAGTCTCAAGAAAGCATACCAGCCTGAGGGCGTAGATAGAATTACAGAACGTGTCGTAAGACTCGTAGAAGCAGGACAATTGTAACTGTCGTGCATGGTTTTGCAGAAAGATACAGGAACTTCAGCAAAGACCCAAAGCCTCAAATACAATATCCTCCACCTGCAAGACTACGGACCACACCATTCATTTCAAGATGGAATAGCAGGGTATTTACCTCCGAGAGAGACATTCCACTCTTATTTACAATGTCTGTAACTAACGTCTCGCCATTCTCCTGAATGATATTCACTATGATTTCCTCTTGCGGACTGAGCGTCTGAAACAGGCTACGCTCAATACCTCTTTTCTTCGCTTTAGACAGAATTTCTACATTACCCCACTCCATCTTACGGATAAAATCGTCCGCTGACGTGATGAGTATCGCCTTTTCATCACGAATATAATTGTTGCAACCCTCACTTGAACGAGAGTTGACAGGACCAGGAAAAGCAAATACCTCACGTCCATAACTGAGACTAATATCGCACGTGATGAGACCGCCACCATGACCAGCGCTCTCTACAAGTATCGTAGCATCGCTGATTCCCGCCACTATACGGTTGCGTTGCACAAAGTTTCGCTTCTCAGGACGCGTCCTTATGGGATATTCTGAAAGCAAACCACCATGCGATAACATCTCCTTAGCTGTCTCTCGATGCATGGCTGGATATATCATGTCAAGACCATGTGCTAAAACACCTACCGTCTTCATCTGATGTTCTAATGCCTTACGATGGGCACATATATCTATACCGTATGCCAAACCACTGACTATCAGCGTATCAGGACAACGCATTTGCAACTCACGAATAAAATTCTCAATGATGTAAATGCCGTAAGAAGTATTATTTCTCGTGCCTATTATATTAATAATGTGTGACATATTAAGGTCCGCATTGCCACGATAATACAATACAAGCGGTGCATCCTCACATATAGTCAAACGGCGGGGGTAAGCCGCATCACTCGGTATCAGTACCTGAATATTGTTTTGCTCGCAGAAAAGCAACTCTTCTTTTGCCGACTGCAAAGCCTGAGGCAATGAGGACATTATCTCTTTTAGCTTTGGAAAACAGGCATATATACTCTCCTCTCTGCTACCATCATCCTCAATAATGGCAGTAGCACTGCCCGCTTGTCTATACAATCGCATCAACTGTATTGGCAATAATGCAGGTCGTAGCATCGTTAATGCTATGGCATTGAGATGTTCCATGACTAATACTGCTAAAACACTGACAACCTAACAACTAATAACTAAACAACACTTGTACAACTGTCTGACCGACAGCAGTAAGGGTATTGACATCAATATGCTCCATATCATCGGATATTGTATGCCACGTAGGACCGAAAGAACTCTGTTCGCAGTCAGGATAATATGGTATTATGTCAATACATGGTATGCCTATTTCGTTTATTGGATTATGGTCATCAGTGATAAAACCACCGGGACTGCTGACAAAATACGAACCATAACCCGCATCATTTGCCGCACTCCATACCTTAGATACAATCCCCGCAGCGTATTTCAGAGAGAAACCCTCTTGATAAAACCTGCTTCCTTGCCCTCCTACCATATCGAGAAGGATGCCAAATTCGTAAGGCTTTGCAGCAGAATTATCAGCAGTTTGGGCGATGGAATCGGCAATTTTGCGAGCCCAATCCTTTGAACCAAGAGCCCAAGAACTCTCCGTATTCTCCTCTACTTCCTCCCATTGAGGCACACCATAGTCCTCCGCATCGAAACAAACGAAGTCTATTCCAACATGCAAAGTAGTGTCATTGCTTAACAATCGCGCTATCTCAAGCATGACAGCGACACCAGAAGCACCATCGTTAGCTCCCATTACCGGCTTCTTCCAGTTCGCAGAGTCAGGGTCATTGTCTGCCCAAGGACGTGAATCCCAATGCGCACAAATCAGCATGCGCTGCTTTTCCTGAGGACGGAAGCGTGCAATAATATTGGTAGAACGAAGCATTGTGCCGTCCCATGCCTTCAAATCAGCTTTCTGTTCCTCTACTTCCATACCATAATAACGGAACTTTTCCACTATCCACTGGCAGCATTTCTCATGTGCCTCACTGTTCATTATACGTGGACCAAACTGACATTGCGCAGCACAAAAGGCGTATGCAGAGTCACCAACGAAAGTAGGACCTACGAGCTGTGACAGAGATTCGCTCTCTTTCGTTGCCTGATTGTTACTCTTGCACGAGGTAAAGACTAACAAAAGTAAGGCAAAAAATGCGGTGAAATGGGAGATTTTATTCATCTGAATATATTATTTGTAGGGACAATATCTCGGTTTCTTATATAATTTATCTGTTCATAGCCATGACACGAAGCCAGTTTCCGCCCCAAATCTTTGCTATATCATCCTCGCTATAACGACGGCGAAGGAGCTGAAGCGTGAACTGCTGTATATCTGAAGCATCACGCATACCACACACACCACCATCTCCATCGAAGTCTGTACCAATGCCTACGTGGTCGATACCCATTACCTTGATGGCATGTTCCAGATGACGGATGCCATCGAGAATGTCGGCTTCGCCCGTCTTTTGCAAGAAACCATGATAGAATGTCGTGTGTGCCACGCCTCCTTTGGCTGCCAGTCGGCGCAGCTGGTCGTCGGTAAGATTACGGGGATGGTCACACAGCGCACGGCAGTTGGAATGAGAACATACTATCGGCTGGGAGCTAATATCAAGAGCATCGTAGAAACTCTTCTCTCCTGCATGACTCATATCGACCATTATTCCGAGGCGATTCATCTCCTGTATGACCTTTTCTCCAAACTGTGACACACCATTGTGAGTGTTGCAGCTACGAGCAGAGTCACAGATATCATTGTCACCATTGTGGCAAAGCGTGATATATACGATGCCTCGCTGTGCGAAATGATGAAGATTGCGCAGGTCATGCTCCAAAGCAAGACCGTTTTCTATGCCCAGCATGATGCTCTTCCTGCCCATGCGCTTGTCGAGATAGAGGTCGGAAGGTGTGCGTGCTATGCTCAAATATTCGGGCTTAGACGCCACAATTTCCTCGATTTTATCGAATATCATGTCAGCATAAGCGGCAGGTCCCTCAGTCTTCATCTCTACAACATCCGAGAATTTCTGCCCTATCTTTGGCTGCGGAAGGTAAGCCACCATGATAGTAGCATCCTGCCTGCCCTCTGTCATCTTATGCAAATCAACGAGAATGCGTGGATCTCGCTGCGTGAAATCCACGTTTTGATGAAAGAACATCGGCGTATCGCAATGTGTATCAAGCGTCAAAATGCGCTTGTGTATGTCGCCTACCTGCTGGTATTCCTTCGCACTCCTCACCAACCATCTGAACAAAGGCAGCCCTTCCTCGCCCATCCACTCCGGATGCCACTGCACACCAATGATGCTCTTGTACTCTGTACTCTCAATAGCCTCAACGATACCATCCGATGACTGAGCGGTAATCCTGAACATATCGCCGGGGTCGTCCACAGCCTGATGATGGAAGGAATTGACAAAAAGCGTTGTCTGTCCTCCATAAATGCTATGTAATAAGGAGTCTTCCACCACGCTGATGGTATGCGTAGCCTCGCTGCGGTCGGCATCTTGCGAATGTTTCACCTTCTGCGTTATGTCCTGATTGACATGCCCTCCAAGAGCCATGGCGAGGGTTTGTATTCCACGGCAAATGCCAAGCACAGGCTTCTGGCGATGATATGCCATGCGGGTAAGGAGGAGTTCTGCAGCATCTCGCTCAGCATTAATATTGTGAAGTCCTGGCAAAGGGTCTTCGCCACACCAGAGAGGATTGTAGTCTCCGCCACCTGTTAGGAGTATTCCATCCACCTGTTCCAACGTATCAGCGATGACAGCAGTGTCAGAAATGGGCGGAATGATGACAGGAATACCTCCCGCAGTGACTATCTGCTTGTAGTATTGGTCACGCAATGTAGCATCGCAACCAGAGTAATTTGCCGTGATACCTATGACGGGACGTCTCTGCGCCTCGGGAAAAGAAGCGTATGCAGGTTGCAACAAATGGTCTATTGAGTATTTCATACTTATAAAAAATAGCAGAGATGCGAGAAAAAGGGAAAAAGCAAGAAGCAGAAAACAGCATATTAGTGTCTCCTGCTCCATCCTTATTCTAAAGTATTTATTATGTGAAAGCTATCAGTCTTCCACACGAACAGGGATCTCTCGCTTGATACTCTGCTCAAGAGAGATGAGCGTCTCCGTAGAGACTACACCGTGAATGCTCTGCAACTGTGTGTTGAGCAATTCCATCAGCTGCTCATTATCACGCACATATAGCTTTATAAGCATGGTATATGGCCCTGTAGTGAAATGACATTCCACTATCTCTGGTATCTTCAGCATCTGTGTCACCACATCCTTATACATAGAACCACGCTCCAGACGAATGCCTACGTATGTACAAGTACTATATCCGAGCGACTTAGGATTGACATCAAAGCCGCTGCCTGTGATTACTCCGTCCTCAATGAGACGCTGCACGCGCTGGTGGATGGCGGCGCGAGAGACGTTGCACTCCGTGGCTACTTCCTTGAAAGGCATACGCGCATTGAGGGACAGGATACTGAGAATTTTCTTGTCTAACTTGTCAATTTTTTCCATTTCTTCTTACGATAATTTTGACTTTTTGCAATCCATGCGTCATTACTTAGCATGAAAAAGCAAGCAAAATTACATATTTTTCCCCAAACCGACAACATTTTGACAAAATATTTGCAAGTTTCAACACTTTTTTTGACATTTTGCGGAATGAGCATAATAACTGAATGAAAATACATAATTCAACTTTTGCAAGTTAAAGACTTGCTCAGTTTCATAGGGTTATGCGGTTATGGGGTTATACGGTTTTCTGTTTCGGTTATAAGGTTTTAAGGTTATAAGGTTGTGCGGATGTTACAATCAGCCCTCGCAAACCTCCGAATAACCGCATAACCACAAAACCGTAAAACCGTAGAGAAAAGCTTACCTAATCAGCAAACAGAAAAGAGCAGATGAGTCAGAATAGTGAATAGAAAAATGAGAACAACTAACTGGACACCATAGTTATTTAAAAGCATGAGTGAGGAGGAACGTATAGCACTCATGGCAGAAGCATCAAAATAGCATTCGAAATTTACTGTAACTTCACAATGAATTTCGATTTGCGAAATGGTATTGTTCAAATTATAAGTTGGCGCAATGTAGCAAAAAAGTCGAGATTGCGCCAACTTATAAAGCGTAAAATGGAATAAGTGGACATATTTACATGTCAAAAACAGGAATAAGTTGGCAAAAATATGGTTAAAAATATGGAATAAGTGGATTAAAATATAGAAAACAAGAAAGGAAAAACTTTCTCCGATTATGCTGATGAGTTTGAATATCTAACTAGTAGTCTGTAAAGTCTAAAAGTTGACAAACCACTATATCCCCGATAGTAAT
>CALZJQ010000021.1 GCA_945787895.1 uncultured Prevotella sp. | reverse complement strand
TGTTGTCGGCTATGAGCGACCAACGCTTCTTTCCTTTCTCCATCTGCATGACATTCATGAGTGCGAGGTTCTTCACATACTGCGAGAAAGGCGTCACGAGACAGGGGTAACCCACCTTGGGCCATACGTATGCCACCTCGTCGAAGAGCTTTACGAGGAGCTGGTCGGTGGTCAGTTCCGGCTGATTGTTCTTCACTTTCCATTTGTTCAGCGACTTGAGGTTGTCCTCAAGGTCAGTCATGAGCGAGCCCATCATTCCTCCCGGCAGTCCCGGTTTGATGAGGAGGGAGTTGTTGAGATGGTTCTGTGCAGGGATATAGTAGCCGAGGAAGTCGTCCATCATCTCCTGAATCTGGGTACGCACCTCCATATAAGCCTCCATATTGATGTCCTTTACCTTGAAGCCTGCATCCTTGAGCATCTCCTGTACGGCGATGATGTCTGCGTGACCTGTGCCCCATGAGAGCGGTGCCACTGCCGTGTCGATGTAGTCGCATCCATTGCGGCATACCTCAAGTATGCTTGCCATGTTGAAGCCCGGACCTGCATGGGAGTGATACTGGATGATGATGTCTTTCTTATATGCCTTGATGCCTGCCGTTATCTTTCCCAAAGTCTCAGGGCGACCGATGCCTGCCATATCCTTTAGACATATCTCGTCGGCTCCTGCATCGATAAACTGCTTTGCGAGATTGACGTAGAACTCCACGGTATGTATCGGGGAATGGGTGATGCAGAGTGAAGCCTGCGCTATCATTCCGCCCTCCTTAGCATATTGTATTGACGGTATGACGTTGCGGGGGTCGTTGAGTCCGCAGAAGATACGCGTGATGTCCGTGCCCTGAATATGCTTCACTTTGTAGAAGAGGCGACGCAAGTCCTTGGGACATGGGCTCATACGCAGGGCATTGAGAGCGCGGTCGAGCATGTGAGTCTGTATTCCTGCTTCGTGGAAAGGCTTCGTCCACTTACGCACGGCTACGTTAGGGTTCTCTCCATAGAGGAGGTTTACCTGTTCGAAACCTCCGCCGTTGGTCTCTACGCGGTCAAAACAACCCATCTTGATGATGGCTGGTGCTACCCTGAGGAGCTGATCTACTCGTGGCTGGTACTTACCGGCACTCTGCCACATATCTCTGAAGACCAGACTGAATTTTATCTCTTTTGGCATATTTTTGTTATTTATGATATTGCTTTATATTGATAATATCGGGAGGATTTTCGCTTCGACCTGGTCGAAGCGCACCATAGTTTAGTATGGGGCTATATGCGCTCTACGTTGGTCACCCTGCCCTTGCCTGCCGTAATCTGTGCTACGGTGGCATTGATGATGTCCATTACTGCAGAATCCACTTTTGCTGCCTGCGCCGGGGCTTTCTTCTTTGGTGCTTCCTCAGCAGGGCACACCTTGTTTACGATTCTGATAAGAGCGTTGCTCAGCGTAATAACAATAATGAGAATAGTGAAAACTGTCACCATTCCTATCAGCATGAGCGTTAAACCTAATCCGAGGTTTTCCATATCTTCTTACTATTATGAATATTTGCTAAATACCTAATATATGTTGCAGAACCAGGTCCTGCTTTCTACAAACAAGAATGATATTGCATCCACAGCCCATGTCTCCAAGACATTACCGATATGATGCGAAATCGGTACAAAGTTACAAAAAAGTAATGATACCGACGAATAATTCCTCTTTTTTTTCATTTTTTTCATTCTTTCTTTCAACCTGTTAGTTTTTGGGGGCTGAAACGGTTGTTTTGTTGGTTTTTGGGGTGGTTCTTCGACCTGGTCGAAGAATACCAGTTGGGGGGATGAGTGGGGATGGGGGCTGTAAAAACAATAATATCGGCAACGATACTGTCGCTGCCGATACTGATATTATTCATGAGGCTTCATTTATTTGCTTCGGTCAATGGTATGAAGGATATTCCCTGCCTTATCTACCATATATATAATAAGGTGTCGCTTAGAGGCAGATATGACGGAGAAGCCCGGTTCCGGAGAGCAGAAGACGGTGCCCTCCGTAGGTTTCACTTTCCTTGCAAGGGCTCCAGCAGAGTTTACTACATAGTCCGTCGGGTCGCCCTGATGCCTGATATGCTGAAAGTTATGGATGTGTCCACAGGCATATACGTCAACGTTGGCATGGCGACGGAAGAGCGGAAGCAAGGCTTTCTGCATATCCTCTCGCTCATACGGGGCTTTGGAAGTCTCTGCGTATATGGGGTGATGACCCACTACAATGACCCAATCCTCATGCGCCTGAGCGAGAACGGAGTCAGCCCAAGCGAGCTGTGCCTCCCTGTCCTGCTTGCAGGCATCGGGATAGATGTCGCTTTCCTCACGGTAACGGTCGATGAGCGGTGTGGTGTCAAGGAAGAGGATACGGAGCGTCGTGCCCGTCTTGTCGTGCGAAAAGACCTTGGTGTAGTATCTTTCTCCCGACATCCACCGTCGGCTTTTCCTGCCATAGTCCATGACAGCCTGCGTGTTGCCGCGGTATTCGTGGTTGCCGAGGATAGGAAACCAGTCTATCATCAGTTCGGGGTGGGAGTATATCTGTTCGTAGTTGGTCATCCAGAGAGGGTCGTCAACGGATGCCACTCCGTTGAAATGATGCACGTCGCCTGCTGCTATGATACATTCCGGTCCTATTTCCTCCGCCATCTCGCCCATGAGTTCGGCTATGGGTTTCTGGTCATAGTATCCGTTGCGTCCGAGGTCGTTTGCCATGAAGAGCGTCACGTCGCCCTCCATTTTCTTCCATTCTTCCCTTGTCTGGGCTTGTATTGCCGCACTGCTCAGGAAGGAGAGGAGGATTATTGCGATTGCCGTCCTCCTGCAATTTCTTGCCTTTGATGTCAAAATATTTATATAATTCTTCATTTTCTTCTTTGTTTCCTTCAGGAGTTTTTTTCTCTATCAAGAATTTAAGAATTAAAGAATTTTTCCTTTCTGAGGCGGGAGGAGATAATTCCTTAATTCTTGATTATAACACCAGGGTTAGAGATTAATCTTGAAGCCCGCATTGACTTTCACGCCATAGTACTCCACCTGCATGGTGCGGTCTTTCTCGCCCTGATAGTAGCGGAGAGGCTGATTGAGCAGGTTGTTAGCCTCGGCAAAGACCGTGAACTTGGTATTCTTTCCCCAAGTATAGCTGGCGTTGAGGTCAAGATAATTCACCTTGTCATAATAACGGTCAAGCTGACGGCTGCCAGTGTTCATCGCATCGACAAAGGCGGAAGCGAAGTTATAAGAGAGCCGCACGTTGATGCCATTCTTCTCGAAATAGAGCGAAGCATTTGCTGTATGCTCAGGCGAACCCGCCATCTTCACATCATCACCGTCCTTAATGCCCAGTCGGTCATTATAGTTACGTGTAGCAGTATGCGTGTAAGTATAGTTGCCATAGAATCCCAAGCATGAGAGCGAAGGAGCGATAAAGCCGAAGTCACGCTGATATGCAAACTCCACGCCCAGCACGCGTGCATCGTAAGCATTCATGTTCTGGGTCACCTCAAATTCCTCCTTGTTGCCTGCAAGTCCGAGTTCCTCACCGGTATAGTAGCCGAGAGTCTCCACATTGACGTTCTTGATGTCCTTATAGAAAAGTCCCACGCTCACCTGACCTACACTCTTGAAGTAATAGTCAGCAGAGAGGTCGAAGTTCCATGCCGTAGTAGGCTTGATATTCGGGTCGCCAATAGTAGCCTCAAGGTCAGCGAGATTAAAGCTCTTGTTCGCTACAAGGGCAGAGTATTTCGGGCGTGAAAGACTCTTAGTCACAGAGGCACGAATATTACCATCCTCATTCATTTTGTATTTCAAGAGGAAGCTTGGCAGGAGATTCGTATAGTCATTCTTGTATTCTCCGGTAGGATTGAGCGACTCGTTCTCGTCCTCGTCCATGACATAATTGACACCGGAAGTCTTCAGACGGGTGTGTTCTATGCGCAAACCGAGCGTAGAACTGAGTCTCTTGCCCAACTCCTGGTCGAAGCGCAGGTAGCCGGCGTGGATGATTTCCGTAGCCTTGTAGTTGCCGGCCTCTTCTTCAAGCACCTCTGCTCCGTCAGCCTTGTCAAAGCGCAACGTGCCGAGATAGTTCTTATCCACGAACTGCGAGCCAATAGGATACTGCGCACCCGGCATGAATCCGCTCCTTACCTCGCTGACAAGATTATCCTTCCAATCACTGATATATTTGTCGGCAGCATCCGAATAATCAAAATACGAGGTATTGCGTTCCTTTTTCTTCTGAGTAAACTTATATCCGAACTTCAGCGTATTGCCAAAAAGTCCGTCGGAAAGAGGCAGTGTAAAGTTGATGCGCTCCTTGAGTTCGTTCTCCTTGATGCTCTGGTCAGAGTTGCAAAACTCGTCTATCTTCCATCCTTTCACATCAAAACCTGGGATAAGGATATTAGAATAAGGCTGCTTCTCGCCCACATCTGCCATGGAAGCACCAAAGTCGTGGTCGCTGCTACCCTTGAATTTCAATCCCATATAACGTTCGTTTGGTCTGTCCTCCGTAGCGCGTGAGATGCTTGAAGCCCAGTCAAGCTTAAGGCGACCCAACTGATGCTCACCGTCCAGAGTGAAGTCCATAGTCTGCTGTCTCTCCAATCTCGCTGACTTGTTATCGTCAGAGCCCGCCTTGGTTTGCAGCACAACGCTCTGATCCTTGGCTGCAGAATTAAGTTTCTTATAACTTATCCTATATCTGTTCTCCCAGTCATTACGACGATTGTAGATACCCTTGAATGAAATCTTGTGAAGCGGAGAAAACTTATAATCAGCAGAAAGAGAGTAACTCTGACGCTCCCTCGTCACATAATACTGCCTTACCTGAGCCTCTTTCAACTGTATCTCGCCCTTTTTCTCTGCATATTCAAACTCCGTATTATCCGAACCTCCTGGAGCATATTGGTAAGATATACTTGCCATAATGCCGAGTTTGTCATCAAGGAAACGGTCACCCCACGTGCCTCCCAAGTTCCACTGTGGTTTCTCAGAAATCCAAGTATAACCAGAAGATGCCGTAAAATTAAGGATTCGGCGTGAGGGAGAGTTCTTTGTAATAAGATTTATCCCACCGCCTATCGCATCACCGTCCATATCGGAAGTCACCACCTTGTTTACCTCGATAGTCTGAATCATGTCAGCAGGTATGAGGTCAAGCTGCACATTACGCGTATCTCCCTCAGCAGAAGGCATACGGTTGCCGTTGATTGTGACGGAAGTAAGGTCGGGACTGGTACCACGCACCTGTCCGAAGCGTGCTTCACCTTGGTCATATTGCACGTTGATACCATTGATACGCTTCAACGCATCACCGATATTAGAGTCCGGAAACTTGCCTACCTGGTCGGCAGAGACCACATTCTTCACGCCCATACTGCTTTTTTGCATCTGCAAAGCCCTGCGCTGGGCAGAGAAAGCACCCTGCACCTGCACCTCGCCAAGCTCTATTCCTGAGTGCATCACAACATTATTCTCTGTCACCTTACTCTCTGTCACCTTGATTTCCTTTCTCACAGGCTCATATCCCACGTACGAGATACGTAAGGTATATGTACCAGGTTTCAGGTTTGTCAAACTATAATAACCATTAATATCAGCTGTTACACCCGTGTGTGTATTCTCTATCACGATTGCAGCACCAGGGAGAATATTATTCTCAGTATCTACAATACGTCCCGTCACGATACCAGTGTTGGGGGCTATGATAGCTGGTATCTCAGTCTTGGGTTCCTTTTCCCTTGTCGTCGAAACATCTTTTGTGACTGCATTGGCTGCCGGAACAATAATAAAAGTTGCCAATGCTACTGCCTGAATGTTTTTTTTCATCTTTTTTCTTTTTTTGTTTTATAAACAGATTATTAGTATTTTTTGTTTTCAGCGGCAAAGGTCGGACGATATTGTTACAAGATTGTTTCGGGAATGATACTTTTCTGTGACTCGATATATTTGTCATAGCATTGTAACAACTCCATGAAAAAATATGGCACAGATACTCATTTATGAATAATTTTTCGTACTTTTGCAAAAGATTGAAAAAAAAAGATACAGACCATTAAGCATAAAAACAAACGACAACAATAATATGAGACTAAACGGAAGAAGAAAAAGCAGCAACGTAGATGACCGCCGCGGTGCTGGTGGCGGCATGAAGGCAGGAGGATTGGGCATCGGAGGCATCGTAATCGTAGCACTGATAACATGGTTTATGGGCGGCAATCCGATGGATGTACTGCAAAACGTAGATCCTACAGCACTGACAAACGTCACAGAACGTCCGGGCAACGGACAGCAATTCTCACAGGAGGAAGAAGAGTTGGCAGAGTTTTCAAAGCAAATACTCGCCGGTACAGAAGACATCTGGAGCGAGATATTCCGCCAGAACGGCATGGAATATCAGCCACCCAAGATGGTGCTTTACACGGGATCGGTGAAGACTGCCTGTGGCAACGGGTCGGCAAGTATGGGTCCTTTCTATTGCTCTGGTGACCAGACGGTGTATATCGACCTTTCCTTTTTCCTACAGATGAAGCGTAACATAGGCGCAGACGGAGACTTTGCCTACGCCTACGTCATAGCTCACGAGGTGGGACATCACGTGCAGTACCTTCTCGGCACTCTCGACAAAGCACATTCTCAGATGGCAAGACTCAGTCAGGAGGAAGCAAACAAGGTCAATGTACGCCTCGAATTACAGGCGGACTTCTATGCCGGAGTGTGGGCATATCACGACAACAAGCAGTTCAACAGCCTCGAAGAGGGCGACGTCGATGAAGCCCTTGACTGCGCAAAGAAGATAGGCGACAACTATCTACAGGAGAAAGCACGCGGCTATTCCCAGCCGGAAACGTTCACCCACGGCACCTCCGCCCAGAGAAAGCATTGGCTTAGCCTTGGTATCTCCACCGGAGATGTCAGCCGTGGCGATACATTCTCCGTTTCGGAAAGTGCACTATGACGTCGTATTGGAAAGAAAATGCAGAACAATGACAAAGGAATGGCGGTGGCAAAGGGGATAAACCTCTTGCCACCGCCATTCCTTTACCTGATGATTATTGACACGCTATAAGCGCATAAGTAAGCGTGGGGACGATTATAACTATGCGAACAGTACCGTAGAGAGGTAACGTTCACCCGTGTCAGGAAGCAAAACAACAATCTTCTTGCCCTTATTCTCCGGGCGAAGAGCCACCTGAGCAGCAGCAAAAGCAGCGGCACCAGATGATATTCCCACAAGCAGTCCCTCGGTGCGAGCCAGTTCACGACCAGTAGAAAGTGCATCTTCATTATCCACGTCAATCACCTCATCAACGTATTCACCCAAGTAATTCTTTGGAATGAAGCCCGCTCCGATACCCTGAATCTTATGCGGACCAGCCTTTCCACCGTTCAATACAGGCGAATCAACAGGTTCTACAGCATATACCTTCACATTAGGGTTCTTCTCTTTCAGATACTTTGCCACACCACTTACCGTGCCACCAGAGCCTACACCAGCTACAAAGATATCCACTTCGCCGTCAGTATCCTCCCATATCTCAGGACCTGTGGTAGCATAATGCTTTGCAGGATTGGAAGCATTCTCAAACTGTTGCAGGATAATACTGCCAGAAATAGAATCTCTCAACTCCTCAGCCTTGCGTATTGCGCCAGCCATTCCCTCGCTTCCGGGTGTCAGTCGAATGTCAGCACCATAAGCCTTCACAAGGTTTCTGCGCTCTACCGACATGGTATCAGGCATAGTAAGGATGAGATGATAACCCTTTACCGCACTTACAAGGGCGAGACCTACACCAGTATTGCCTGATGTCGGCTCAATGATAGTAGCTCCAGGCTTAAGCAATCCCTTCTGTTCTGCATCTTCAATCATAGCGAGAGCTATACGATCCTTTACAGAACCACCGGGATTAAAAAACTCTACCTTTGCTATTATCGGGGTTTCCACGCCCTTTGACTGAGAGAATTTGTTTAGTTCTACGAGCGGAGTCCTGCCTATCAGTTCCGTCACCTTGCTTGCAATCTTTGCCATAATCTTTCTTGTTTTTTGTATTTACCGTTTGTTTTTTTCTGATTCTTAGTGCAAAGATAATCATATCAGAGATATTTTCCAAGGGATTTCGTCAAATTCAGAAAATATAACCAAGTAAAACGTCTATACAGAATAATTTTCCTTGATACGGTTTGCGGTTGTATGGTTGTATGGTTGTATGGTTTTATGGTTGTACGGTTTTATGGTTATACAGTTTTGCGGTTATACGGCATAGGCAGACAGTCTTTTCTGACCTCCTTACAACCGCATAACCGCAAAACCATATAACCGAAAAAATCCTTTATACCAGATGAGCAATAAGGCTCTCACGGTCTCCTGGAAGCATATCAATGACAGGAATCTCAATCATTGTATAACAACCAGGCTGCTGACACATGGAAGCACGGGCAACATTGACGAGCACCTGCGCAGTAAGAGCCGGGTTATTTATCTTCATATTAAACTCAAAGAGCTGGTTGTGCGTCTTACCACTGACACCCTTACGAGTAAGATTTACGCCATGCCCCACGTCATTTAGCGCATCAACGCTCTCTACTTGGAACACATGAGTCTCGTCGTTGGCGAAATACGGGTCGGTCTTGATAGCCTTTGTCACCTCTTCAAGGTCAGCACCCTCCTCCAGTTCTACATATACCATACGACGATGAATGCCTTCACCTACAGGAATAGTCATGGAAAGCGCATCCTTCACACCGGCTTTGGAACGTACACATACGGAGTGTCCCATGGAACGACCCGGTCCGAAGTTGGTATAGGAAAGTCCTTTAGGCGCAAGACTCTCCATAAGAGTGCGCACCACGGAGTCAGAACCCGGGTCCCAGCCGGCAGATATGATGGCAACAGAACCGTTTTCCTTAGCCACAGGCATGAGGGAAGCACGATAGTCGATGATTGAAGTGTGGATATCATAAGAGTCAACGGTGTTGATTCCCATAGCGAGACACTTCTTTGCATATTCTTCGCATGAGCGAGTAGGAGTAGCGAGGATGGCGACATCTACGTCCTTTAACTCTGCTATATCCTTTACCACATCATAGGAAGCCAGTTCGGCAGGCTTGTTATCTGCGCCATTACGACGTACTACACCTGCTATCTCAAAGTCTTCAGAAGCCTCAAGAGCCTCAATGGCATACTTTCCGATGTTGCCGTAACCTACTACGGCTGCACGAATCTTTTTCATTTTTGTGTTTAAGTTTTGTATTGTTAGTATTTCTATTTCTTTCTTCACAGGCAGGTCTCAGCCATTTCCTGCCATGAGTACCTTAGTCTTTTAGCGGTGCAAAGATACAAAAAAAATAACAAACCATCATTCCTTTTCAAGCAAAATAAAAACTTCACTTTGTAAAAAATGACGATTTGTTATTATAATTGCCCAAAACAGGACATTTTGTAAATATCAACACCCCATTAATTGGAATGTATTTTATAATCGTAAGTTACGACTGTTTTTTCTCCTTGCAGTCTGCCTGCTCTTCATCCTTCTTCCTTGCGAGGTATTCCGGGAGAGCCATACCTGCCTGATCAAACAAATCCTGCAACGGAGGAACGCTCTTCATCAGTCCGCTCAGGAAGCCTGCCGTGGAGCCCGAGCCTTCATTTCCTTTACCAGAGTCCCAGACAGTAACCTTATCTATATTAATGCCCTTGATGGCTTCTACCTGAGTTTTGACGAGTTCTGGCAGTTTTTCGAGCAGCAAGAGGGTGTATGCCTTGGTGGCATCGCCACCTGCTGCCTGTATCATCTTGTCGTAACCCTGCGCCTGCTTGTTGAGAATCTCAAAGAGACCACGTGCTTCTGCCTCCATCTTCGCAAACTGAGCATCAGCCTCACCCCGTGCATTGACACGCACTTTCTCAGCTTCGGCTTCGGCTTCGATAATCTTACGTTTCTTTTCTATCTCCTGTGATACGAGGACATTAGCCGCCTGCGTGGCACGTTCACGGTCGGCACGTGCCTCTTCCGCCTTCTGTTCTGCGGAGTAAGCCTCCTCAAGAGCCTTAGCGGCAGCCACCTTTTCCGCTGCGATAGCCTTGCGTTGAGCCTCAGCCTCACGCTCACGACGGTCGGCATCAGAATTTGCTATCTGCACCTTTGCTTCGTTTTCGCCCTGCACTGCCTGCGCATTAGCCTCAGCAGTACGGATACGTGTCTCACGATTTGCTTCCGCTTTACCTATCTCACCTATCTTTTCCTGTTCTGCCACACGCACCTTTGCTTCGTTAATTGCCTTTGCAGCAGCCTCCTGACCGAGGGCTTCGATATAGCCAGACTCGTCATTTATGTCAGTAACATTGACATTGATAAGGCGAAGACCTATCTTCTTGAGTTCTACCTCCACATTGCTTGAAATGGCTTCGAGGAACTTGTCACGGTCAGAGTTAAGCTCTTCGATACTCATGGTGGCGATAACGAGACGCAACTGACCGAAAAGAATATCCCTTGCCAGTTCCTGTATCTGTCCTGCGGTAAGTCCAAGAAGTCGCTCTGCAGCTGCTGTCATGCTCTCTTCATCGGTGGAAATGCCTACGGTAAAGCGACAAGGCACATCGACACGGATGTTCTGACGTGACAGAGCGTTAGTAAGATTTGCATCAATACTAATAGGTGTCAGTGAGAGATATGCGTAATCCTGTATGATTGGAAGCACGAAAGCACCTCCGCCATGCACGCATTTCGCAGATTTCTTCGTACCGCTGCTGCCATAGATGACAAGTATCTTGTCGGAAGGACAGCGACGATAGCGATTGATAAGGGCAGCGAACAGCACTACAACGACTATTACAGCTGCTACTATTACTGTCATTTCATTCATAGATTTTAGTTTTGATTAGTGGTAATAATATTCTTTTTTCTTGCTTTGAGGCAGGAATTGGAACGCTTCGACCTGGTCGAAGAGCACCGGGATTGCCGGAGAAACTCAGAGAGGGGTTACTGTGAGGAGCGTTCCCTCTACGCTTGTTATCTGCACTTTCGTCCCTGTCGGCAGGCATTCACCCTGCGATACGGCATCAAACTCATGGATACTGCCGTTGATGCTTACCTGAACCTTTCCCTTACCCTGCCCTTTTGCAGGAATCCGGAGATATACATCTGCCGTCTTTCCTATGCAGTCTGTAATCTTGTATGCACCGTTAGTTTCGAGTTTCCTGAGTTTCTTGCGCATAAAGACATAGACATAGGCGAAAGCAAGTCCTACTACTATTGCGACGAAATAGAGTACAGCCTTGTTAGAAATAGAGTCAGCAAAGCTCACTCCTGCCCAACCGAAGCCTACAAAGAAATTGACAAGCGAGCGAATGGAGAAGAGACTCAGTCCGCCTCCCACGTCCATTGTGTCACCATCTGCGAAATCAAGGTCCATGGCATCGTGGGCATCCATACCTATAAGTGTCAGGATAGCCTGTATGCCGAATATTACCGAACTGATTATTGCACAGCCCCAGAATACTTGCATCGTGGGGTCTAATGCGAGATACCATTGTTGCATAGGGTTGTTGGTTTTGGGTTGTTGGTTTTGGGTTGTTGGTTCTTGTATTCTTCGATCTGGTCGAAGAATACCATTGGGACGAAGGGGGGCTGTTAGTTCTTGAAAGAATGTATGGGAGCCGGTATTCTTCCTCCTCTGTCAACGAAGCGATTGCAGGCGAATGTATTGACAGGCATAATCGGAGCATAACCTAATAGTCCTCCGAACTCAACCATATCACCCACCTTTTTGCCAATGACAGGGATGATACGTACCGCTGTTGTCTTCTGGTTTACCATACCAATAGCCGACTCGTCGGCAATAATTCCGGCAATGGTAATGGCAGAAGTGTCGCCAGGAATGGCTATCATGTCGAGACCTACGGAGCAAACGCAGGTCATGGCCTCCAGTTTCTCTATGGTAAGAGCCCCTATTTTGACTGAGTCAATCATGCCCTGATCTTCAGATACGGGGATGAAAGCACCGGAAAGTCCTCCTACATACGAGCTTGCCATCACGCCTCCCTTTTTCACTTGGTCGTTGAGCATAGCGAGAGCAGCCGTCGTTCCCGGTGCTCCGGCATACTCCACTCCCATACAATGCAGTATGTCAGCAACGCTGTCACCGATAGCCGGTGTGGGAGCAAGCGAGAGATCAATGATACCGAACGGAATGCCGAGACGCTTGGAAGCCTCCTGAGCCACTAACTGTCCTACGCGTGTAATCTTGAAAGCAGTCTTCTTTATCGTCTCGGAGAGAGTCTCAAAGTCGGCAAGACCACCCTCAGAGTATTTATCCATCTGCTCAAGAGCATACTTTACCACGCCCGGTCCCGACACGCCAACATTGATAATGGCATCAGATTCACTTACTCCGTGGAATGCACCAGCCATGAATGGGTTGTCATCAGGGGCATTACAGAGCACCACGAGCTTAGCGCAGCCGAGGGAATCAGAGTCCTTTGTAGCCTCCGCAGTCTGCTTTATTATGTCACCCATGAGTCGCACTGCATCCATATTGATGCCTGTTTTAGTCGAACCGACGTTGATGCTTGAGCAGATACGCTCAGTGCAAGCAAGAGCCTGAGGGATAGAACGTATGAGCAACTCATCACTTTTTGTCATACCTTTGCTGACAATAGCGGAGTAACCGCCGAGGAAATTGACACCTACCTCCTTGGCAGCCCTGTCCAAAGTCTTGGCTATCTGGACATAATCTCCTGGAATCCGACAACAAGCTCCACCTACGAGCGAGATTGGCGTAATGCTGATACGTTTGTTCACGATAGGAATAGCGAACTCACGGCTGATTTCCTCACCAGTCTTCACGAGGTCTTTAGCGAGAGTAGTAATCTTTGTATAAATCTTTTCGCACGTCACGTCCAACGACTTGTCGGCACAGTCCAGCAGACTAATACCCATAGTGATGGTACGGACGTCGAGATTTTCCTGCTCGATCATCTTGTTGGTTTCGAGCACTTCCGATATGTTTATCATATATTATGTGGTTGTTGTTCTGCTAAATACGATGCATTCTGTCAAAAATATCCTCCAACTGGCATTTCACCTGCACCCCGAGGTCACCTCCGATACTGCCAAGCTCTGATGCTACTTCATCGAAAGCCTTGTTGCATTTGGTCATATCTACAATCATCATCATGTTGAAGAAATCCTGCACGATGGTCTGTGAGATGTCGAGGATATTGATTTGGCTTTCTGCCAAGTAGGAACATACTTTGGCAATGATACCTACCGTATCTTTACCAACTACTGTAATAATTGCTCTTGTCATTGTATTTTACGTAATAAATAATGATTTCTGAAACTAATTAACTGTCTGTATCATGAAAGAGAACGAGGATATTATCTGCATAAAGCGATGCATACCTTGTCTTGAAATGCCTTTGCAGGAGCAGCTCTAAGCACGCCTTGGTTAATGATACAGAAGGCGAGAAGATGTCCGTTTGCGGCTTTAGCATATCCAGCGAGCGAACTGATGCCTGTGAGAGTGCCCGTTTTAGCCCTTACATTATTAGCCGCCTTTGTTTCCTTCATACGTTTTGCCAGCGTACCATCCACCCCTGCTATCGGCAGCGCTGTATAGAGATGGTTGTATATGGTGCTGTTCTCATAGGCATATCTTAGGAAAGCCACTTCTAGTTCTGCCGTTACATAGTTGTAAAGAGACAATCCCGAACCGTCAGCAATCTTGTAATCAGACGGAACGAGGCGCATTTTCCGTATCAGACTCCGCGTTATTGCTCTTGCTCCTGCAGCCTTTGCCGGTCTGCCATGCGTTAGGGCAGTCTGATATAGCATACTTTCTGCATACAGATTATCGCTATCTTTCATCATCTTTGTCAGTATTTGGTCTATGGAATGAGTTCTGACGCAAATGACTTTCGCTGATGATGGAGCCGTCTTATCACTCATATTACTTTCAAAAAAGATGCCAGAATTGCCTAATTCCATGACAAACTGCTCCATGAGCAAATCCTTTCTGGAATACAGAGTAGGAGTAAGCACAGGATTATCATCATCCCAGCACCACCCTTCTCCCAGTCTGTCCCTGTCCTTCATCGAACGGTCAACGTAGATATTTCCACGTATTGTGTCGATGCCCAATGCTTTCAGCGACTCGACAAAAGCAAGTAAGTCATCACGATTAAACCTCGGATCCATTCCTCCTACGAGAAACACATCCCCTCTTAGCGTTCTTATAGAGTCGATTACCATCCCGGTATATCTCAGTGAGGTTTTATACTGGTATGAGCCACCGAGCTTATCGAGAGCAGTTATCGCCGTTATCAGTTTCATGGTAGATGCCGGGCGTAGTGTCTGGCGGTGGTTATAAGCATACAGCACCGAGTCATCCGTGAGGTCATATACCATCAATCCCAACTGCGACTTATTGAGGAAACTACTCTTTTCGATTATTGCAGCAAGGTTCTGTTGCAGAGATTGCGGCCAAGGCATAGAGTCTGTGACAATGGAGTCAGCGGCATAATCCGTCAAAGTGTCGGTCATAACCTCTGAAATAGTGTCAGTAAAGCAGGAGTCTGTCTGAGTCATTGACGACACAAAGGGTGTGTTTTCTCTCTGAAAAGCGTACAATCTTCCACAGACCGATATGACGGCTATGAGCCATATCAGTATCGGCAGAGCATTTTTTGTTATATTATATATATATAAGGTAAAATGTTTCAATGCTTAAATCAATGATAATTACATAATGTCAAGGTGATGTCTGTCACCTTTTATTTTTAGAGGAAGACTTATTTATGAGGATAGTCGGTGGTAAAATGCAATCCTCGGCATTCCTTTCTCTCTATTGCCCAACGTGTGATGAGGTATGCTACATTAATCATGTTTCGCAGTTCGCATATATCTTTCGTAGCTTTCACTCTCTTGAAGAGAGCCTCTGTCTCCTCATAAAGCACGTCGAGACGAGTCCATGCACGACGAAGACGGAGGTCGGAACGCACGATGCCGACATAGTTTGACATAATCTGTCCCACCTCCTTCACGCTTTGCGTGATGAGTACCTTCTCCTCATTGGACATTGTTCCCTCGTCATTCCATTCCGGTACGAGAGTATTGAAGTCGTATTCATCCACGTGTTCGAGGGAATGACGTGCTGCAGTATCGGCATATACTACAGCTTCTATGAGCGAATTAGAGGCAAGACGGTTACCTCCATGCAGTCCTGTGCATGAGCATTCTCCAATGGCATAGAGCCGCTTGATGCTCGAACAGCCATTCAGGTCCACCTTTATGCCGCCACACATATAGTGAGCAGCGGGGCGAACGGGAATATATTGCTTTGTGATGTCGATGCCAATGGTGAGGCATTTGTGGTAAATGTTCGGGAAATGTCGTCGTGTTTCCTCTGGGTCTTTATGTGTAACGTCAAGACAAACGTGGTCGATACCGTGGATTTTCATCTCCTTGTCGATAGCTCTTGCTACGATATCACGCGGTGCGAGACTCAATCTTTCATCATATTTCTCCATGAACGACTCCCCGTTAGGCAGTCGCAGGATGCCTCCATAGCCTCTCATAGCCTCTGTGATGAGGAATGCGGGATGTGTTTCACCTGGGGAATAGAGCGCAGTAGGATGGAATTGTACGAACTCCATGTCGGCTACCGTGCCCTTTGCACGATATACCATTGCCTCTCCGTCGCCTGTAGCGATGATAGGATTGGTGGTCGTCTCATATACAGCGCCGCATCCTCCTGTACACATAAGAGTGACTTTCGAGAGATAAGTATCCACTTTCTGCGTATCGGGGTTGAGCACGTATGCTCCGTAGCACTGTATATCCTTGTTTCTTCTCGTCACGGTGATGCCGAGATGATGCTGCGTGATTATCTCCACGGCGAAGTGGTGCTCCTTTATCTCAATGTCGGGATTGTTTCTTACCGCTGCAATGAGTCCGCGCTGTATCTCTGCTCCAGTGTCATCGGCATGGTGCAGTATGCGAAATTCGGAGTGTCCTCCCTCACGATGCAGGTCAAACTCCCCGTCTTCCTTTCGGTCGAAGTTGACCCCCCACTCTACAAGTTCCTTGATTTGTGAGGGTGCCATCCTCACTACCTGCTCTACGGCAGCCCTATCCGATATGAAGTCTCCCGCTATCATGGTGTCTTCGATGTGCTTCTCGAAGTCATCGACAATCATATTGGTCACCGAAGCCACGCCTCCCTGTGCGAATGACGTGTTGGCTTCATCCAATGCTGTCTTACAAATAAGGCAGACCTTTCCTTTCTTCGCCCTTGCTATCTTGAGGGCGTAACTCATACCGGCCACTCCGGCACCGATGATGAGGAAATCGTATTTGTAAATCATATCTTTTGGGTATATGGAATTATATATATTTTTTCCGGGCGATATATCCCCCTACTGCTGAGTCGATGTTTAATTCTTGAGGGTTTATGTCTTCCTGTGAGCA
This sequence comes from uncultured Prevotella sp., assembly GCA_945787895.1. Lineage (GTDB taxonomy): Bacteria > Bacteroidota > Bacteroidia > Bacteroidales > Bacteroidaceae > Prevotella. The sequence continues at coordinate 12,178 of CALZJQ010000021.1, read as the reverse complement.
GGCTATCTGGTCAGTGAGAATTTCATTGAGAGCCCGAAATCGTGGGTTGTCGTAGGATAACTGCTTGACGAGAGCAGCGGTGTATTGACCTGACAGTCGTAATAGAAGCTCATAGTGAGAAGTCTTGAGAGCGAGTAATTGGCGAGGAAGCTGAGCTTTAATGCCTTGTTACCGCTGCTTGCAGTGGATGACATGGCTGCTATGTCACGCATTATCGCTGCTTGATTGCGCAGACTGAAATCACATTGCAGTTTCAAATCGTGGTTGAATGATTTCTTATTCGTAGTTTTTGCAGACGACTTGTTGTTGTTCTCATCGTCATCACCACCTTTGTTTTTTCCTTTCACGGTTCTTGTCTTGGTACGTGTAAAGAGATTGAAATCATTTATCTTATATCCCATGCCTATAATCCAGTCGCTTGACGATGTCTCATTGAGCTGAACACTTGTCATGGATAGGTTGAGTACTCTCGTCTTGCGGTATTCCATCTTGATAGTCATATCGTTCTGCAAGGTGAGGTTTACGCCCAGAAGCGGAGAGAACGACTCGTTGATGCTCACCTGAGAGACATTGAACATACTGCTCGGTCGCGGTACGGCGATGCCCTGCGTATTGTCGGTGACAAATCCATAATCTCCCATAAACTCCATGAATGTATTGTAAGAACTATATGAACCTACAGCGTAGATACATTTGTAAGCATGACTGATATCGACACTCTTAAAATAGTTCTGAAACCACGTGAGTTGGCTCAGTCCGTTGTATCTTAGAGTCCAGTTGGGGAGGAGCTTGGAAAGTGCGGGGAAGATGCCTTTGCTGTCGATAGCCGTATAGGCCTTGAGGAAAGCGGGGACCATAACGTCAGCACTATACTTATCCAATCCGGCTTCGTAAGTTGTTCCATCACTACCCACCAGTGTGTTAGAGAATTTTTTACCTTCAAATTGCGTTCCACGAGGATAGACAGCATCGGCATATCTTGACTCTATCATAGCCTTATATCCATCCAATGAGCGGCAGAAAGTCTCGAAAGTAGATGAGTGATAACCGTTGTTTGCGTTGCCAATGCCACCGAAAGCCGACTTGACAGCAATGGTTGTCATGGTCATACTGCCGCTGAGTGTCGTCGGATTGCCTTGATACATATATTGTATAGACTTGCCTTTGGTCTGTGAATGGTCTGCGGAGAGATCTATCTTGAGGTTTCTGATAGGCTGTAAGGTAGTCCTTATCTGCAGGTTGCGAGTATGATTTGTAGTCACTGGCGTAGCCACAGCCCCGTTATTGAGCAGCCATCCCTTGTCGATAGCTTTGTCGATATACGAATCTCCTGCAAGACCAAAGGCAAAATCAAGTCCTGGAGAGAAGGCGTCAGCCACTTTTTTCTGTCCGAAGACATCACCTACGGAAGGCATGAAGCCCGGCAATGACATAGAATATTGGTCACGGAGCGAGAAACTTACGTTGCGCACCATCATGAGGAAGTTGGCAACAGACTGTGCCGTGCGATACCATTTCTTGTTGTCGAGAGGCTCTTTGGCAAGCACCGATACTTTTATCTTCACAGCGGTATCGGCATGGTTGAACACCTTTATCTTGTTGTCATCTACGACCTTGTACTTTATGTCGATGAGCTTTCCCTCGGCATTACGTGCGGAGACGATGAGTCTCTTTGTCCTTTTGCCGTGGGTAACTACGATGGCAGTATCGGCATTGATGGAGAGTTCCCTCTCGAATGCCTTGCTGTTCTTTGGCAAAGCAGCCTTTGCCTTGTCATTCTTATCATCTTTTTCATCAGCCTTTGCCTTGTCATTCTTATCATCTTTTTCATCAGCCTTTGCCTTGTTTTTGCTGTCAGTCGTTTTCTCTTTTTTAGGCTGGTTTTTCCTTATACTTCTCTTGAAACGCTCGTTAGTCTTCTTGAGGAACGGCACGTGGTCATACAATTTCTCTAACTTGAAGTCGCCACTGATATTCAGCGAGCGGTTCATGCCTATGGTATTGCCGAGGGATGTACCGTCTTCAAGGTCGGTGCCTCGCTGCCAGTTGTATGAAGAGTTGTAGGTAGCGTTAGCCTTTACCCAATCAAAGATGGGGATTAGGGAGAGTGGCAACTGATACGAAGCCGTGACACTCTGCTGATAGTCGAGCGGTGTACCCATGTGCTTGAGACTTGTCCATACAGAGTCTTTCCAAGCCTGATACTGGTCTGGGTAGAGGTCTTTATTGACTTGTACGTATGGTTCTTCTATCTCTGCGTGCGTCGCACTGTTGAAACTGAACTTGAGATTCTTGGTCAAGTCCCATCTCAGCTGAAATTCTCTGTTCCATAGGAATTGAGACGAGAACGTAGAAGGTATGGAATTATCACTTCCGAGGTTCTCGAGGTCACGTTCCTGCAGTTCGTAGTAATTGCGTACGATGTCAGTATTGAATCCAATATTTTGTGGAAGCCAGTTGAAAGCGAATAGTTTCAGTATGTCATAATACTTTGATTTGCTCTTGATCTTCTTGAAAGGCTCAAAAGGTTTATATACAGGCGTCCATGAATATGCCATGCTTCCTCGCCAGTTGTCCTCGTTTTCATATACCGTAGTTTCTCCATCAGTGTGCGTATGCGAGTGACTGTATGAGAAAGTGAAGTTAGCCGGATCATAAGGCATAGGATGCCTTTTGGTCGCTATACCGAGTCTGACGCCTGACAACGAGAAGTTTTTGCTTACATTCTTCATCACTGCGATACTCTCGATGGAGTCGCGTTCATGCTTTCCGTCAGCAGCTTCGAGAGCATCATCGAGTCGCATATCCGTATCAAGCGGGTTGTATTTAGGAGATGTACGCTCCCGCGTCACGCTATAGTAGAGCGGTGCCTGCACCTTGGCTTTCTCCGGGAAGAACTTTCCGAGTTCGAGATTCGTGGTAAAGGAGTAAGTAGCATAGTTGTCTGTAGAGCGTGATGCCACCGATTCCTCCAATCCTCCGAAGCCTTCACTGATATATCTACCAGTAGCATTGACGCTTCCGAGGTCTGAGAGCTGCACGTTGAGGTTTCCTTGCGCCGCCCAACCTCCTGTATTCTCAGGTTCGAGCAGTCGCATCTCATTGACCCATACCTCTCCGCTCTTCATTCCCGATGAAAGGTTCCTTACACCGATGACCATTGTCTTCACCTCTCCGAGTGTAGGGTTTCCGAGGATGGTGACCTTATTCTTAGGGTTTTCCTCGTCGTAAGCGGAGTATTCTACGTTGTAGGATGCCCTTCCCTCCGCCTTTGCCATGTTGCGTGCCTTCTTCAGTGCTGTGAATATGGAGAGGTGTATGTCAAGCATATTCTCTTCTGGCCACACTTTCTTACAGTCGGCGAGGGAATATGTGCTGTATTTCGTAGCAGTAGGAGGAGGTGTGAGCTTGAGCGGTATCTCATACTCATAGTAGTTGCTCTTATAGTCGGAGCCAAGACGTATGAAGAGAGCGAGCTGGTCGTCCCTGAGGTTAGTGGTATTATCTTCGAGAGCATTGGCATGCACGAACATCTGCAACCGTTTGTACTGGCGCACATCGAGGGTCATGTTCTTATATACCGCCTTTGCCTCACCCGTAGAGAGGTCGTTGACGACGATATCCATAGACTGTTCGTTATCCTCCTTGAGTTGTGGCTGAGAAGGATCTACGACACGTGAGATGCCAGGAGGCAAGACATAGTTGACAGGCGACTTGTCATTGTTCTCCTCGATATTTACTGCACTGACATTGATAGTTCCTGTATTGGCAGCAGAATGGTTGAGGGTCTGCTCATATACACGCCATGCTCCGCGTACGAGGTCAAGACTTGCGAAACGCAACACGATAGGGTGCTCAAAGCCAGCCATTATCATACGCATGAAGCGTATGTTGGTAAAGTCTGAGATATTGCCATATCTCTTTCGTCCCTGTCCGTCAGGAGTCTTGAGGGGAATGCGGAAGAGATACCATGTGACCTCCTCGGTAGTTCCATTACGCAGTCCTGGGTTGGCAATGCGCTTATCGACGATAAAGTTTCTGCCTACCTGCAGATCCTCCTCACGTATAGATACCTTGTATTCGTAGTATTTTTCATTCTCGTTGAGTGTGTAGTCCTGATTGATATCCTCAACGTCGGGCGTTATCTTGTACGAGGTGTCATAACGCTCAGAACGCGTATCACTGTCGGGAGAGTTTCCCTGCGGGTTGTTGATATACTTGTATCTTTCGAGGATGGAAGCCTGTTGCCGATCCCACATATCCCCGCGGAAATAGCGATAATTATCGTTTGCCGGGTCAGCATAGATAGAATCGAAGATGAGAGGCTCTACATTTGCCCTTGCAGCCTCAATGAAAGGCTGATAACTGTCAAAAGCACGCTCTTCATCATCAGTGAGACCGTTGAGTCCTACATCCTGCTTTGCCCTTGAACCTGCCGATGTAGCAAAGGCATAGGTGACCATATTCTGCTGCGGCACCTTGCCCCACTGCGTCACGGCATATCGTTCAGTGCCGTCGATTGACATTCCGCTCTCGTAGAATTTCTTTCCATCGTGTAGAATATCTTCTGATAGTTCACCGAGATTGAAGTAAAGGTCTCCGCCATACTGAGAAGCAGTACCGTTGCGGCGTGTGTAGATAAATGGGTCGAGCATCCAGAATTCGATATACTCTATGTTGGCAGCCTCAAAGTCGGGGTTATCCAGTTTGCGCATCATGCCTCCCCAAGAGTCTTTCGGACGCTCCAGGAAACCTTTCGACGTTAGTGCGGGATTGAAGTTGTACGGACCTCTCTCTGCAGGGTAATAGGCGAGATTGAGTATAGGCAGCGTGTTTACCGTTCCGGAATATGAATCAAGGTCACGGTTGGGATAGACCTCACGTGTATATACCTCACGTACATAATGATTGGAAAGCTGCTCGAGGTCACCCTTGATATGGCTTGGGGTGAGCGTAGAGCTACGACGTGTAAAGAGCGGATCTATGTTATACCATGCGAGACGGGCACGATGAAAGCCACCGGCAAGCGTTGTCTTGTCCTTTGCCTCTGTAGGGAACATGGAAGGTACGCTGGATATGACCCATGAAGAAGGAGTACCTATCTGGAAACTTGTCTTCGTATCTTCAAAATCATCGAGATATGAAGCATTGTCCTGGGTGCCTCCGGCCTGTCCTGCTATGAGATGTGCGAACTCTGCATTAAACTGGATATAAGATGGTTGTGAGACATTGAGGAGAGGTATCTTGTCAAGGGCATTGGTAAGCCACTGACTTTCCTTTTTCCAGTTGAGGTTAAGCCCCCAGAGGGTATTCTTTACGGGTTCTGCCCCCATAGCGACTTTCGTGGTAAGACTTTGTTCTGACAGATGGCGGAACGTACCTGACATTTGAAAATCCTTGGAGAAGTCATACTCCCAGTTGAGTCCGAGCATCGTCTTGCGTTGCATTCCATATTCGTCATTGCTTTCGAGAGAGACATTGATAGGAGTTCCTGCATCAATTATGCTCTGATTGATGATGCTGACGATGCCCGAAGCATAATCTACTGTATAATCAGCTCCCTCAACAAGTGTGACACCTCCAGCCGTTACCACTACGGAGCCTTGTGGCACCTGCGATGCTCCGAGGTATATCTCATTGGCTGAGGAGCCTTTGAACTGTCCCTGAAGCATGAACTTATCCTTTTCTGCAATCTGCTTTGCTACGGTCTTTGTGGAGTCATACAGTTCGGTATAGGCATATTTTGCCGCCTTGGCAGGCTCCACATTCTTATCTACGAGAAATTTATACAGGCTGCGTCCGAAAGGTTCCACCTTTGGCAGGAAGACACGTCCGTTGCTTACGGTATATCCCTCTACGAAGTCAAAAGTGCCATTGGGGTGTACTCTGCTGTTGTTGTCGAGGCGGTCTGCACCGATGACTTTCAAGAGTGTATATTCCTTTACCTGTGGTTCCGGGAGATAAGTGAGATAAACGCCTGCCGTATCACTTTGGAACTTGATGTCGAGACGGAACTTTTCCTTCTCAACATTCGTGGCAAGGTAATAGACGTTTTTCATCATCAACTGCCAGTTAGCCTGCAAAGGATTGTGTGTAGTATTCTTCAAGGCTTTTACATACAGGGCTTTGTTGACGTCAGTAATATCGGAAGCGAACTCTCCTACCTGATAGGTCACACCGCCGTATGTGTATTCGTATGCAATGGCGAGCACCTGGTCCGTCTGCAAAGTGGATTTGAGCGAGATATATCCAAGAGCAGAATTGAGCGTATATTCTGTGCTGTTGAGTTTTCTTGCTTTCTCCAGTTTCTCGTAATCGGTACGTCCCGTCTCGTTGTCATTGAGGATTTCCAGCACGGAGGAGGTCTGGTCAATGTCACGAGCAGCAGCATACGTAGAAACCATCTGCGCATACTGCGTATTAGCATCATTGCTTGGCACGGCAGAGGCACCCTTTCCGCTCCAAAGGTTGTTGGCAGGAGCACCCTCACCGAGGTCTGCCAATGCTACTATGTCACGGGTATTGTCCGTCTGTCCTGACTTGTTGGTCACCCATATCTCCACTCTTGTGATATTTATTCCCGTGGTGAGGTTGGGTAATTGCTGCATGGCTTCATCATAGATGTCATGAAAATATTTCGAGAGGAAGAAGTGGCGGTTTTCCTCATAGTTGGCTACATCGATTTCGAACGGTGACAACTGCACTCCGCCTTTTGTGCTTACACTCTGTGCATTGGACTTTTTCTGCGAAACAACGGTTTGCAGTTTGAGTTTTCCAAACTGCATATCGGTTCTGATACCGAAGAGGGAGGAGGCTCCAGAGACGAGGGAGGAGTTGCTTGGAAAACTGATATTACCCGCCTCAACGAGCTTTATTATCTCGTCTTCCTTACCTTCGTACTTGAGTTTCAGGTTCTGCTGGTCCATCTCAAAGGTGGCATCGGTGTTATAATTGAGGTTCATATTGACCTTATCACCGACTTTACCATTGACATTGACGTTGATTTTTTCGTCGAAATTGATATTTGTCGTCTTTCTCTTGCTGATAGGCAGCGAGGGATTGTCAATGTTTTTCATCGTAGCACCAAACTTCAGTTCTGCGCTACCCTGCGTCTTTATGCGCACACCGCCTGGACCAAAGATTTTTTCTGCTGGTCCGAGGTCAAAGTGCATATCCATAAAGTCGAATTTTTCTTTGCCTTTCTGTTCGAAAATCTCAGCGTTTTTGTTACGGAAGAAATCCTTTCTTGACTGCTTTTCCGTCCATTTCAAGTATTCTGAGACAGACATCACGACAGGTGCTGCCAGCCATGTGTCTGCCATTCTGGAACCTATGACGTAGCTATTCAGCGTGTCGTTGTATTCTGGTGTCTGTTCGACGTTCTCCGGCGTGAGCAAATCAGTAGAGCCTTTCTTCAGGTCATCGTATGTGACGGGTGTAGTGCGCTGTATCTTCCAGCGTGGATGTAGGAGGCTGTCGGGTATTTCCTCTTCCTCAAGCTCCACTTGCTTCTTCACCTTTGGCTTCTTGTCGTCCTGCATTACTGCAGATGCCCATATCACTGTAGGCAGGAGAATGAGGAGAATGCCCCATAACAACCTCTCCATCCCTGTCCTTGCGGAGGGGGATGCCTTCGTGGCGGACTGGCTGGCTTGCCTGCCGCCTGCTTTCGGCTTGGAGAGATTATTTCTTTCTTTTTTCCGGGGCATTGCTTTTTTCCTTTTGTTTCCTGTGCTCTTCGACCAGGTCGAAGAGTACCACGTTTGCGCTATTTGATTAGCTTCAGGGCCTGCTTGATGACCTGCTCTACGGGCGTGTCGGGATGGGCACGGAGGATTTCGGTCACCACCTTGGAGCTTGGAGCCGGCGAGAAGCCGAGCATGGTGAGTGCTCCCACCGCTTCTTCCCTCACCTCGCTCTGCTGCGGCGTGAGCACGGAGGCGGATGCCGCTGCGCCCGACTCAAGGTCGGCGATGATGCCGCTTGCCGCCATCTTGTCCCTCAGGTCAACAATGATGCGCTGAGCCGTCCTGAGACCTATACCTTTCACTGACTTCAGCATTTTCTCGTTGCCCGAAGAGATGACATTGACCAGTTCGGCAGGAGTCGTGGCAGAGAGAATCATGCGGGCAGTATTGCTGCCTACCCCACTGACAGAGATGAGCATACGGTAGAGCTCACGCTCCTGTTTGCTGAAAAAGCCATAGAGGGAATAGGAGTCGTCACGTCCTCCCGTGACGAGGGCTTCGTGTACATAGAGCTTCACCTCCTTCTTCGTCTGAATGGCTGTGTATGTATTGAGAGAGATATTGAGCGCATATCCCACTCCCGCCGCCTCGACAACCGCTACGGTGGGAGTAATCTCCGTCAATTCTCCTTTGATGTATTCTATCATGATGCTCTTCGTTTTGGGTTATTGCTTCATCAGTCCTGCGCATATATGCGTACTTTCCATACGCGCATAAACAATAATAATAACGAGCGTGCGCGGTGATTATTGCCCGCGGGCATGATTTTTTTTACAAAAGACGGCATGATTTCTACAGGAACGGGAACAGGAAGAGCGCAAAAAAAACGGAGTAGTCGTCATCGACTGCTTCGTTTCCGAGAGTGTTTATTAACAAAAATCCTAATAACTAAAATGCAATGTCAACTGTAAATCACCTTCCTGATACATATCCTATCAATCTGATTACCTTATTGAAAGGCGGTGCCTATCTTGTTTATTAACTGAGACAATATATTCTTTTTACCTTTACTCAAGCCAATCCCACTTCTTTGACTGGAACTTCACTTATGTCTTGTCGTGCAAAGTTTTCGTCCTGTAATGTGTCTCTTCACACTTTTGCTTAGTAAATCCGCATTATCCCGTGAATAAATCTTTGTTACCTTACAGTTTGGCTATTATCTACTTTCGATAGTGCAAAATTAATAATTGTTTGCGGACACACAAAATAATTTTCAAAGAAAAAGTGATTTTTAAGTGTTAATTTGACGAATATCAATCAGCAGTGGATTTTCAATGCCAAAAACGGGCATTTCTCCCATGTTTCAAGCGCAAAACCGGCACCCGGACGGCACAACCTCGCAGTATGCAAGCATTTCAGCCGTTTTCCTTACAATTTGATTTCTGAAAACGCATCACTATTGGGAAATTTTCAGACAGAGTACGACTCCGACTCAAATTCCCGATTCTCGGCGGATTTTTGTATGTTTCTCAGAATCAAAAGTTTACGGATTTGGAGAAAAACTTCGGAAGAAATTTCCAACGAAAAGCAAGGTCTTGGAAGACAAAAGCACTGGGATTACCGACTGAAAGCCATGCTTTTACACGGCAATAAGGCAGAGATTGCAACGCAAAAGTGCCGATATTGCAGGACAATATCGGCACTTTCACCATAAAAAGGCGGTTTTCCTGCAGGACAAAGCCATGCAGATGCCCTTTTTCCCAGAGAACATTCTTCCAGAAAGGGCTGCGAGGTCGGGAGTTTTCAAATATCATTTTGTCAGCAATACGGACTGCCTTGCTTGCAAAACGTCATTTTTACCCATCTGTTTCCAGAACCCTATTCCGTTTCGGAAGAAGCGGAGAAAGTGACCGGAAGACCGGGAATGTCAGTAAGAATCTCGGCGATGTCATTTATCTGATAATCAGCTGCCTTGCCATCCACGTCCTCATCTTTCCAACTTTCTCCCCTCAGCCACACCGTACGGCAGCCCGCCTCCTTTCCCGGAAGGATATCCTTGCCGTAATTATCTCCAATGACAGTGACCTGAGGGGCTGGCACACCAAGAGCTTCCACACCGAGGAGGAAGATACGAGGGTCGGGCTTACGGATACCCACGACAGCCGATTCTATGACACGGACAAAGAGGTCGTCAAGCTGCATCTCACGCAGTACGGTCTCCACGTTACCATAGAAATTGCTGACAAGAACCATACGGCACCCCCTTTCACGCAGGGCGAGGAGCACCTCACGGGAATGCTTCACCGTCGCCTGCAGCCCCTCATAGAGGGAAGACAGCACTGCTTCATGCTTCTTTTTCATTTCAGAATCAGAGCATTGCCACAATCCGTTGTCACGGAGATACGAAAACTGCAGGTCAAGTTTCACGTCCAACGTATGACGGAACGTATCTGCGGGTCTGATAATATCCTCCTTGCCGAGAGTACGCTCAGCATGTACATAAGCATCACGAAATGCCTGTTCGGAAACGGGGATGGCATGACGCTCGTATGCGTGCCAGATTACCTTTCCCCAGTGGTCGCCACGCGTGTCAAGCGTGCCACCGTAATCGAAGATTATTGCAGAGTTTTTCATGTCTGTAGTGCATATAGAGATAAGCAACCATCATCACCGTAAGCTCAAAGACGGGATAAATCCAGGGCAGATTGACGAGACAACCTGTGAAGAGGGTTATCGCACGCCAGTTGTGGGTGAGAAAGTTGGTGTATTTCATCAGTGGGAGGCTACCCTTGCGGAACTCATCACGGAACTCCTGCGGCACGTTGTCGAGGCTGCCATAACGTGATATCAGTTCGGCTTTGAGAGCCTGAAAGGCGGGAGTCATACGCTCCTGCGCTCCGCAGTACTTTGCATAGTTGGAGAAGAAAAGCACTCCCTTCCAGTTCCTTTCAGCACGATATTTGTCAGCCAGAGCCTTTTGCGACTCATACGAATCGAGTTCCGACCCTTTCTTTCCGAGAAGGAAGAAGAGGTGGATGTTGCGGTAATAGTCGGAAAGGCGGCACTGGCGCGCATGAGCCAAGATACCTGCTGCGATACAGAGCACCCAGATATACAGTCCCCACTGGATTTCCGTGCCCGGAATGTTTTCGTTGTAGAGACGAAGGCAGATGGCTACATATACAAAGAAAAACCATACATCGGAAGCAAAGCCGTCAAGCATACGTCCTACGAGGGATGTCTTGCCCGTCATACGTGCCAACTGCCCATCGACAGAGTCGCAGAAGTTTGCACACATGAGCAGTATCACGCCCAAGATGTTGTGCATGAGGTCGGTATGGAGGAACATCCAGCCTGCTCCCGCACCAAGAAAGAAAGAGAAGATAGTCACTGCATTGGGATGAATACCAAGTCGCTTACATACAAGAGTAAGGCACAGACCTATCGGACGGGTGAAGTAGATGTCGATATTCTCTTCTGTGTCCATCGACTTAAAGGTGCTTCTTAACAGTGTTTTGAATTCTTTTATTGACATGGGGGTTTGTTGTTTTGTTGTCTTGTTGTTTTGTTGTTTTGTTGGTTGGCTTTCTTCTTTTGTCTTTCTCTTTTTCTTTTTTGCGCCCTCTTTCCTTTGTCTTATGTTCTTCGACCTGGTCGAAGAATACCATTCTTGATTGCCTGCGCCTTGACAGGGAGGGGGCGGGACTACTTTATGGTAACCTTAATCAGGAGAAGACCTATGGCAGTCCAGATGAGTTCACGCAGGCGCACCAACAATGCCACGAAGACGGCTGCCGTAGTGCTTATGCCAAAGGCTGTGATGGACATAAGAAATCCTCCCTCTCTGCCTCCAAGCTGCAACGGAATGAAGAAGAGGAGATTGGCAAACAGACTGGTAAAGGCGAGGACGAGGATGCACTGCACGAAACTCACATCAGGCATCAGCACGAGAAGAATGAAGAAAATCTCCAACGAAGAGACTATCCTGCACACCAGTTCGAGAAGCACTGCAAGGACAAATGTCTTGGGATTTTGGCTATGCAGGGCGGAAATCTGCGAGTCAATGGTGTCGAGCTGCTGTTTATGAGCATCGACAAAAGGTTGTGCCCAACGCTTCAGGAGGGGGATATGGCGGGCGATTCCAAGGATGCGATTGGCAAGTCCCTTACGATAACCTGTCATGAAAAACCAGAGACCGAGGAAGCAGAACACACCACTTGCAAAGAGCAATATGCCCAATTCCGTCGTCACCGTTTGCGAAACAAGGAAGAGGACAATACTGAGAGCCCAGAACCAGAAATGAGAAAACATGTGAGTCATGGCATAAAGAATAACTGACGACGATGCTTTCTCCGCTCCTACATACGGCGATATGGACATGATACGATATGGTTCACCGCCCATCATACCGCCCGGCGTGGCATAGTTGAGAGCAAAGCCAGAGACCGTCAGTTTATAGATATGCGCAAAACTAATGCCCTTGTCGCCGT
>CALZJQ010000020.1 GCA_945787895.1 uncultured Prevotella sp. | reverse complement strand
ACAATTTGTCCTCGAAAATAAATCCAAAATATGACAAAGCGAATTAATAGAACCAACCATATTATTGTGCAAAAGTAATCAGAAAAAATGAAACTAAGCAGAGATTTGTGGTTTTTCTTTGTCAAACAAGGCAAAATTCCCTTTTTCCAGACTATACCGATGTCAAAATTGACAAGAAAAAGTAACGGTTGTGGGTTTTTGGTTGGGTTACCTTTTCCTCATGAGTAAGGCTCCGTAAGCAACGCATTACCAACCAACAACCCAAAACCAATAACCCAAAACCATATAAAATTATAAATTGGTGTCGGCGTCTCGGATTTTTTTTGTATATTTGCACCCGAAATATACCTTCCGCTTCATTACGCCTGCGGAGGATTATCCCTGAACAATAAAAACGCACGGAATATGAAAGACTTTCTAAAATACACATTAGCCACGTTTACAGGGCTTTGCATCTTCTGCATCATCGCCTTTGTATTTATCCTTTTCAGCATCGCAGGCCTCATGGCTTCGTCGGACGAATATGCAGAGATAAAGGACAACTCCGTACTCGTGCTGAAGATAAACGGCGAGATAAGCGACCATACGCAAGGCGACGGCGACATAATATCGCAGATGAAAGGCGAGGTAAGTTCCTCGCTCGGACTGGACAGGATAAGGGAAGCCGTAACGAAAGCAAAGGAAAACAAGAACATAAAGGGCATTTACATCGAGACGGGGGACATATCCGGTTCGCCTGCCACGATACAGGCTCTGCATGACCTCCTCGTGGACTTCAAGACGACGAAGAAGTTTGTCGTGTCATACGCCGACAGTTACTCCCAGGCAGCCTACTACGTGGCGAGTGCCGGCGACAAGGTATGGATCAATCCGCAAGGCATGCTCTCGTGGCATGGCATGGCTTCACAACCACATTACCTGCGTGACTTCCTCGGGAAATTTGGCATAAAGATGCAAGTAGTCAAGGTAGGACAGTACAAGAGTGCTACGGAGACTTATACAGAAGACCACATGAGCGACGCCAATCGTGAGCAGGTCAGCGTATATCTCAATGGCATCTGGAACCGTTTTGTAAGCGATGTGAGTGTAAGCCGAAAGATTTCTACCGACTCCCTGATGGCTTATGCCGATCAAGTGATGGACTTTGCGCCTGCTACGGAATACGTGACTAAGCACCTTGTAGATGGGTTACTCTACGAAGATGAGGTGAAGAAGGAGGTAAAAAAACTCCTCAAAACGGACAAGGACGAGGAAATCCCACAGGTAGGAATAGCACAGATGATTGCCTCAGGAAAGGATATGGACTACGACAATGACAGGATAGCCATATACTACTGCGAAGGCAGCATTGTACAGGAAGAGTCAGAGGGGTTGCTCATGGGCGATGCCGGCATCGTAGCTACCAAGGTATGCCGTGACCTTGAGGCATTAGCAAATGACGATGATGTAAAGGCGGTAGTAATAAGAATCAACTCTGGAGGAGGTTCCGCCTACGCCTCAGAGCAGATGTGGCATCAGATCATGGAACTGAAGAAGACGAAACCTGTCGTTGTCTCTATGGGAGGAATGTGTGCATCCGGAGGTTACTATATGGCATGCGGGGCATCATGGATTGTAGCCGAACCTACTACGCTGACAGGCAGTATCGGCATCTTTGGCACGTTCCCCGACGCTCACGTACTGACGACCGAGAAACTGGGACTCAAATACGACAAGGTCACTACCAACAAGCACTCTGACATGTCTGTCGTCCCTACCTCACGACCTTTCTCTGCAGAAGAGATAGCACTGCTACAGAAATACATCAACCATGGCTATGCCACCTTCACTCAGCGTGTTGCCGACGGCAGAAAGATGAAAAAGGAAGAGGTAGAGAAGATAGCACAAGGCAGGGTGTGGCTCGGCAAGGATGCTATCAACATACGACTTGTGGACCAACTGGGCAATATAGATGTCGCAATAAAGAAAGCCGCCACATTAGCCAAGTTGAAAGACTACTCCACCTGCAATTATCCTGTGCCCAAAGACTGGATGGAAAGCCTGATGGAGGACAGCGGTAATGAGTCATACCTCAGCGAGCAGATGAAGATGATGCTCGGCGATTACTACGATTTGTTCTCCCTATTACGCAACATCCGCAATATCAGCCCTGTTCAGGCTCTTATGGAGGAGAGGGTCGTTTTTGAGTAATTCCATGTATTTTCTTCTACCTGACCGAAGAAGACCAAAGAGCGAGAACAAGCCACAAAGGAAGAAAAAAGCGCATATTAACATAGAACCCACCAAGAAACGAGACAAACGACAGATGGAAGGTGATTTCATAAAGATAAACGAATGGCTGCTGCCCTTCTCATGGCTTTACGGCATGGGTGTGGGGATAAGGAATGCGCTATTTGATCTTGGGATATTGAAAAGCCGGAGTTTTGACGTTCCAGTCATTTCGGTAGGCAACATCACCGTGGGCGGAGCCGGCAAGACACCACACGTAGAGTACCTCGTCAATCTATTAAGGAAGCGTGCCAAGGTGGCTGTTCTCTCAAGAGGATATAAAAGAAAGAGCAAGGGGTATGTACTGGCACGTGCTGACACTACAATGACAGAGATAGGCGATGAACCCTATCAAATGCACAAGAAGTTTGAAGACATCTATGTAGCAGTAGATAAAAACCGATGCCACGGCATAGAACGACTGACTACTGACCCAGAGACAAGCGATACTGACGTCGTACTCCTCGATGATGCTTACCAGCATCGTTACGTCAAGCCGGGAATAAACATCCTCCTCGTCGATTACCACCGCCTCATCATCTACGACAAGCTCCTCCCGGCAGGAAGGCTGAGAGAGCCGAAGGAAGGCAAGACGCGGGCTGACATCGTCATCGTCACGAAATGCCCGAAAGACTTGAAACCCATGTCGTACAGAGTACTGTCAAGGGCTCTCAACCTCTTCCCTTACCAGCAACTCTATTTCACGCGCATAGCGTACGGCGACCTGCAACTTCTCTTCGGCAACAAGACAAGGAAACTCACCAGCATAATGCCCGACGAGCACACACTTCTGCTCACAGGCATCGCCTCGCCGGAACAGATGGTAGAGGACTTACAACCCTATTGCAAACATATCACGCAAATGAGGTTTGCCGACCACCATCAGTTTACAGAAGAGGACATAGCGAATATCAACAACACATTCGCATCACTACCCTCTCCGCGGCATATCATTACAACGGAAAAAGATGCCACACGCCTCGAAGGTATGCAGGGACTCTCAGAAGAAGTCCGCAAAAACATCTTTGTCCTACCCATTGAGATAAAAGTAATGCTCGACAAGAAAGAGAAATTCGACGAGACAATACTCAGCTATGTACACAAAAACTCAAAGACGAGTACCCTCACCATAGAAAAAAACAGAAAACTGAATGAACAAAAAGAACCTTATTCTTACGGAAAGCCAAAGAAGATAAGGTTTTGATACCGTTGTTTGGTTGTTTAGTTGTTTAGTTGTTTAGTTGTATGCGGACGCAACAGAGACAAACTACAGAAACAAGCAACCAAACAACTAAACAACAAAACAACTAAACAACAAAACAACAAGACAACAAAAACAATGGAAATAAAACAACTCGGAGAGTTCGGACTCATAGAACACCTCACAAAAGACATAAAACCCGCAAACACCTCAACGATAAAAGGCGTAGGAGATGACTGCGCCGTCATGCACTATGGAGACAAAGAGACTCTCGTCTCTACAGACATGCTCATGGAAGGAGTGCATTTCGACCTTACCTACGTAGATATGAAGCACCTCGGATATAAATCAGCCATGGTAAACATATCCGACATCTTCGCCATGGGAGGCACGCCACGACAGATGACCGTGAGCATCGCCGTATCAAAGCGTTTCTGCGTGGAAGACCTCGAAGCCTTCTACGAAGGACTGCGGATGGCTTGCGACAAATGGAACGTAGATATAGTGGGAGGCGACACAACGTCCTCGCTCACGGGTCTCGCCATTTCCATCACCGTCATTGGCGAAGCTGACAGGGAAGACATAATCTATCGCTCGGGTGCAAAGGACACGGACTTGATTTGCGTGTCGGGCAACCTCGGTGCGGCATACTGCGGACTACAACTGCTGGAAAGAGAGAAAACCGTCTATTATCAGCAACTGCAGGAAGCAAGAAAGAAGAACAAAGACGCTGTCATCGAGTTTCAACCCGACTTCTCAGGAAGAGAATACCTGCTCGAAAGACAACTGCAACCCGAAGCACGAGGCGACATCATGCAGGCTCTCAGAAACGCCGGCATACGACCTACGAGCATGATAGACATATCTGACGGACTGAGTTCGGAACTGATGCACATCTGCAAGCAAAGCAACACAGGGTGCAGACTGTTTGAAAAAGAAATACCTATCGACTACCAGACGGCTGTCACGGCAGAAGAAATGAACATGAACCTCGTCACCTGTGCACTGAACGGAGGCGAGGACTATGAGCTCCTCTTCACTTGCCCTATAGGAGACTACGAGAAAGTAAAGAAAATGGACGACATCCGCATCATAGGACATATCACAAAACCCGAACTCGGCACAATCCTCGTCACACGAGACGGACAAGAATTTGAACTCAAAGCGCAGGGATGGCAGCACCAATAACCCTGCAACACTAACAGAAAGAAGCCTGACAACACACAAGCAATGACACCAAAATTAGACGTTCACACGCACACCATAGCATCAGGACACGCATTCTCCACAGTACAAGAAATGGCGAAAGCAGCAGCAGAGAAAGGACTTGAGATATTGGGCATCACAGACCATGCCCCCTCCCTACCCGGAGGACCGACCTTCGTCTATTTCCTCAACCTGCACGTAGTGCCCAGAACGATGTATGGCGTAAAGATAATGATGGGTGCAGAACTGAATATCCTCGACATACACGGCACGCTCGACCTCGACGAATCACTCTATAAACTCATGGATATACGCATTGCAGGTATGCACAGACTATGCTATAAGCCTGGCAACATAACACAAAATACCGATGCAATGATAGCTGCCATAAACAACAAATGGACGGATATCATCTCACACCCAGGAGATGGCACCGCCCAATTACTCTTCGAACCTATCGTTATCGCAGCACGAGATACGCAGACGCTACTGGAGATAAACTCTTCTTCACTGAAACCAGTAAGAAACAAAAAAGAGGCATACGCCAATAATATGGAAATACTACGCCTATGCCGAAAATATGACGTTCCCATCATACTCGGAAGCGACGCACATATCTCATTCGACGTTGCCAACTATGAATATGCCCTGCCACTCATTAAAGAGTCACAATTCCCAGAGGAACTAATAATGAATGACAAGACAGAACTGTTCCTCAACTATCTACACAAGTAAAAACCCAGTTTCCCTTACCATATACTGAACGACACTTCATCCACATCCTTCACGGAAAGTATCGTATTGACGATATTCTGCAGTTCGTCGTATGAGTGAACGGAGAAATCCACCTTACACGTTACTATCTCATCCTCGGTCACTGTGTGCAACTCCTTGATGGAGAGACGATACTTGTTGGAGATACTGTCAATGAGGTCGCTGAGCAAATGCTGACGATCTACTGCATGGACTACGATGCGGACGGGGTAAAGGACATTGTTGTCAGGAAGGTATTCCACAGCCACGAGGCGGTCACCATTACGGGATGACAGCGCAATGGCATCGGCACAGTCACGGCGATGCACGCATATTCTGCCGCTTTCCAACTTGAATCCTATCACCTCCTCACCGGGAATGGCATGGCAGACGGGACAGCGGTCATACAGAGGCGTTGGCAGACGGTCAAGGTACTGATGGATGGGACGGAGTGCCTTGTACGACTTTGCGCTCTGCCTCCAGTCATCCTGCGGCCACACATTAGGGTCAGTACCTATCTCCACGCAGTCGCCACGGTGCAGAACCGTCTTTATCGAAGTCAGATGACCGTTGATTTTCGCATACTTGGCGTGCATTCCCACTTGTGAATGCACGTTGAAAGCAAAGTCAAGGGCAGTAGAATTCTTTGGAAGGCGGATGGCACGTCCCTGTGGAGTGTAGCACGTAATGTCGTCATTGTAGAACTGGGCGCGTACAGACTGTATGAAATATGCCTCTCCATTCTTGTTGGCAAGTTCGTTGGACGCAACGTCACGCAACACGTTGCGGAAATTCTCAAGCCACGCATTGATGTCATTGTCACGACGCTGAGCCACACAACCCAGACGAGACAGGCGTATCATCCTCTCACTTGAGATATGGACCTCCTCCCAGACACCATAATCAGAGAGCAAACTGACGTGGAAACTCTGGTAACCATTCTGCTTAGGCTGGTCAATATAATTAATCATCGAACCTAAACGCTCACGGAAACAGTTGGTAAGATAAGAATATATGTTCAGACACATATTCTTTTCCGAAACATATATATCCTGCGGAAAGACGATACGGGTGAAATGCCGGTACTCAAGATGCTCAAAATCCACCTTCTGCGACCTCATCTTACGATACAGACTATAAGGAGCACGGTATGCCACCTCAAGGCGGAAACGAATGCCATTTGCCTTCAGCACCTCGTCAATCTTCTGCATAAAACTCGACATCCGTATCTCATCCTGCTTCTTGTCCTTCTCTATCAGAGACACTATCTTTTCATATATCTGAGGACAACGATAACGGAATGACAGATTTTCCAACTCCACCTTTATCTTATACAGACCCAGACGGTTGGCAAGAGGCGCATAGAAATAGTCTGTCTCTCCCGCTATCTTCATCTGCTTGGCAGGCAACATGGAGTCGAGGGTACGCATATTGTGCAGGCGGTCGGCAAGCTTGATAAGGATGGCACGTACGTCATAGTGCATGGAATCAAGCATCTTGCGGAAATTATCCAACTGAGCCGACATCTCATACTGCTTCTTTTTCTGCTTCGTGACCACCTTGACAAGAAACGACACGTCGTCGCCGAACATACTCTTTATGTCCTCCTCCGAATAAGATGTATCCTCCACTACGTCATGAAGGAAAGCAGCGCAGACGGGAGCGGCACCCAACTGCATCTCTTCTGCCACGATACGGGCGACGGCAATGGGATGAACTATATATGGTTCACCAGACTTGCGCTTCTGGTTGGCATGAGCCGTATTCGCAAGGTTGAAAGCACGGCGCATCATGTCAATCTCTTCCAGCGTAGAACGCGACTCCATGACACTGAAGACTTCCTCAGCACGGCGCATTATCTCTTCCTCGCTAATCTGATGAACTTGATCCATAATCCTTTTACTCCTGTCAATAATGGTTAAAAACTGCTAATCAGTTGCAAAAATAATCAATAGTATCGAAATCGCAAAAAAAATATTATCTTTTTTTTGATGATGTGACTTTTTTTTACTTACTTTGTATCGAAATAAAATAATTATCGTATATTTGCGGGCAATACGACACAGACATATTCCTTGCCTGACTTATCGTAACCAATTTACCTATACATTGTTTAACACAAAACAGACTTTATGAAAACGGACATCGAAATCGCTCGAGAAGCAAAACTACTACCTATCAGGGAGATAGCTGCAAAAATAGGAATTGCTGAGGACATTCTCGAACCATACGGAAAGCACATTGCGAAAGTGCCTTACAAGACAATAGACAAGGAAAAGACTGACAAAAGCAACCTCATACTCGTCACTGCCATCACACCGACAAAGGCAGGAATAGGCAAGACGACGGTAAGTATCGGACTTGCACTCGGACTTAACGTCATCGGAAAGAAGGCCGTGCTCGCACTCAGAGAACCTTCTCTCGGACCATGCTTCGGAATGAAAGGCGGAGCAGCAGGCGGCGGATATGCTCAAGTGCTGCCTATGGACAAGATAAACCTGCATTTCACAGGCGATTTCCATGCAGTAACATCCGCCCACAACATGATTACTGCGCTCATGGACAACTATATCTACCAGCACAGGGAAGAGGGTTTCGCCCTGAAAGAGGTACTATGGAAACGAGTGCTCGACATAAATGACCGCAATCTACGCACTATAGTTACAGGACTCGGACGTAAATCCGACGGAGTAACAATGGAAAGCGGCTTTGATATCACTCCTGCGTCAGAAATAATGGCAATCCTATGCCTTTCAAAAGACGAAGAAGACCTAAGAAGAAGAATAGAAAATATTCTGCTTGGAATAAAAACCGACGGCACTCCTTTCAGGGTAAAGGACATGGGAGTAGCTGGAAGTATATGCGTATTGCTGCGTGATGCCATCAATCCCAACCTCGTACAGACGACAGAAAACACCCCGGCTTTCGTTCACGGCGGCCCGTTCGCCAACATTGCGCATGGATGCAACACCGTCATCGCCACACGTACAGCCATGACCTACGGCGACTATGTCATCACAGAGGCTGGCTTTGGTGCAGACCTCGGAGCAGAAAAGTTCTTCGACATCAAATGCCGCAAGAGCGGACTGCAGCCTAAACTGACAGTCATCGTGGCTACTACACAAGGACTGAAGATGCACGGAGGCGTACCAGAGGCTGACATACGCAAGCCTAATGCTGAAGGACTCACCATAGGATTCAAGAACCTGGACAGACACGTGCGCAATATGCAGAAGTTCGGACAGACCGTAGTGGTCTGCTTCAACAGGTATTCCTTCGATACCGATGAGGAAATGGAACTCGTACGCAAGCACTGCGCAGAATTAGGAGTAGGCTTTGCAGAGAACAACGCTTTCTGTGAAGGAGGAAAAGGTGCCACAGAATTGGCACAACTCGTAGTAGATACCATCGCCAGGAACCCCTCAAAGCCCCTCCAACTAATGTATTCTGACAACCAAAGCATAGAGGAAAAGGTGGAAGCAGTAGCCAAAAACATATACGGAGCAGCAAAAGTCACTTATCTCGCACCTGCAAAAAAAATGCTGCAACGCATCAGCGAACTCGCAATCACAGACTATCCTGTCTGCATAGCCAAGACCCAATACAGCTTCTCCGACAATCCAAAGCTGTATGGCGTACCCGAAGACTTCGAGTTTACCATCCGTGACTTTGTCATCAACACCGGAGCAGAAATGATAGTGGCAATCGCAGGAGAGATAATGCGTATGCCAGGACTGCCCAAAGTGCCGCAGGCAGAGAAGATAGACATCGTCAATGGCGAGATAGAAGGACTCAGCTAAACAAAGAAACATTGAATGAAAACCAGCAGATTAGCATTATATTCCATGGCACTTACAATGGGTGCCATGGCTTTTTCCTCATGTAAAGAGAAGAAACAGGACGAGGACATTATCGTGGAGAAGGTGATAGAAAAGCCAAAAGACTCCGCTACAACAATGCCTTCGGAAACAAAAAATGGTGAGATACAGTGGATTAACGGCAACAAATACACCTATATCATAGAAAGAAAAGGCGACAATACACTTCCAATCGTAGTCAATCACGATGAACCATACTACGATAACCGCATCTTGCTCACCATAAAGCGCAGCGATGGCACGGAGTTCTTCTCTCAGACGTTTACCAAAAACAGTTTTACGGGACTGCTCAACAACGAGATAAAGGCACATGGAGTATTGCTGAGCATGGCTTTTGACAAATGCGATGCCAACAATATGTATTTCGTCGTGGGCATAGGAAGTCCTGACGAGGCTTACGAAGACTTTGCCCTCGTGCAGCTCATAGTAAGCAGAATGGGAGATACATCCGTAGCGACTTACACCCCTCCCGAGCTTCCCCTGTCACAGGAGTCACCCTCAAATTGACAATACGGGGTGGCACACCATCCCAAAAGGGTATCAGACACAAAGCAGGCAGGTGGCTTTTCCAAGAATAGGAAAAGCCACCTGCCTGCTGTTTTCATGAGCTTTACTCTCCGAGCAACGTCCTTTTCTCCAGAAGGAAGGCACGGGGACAGCGTCCTATGATGATGGAACAGATGAATGCGTTGGACACAATTTCAAGGTCTGACAACTCACACTCCTCATCAACGATGACCTCCTTGGCGAGAATGACCTCCCAAGTAGTGTTGAAACTGGAGTCCGGAGCACCGCAATAGTATTCCTCACTCTCAGGATCATCTATTATCTGATAATGGATGACCTTCTTTGAAGGTATTGTATCCATCGTCAGCATCATTTCATATGCATGCTGGAAGACAGTCCTGTTACCCTCTGCATTCTCAAGCATCAACTGCAACTCTGCAAATACCTCCTCAAAGGAGAACCTTCTGAAATACTCTTGTAACTGCATAAACTCAAAATTGCATAAACCCACGAGTGAAAGACAATACGAAATACCGTACTGCCGGCTTGCCTGCAAAAGCTATTCACCTTTGCAGAACTTAGAACTTAGCCATCTTTATCGCTTCTACAGCACACTCAGAACCACGATTTCCATATTTTCCCCCAGCACGTTCGTATGCTTGTTCAAGGGTGTTGGTAGTGAGAAGTCCGAAGATTATCGGTGTCTCTTTCATGGAATTGAGACGTGCTATGCCTTGTGCTATACCTTGGCACTGTACGTCAAACTGCGCTGTTTCGCCACGAATGATGCAACCGAGGAGAATGACAGCGTCGTAATTGCCAGTCAATGTCATCTGATTTGCGCCATAGACGAGTTCGAAAGCATCAGGCACTGTCTTGACATGAATGTTCTCCTCTATTGCTCCATACTTCTCAAGGGTAAGCACACAGCCATTGAGAAGAGCGCCGGAAATCTCTGCTTTGTTTTCTGAAACTACGATGCCGAAGCACATATTGCTTGCATCAGGAACTTTTTTTGTAGATAACTGTTGGATAAGCGAAGGTAAATCGGATAAGTCCATTATTAATAAGGAAAAAGAAAAAAGTGAAGAATGCACCATTATCACCTATTAATAAGCGATAGAGTACTGCATCCTTCACTTGAAATCAATATGAAAAAAAAATCATTTACTTCTTAAGACGCTCAATGTACTTGTCTATCTCTGAACGGTAAGGAGACTTCACGTACTTGGTCTTTACCTCCTGATAGATAGCAAGAGCCTCATCATTCTTCTGTTGACTCTCAAGAAGACGAGCAGCCTGCATGAGACAAGTTGGAGCTATTGAGATGCTGATATTATCCTTAGCCTCTGAGTTAGCCATGTCAGCAGCCTTTTTCAAGCAAGAGATAGCCTTGTCAATCTGCTTAGTATGAGCATAAGCATTACCGAGAGCAGCCATAGCAGCCGGACTGATTAGAGCATCATCCTGTGTAGAGAACTGGTCAAGATACTTCACTGCGTCCTGCCACTTTTCCATCTTGGCATAGCAGAGACCTGCATAAAGGTTAGCAAGGTTTGCGGCATCAGTGCCACTGTAGTTGGCTGCAACCTGAAGGAAGCCTTCAAAAGTCTTGTCTCCTTTCAAGGCAAGCTCATACTGCTGCTGAGCGAAAAGCTCCTGAGCCTTGGCTACTGCGGTAGCCGCCTTGTCCTCACGCGGACCTGCATAGAAATTATTGTATGCAATAGAGCCTGCAATAATTACGATAACAGCTACCACGACGCCGATGATAGCCTTCTTGTACTTCAGGAAAAACGCCTCCTGATTGTTGAGGGTCTGCTCCACTGTCGGAGTGCCCTTTTCGTTAGTTGGATTTGCCATTATGATTATTGTATTTTATTTTATTTTCCAAGTAATTCAGTTGTGCCGATACTTTTGCGTCGCAAAATTACAGAAAATATATGACATGGTGAAATTTATCGGACGTTTTTTTTGTTTTTCATATTAAAAAGGTGTAACTTTGCATTGTAAAAAGAGAAATACAGGAAAAAAACAGTAATATTCTTCACTACAACTTTGATACATGACACTCAAGGAAATCACCATACTCAACTATAAAAACATTACAGATTCCAGCCTTTCATTTTCGCCAAAGATGAATTGTTTCATCGGAAGCAACGGCGAAGGGAAGACAAATATCCTTGATGCCATATACTATATGTCGTTCTGCAAGTCCATGTCCACGAACATAGACTCGAATGTAATACGCCATGAAGCCGACTATTTCATGATAGACGCTCACTATGAGACGGATAACGGCACGGAGGAACTGCTGCATTCTGCCATGAAAAGGGGCGTGAAAAAGCAGTTTAAGCGCAACAAGAAAGCATACAAGAGGCTGTCGGAGCATATCGGGCTCGTCCCTCTCATCATCGTTTCACCCAACGACACCTTTCTCATACAGGGAGGAAGCGAAGAGAGAAGACGCTTTCTCGATATGGTGATAGCGCAATATGACAACACTTACATAGACAATCTCAACGCCTATAACAAAGCCCTCCTGCAAAGAAACACCCTGCTCAAGACGGAAACAGAGCCTGACGTCACGCTGATGGAACTCTGGGAAGAGGAGATGGCACGCTATGGCGAGGCTATCTATCAGCGAAGGAAGGCTTTCGTCACTGACTTCATTCCCGTCTTTCAAGACATCTACCGCACTATTTCTGGAGAAAAGGAAACCGTTACCCTCGAATATACGTCACATTGCCAGCGCGGCCCTCTGCTTGACGTGATAAGAAACAGCAGGGGAAAGGACAGGGCTGTGGGCTATTCCCTCCACGGAATACACCGCGACGACCTCGAAATGATGCTCGGCGGCTACCCTATCAAGCGTGAAGGTAGCCAGGGACAAAACAAGACTTACAGCATTTCTCTGAAACTTGCACAATTTGATTTCCTGCGAAAGACCATAAGCGCCACCACCCCACTGCTGCTGTTGGACGACATCTTCGACAAACTTGACGCACAGCGGGTAGAGAATATCGTGAACATGGTGGCAGGAAACAGCTTCGGACAGATATTCATCACAGACACAAACCGCGACCATCTCGCCCAGATACTGGAAAGGAGCGACTCCGACTACAAGATTTTTTATGTCGAGAAAGGGGAGATAACCGAGCTGTCAAATGCGAAGCAAGGTGACATTGAATAGGAATGTCACCATCAGTAAGGCATTAAACCAACCTTATCTCCGTGATAACCATGGAGCCAACCTCCGCATTGAGTTTCTCAACGAGCGAAGAACGCATCATATTGATTTCCGAACGCAGCGCAGGATGTTCAATATGGACAAACAAAGTCTGGTTGCGTATGTATTTTTCCGTGGTATATTGAGCCGCAAGACCGCCCGCAACCTTATCCCACGACTCGATGAGACGCCTCTGCAGCCAAGGCGTTTCCAAGCCATTAGAGCGAAGGATTACCTTCACGAGTTTTTCTACTTGTATGGGATGTTTGCGAAACATATCAATTATTATGTGAGTAAACTACTTCATCCATCATCACATCATGACTATCCGATGGCACCATGGGCACTATCTGGAAAGGGAAACACACTCCTATCTTATAGACATTGCTTGGCATCTGCGAGAGAAAACGATCGTAATATCCCCGTCCTCTGCCGAGTCTGTTCCCCCTTTTGTCAAAAGCCATACCTGGTATTATCATCAAGTCGATAGAAGAATAGTCGGAAAAAGGACTATTGTCAGGCTCCATAATGCCGAAAAAACGCCCTTTGGACAGGTACTCCTCACCGTTATAACGATGAATTGTCATATCTGTATCGCTGATTACCTTTGGCAAAAGCAACGTCTTTCCCTGTAGATACAGTTCCGACAGCAACATCTTCGTATCCACTTCGTCAGGCAAAGCATTATACAGAAGAATGGTCTGCGCCTTTTTCACCCGATGATGACAACGCAATAATTGCGATGTCTCTTGCGAAAGACGAGCTAATTCCTCCTGAGTATGCTTGGTCTTGCATTCACGGATAAAAGATCTCAGTACCTTTTTATTCATTTATTTTTTTTGTTTCTTAGGCAGCGTTGGCCTTGATGTCCCGTCCTTAAATACTTTAAGTGCAGCCTTTATCACCGGGTCGAACTGATTATTATACTGATACAGCGCCTCTTCGTTCATAATACTGTAAATAATCCTGCTGTTGATATTCCTCTCGATAAGCGGATATGACTTCCTAATCATCAAGTTTCTACGCTTTAGACCACGTGAGTCAGCGTAATTGGCAAATTTCTCTACAAGGTTCTGCTTAGAGAGATAGTTTGCCATTTCCTGCATTTCAGCAAAATCATTCAGTTTCAGACGATTGTCATCAGTATATGAGAAAGCGAATTGAAGGATAAGCCCACTTGTCAAAGCCTTGGTATAATAGCTGGTGAAAGCTGTGGTATCTTCTGCTACAAAGATGTCAGGCGTGATACCTCCTCCGCCATATACGACTCTTCCACCTACAGTGTGGTACTCAGGACCAGTATGCTTTATGCTGTCCTGAGAGAAGAACTCACCGCTTTCATACCTCTTTATGACATCTTGACTATACTCATCAGCATTGGAATAGGGTTTTTGTATGCAACGTCCAGACGGTGTATAATAACGTGCTATGGTCAGACGTACGAGGGAGCCATCAGGAAAGCCCAACTGTTGCTGAACCAATCCCTTGCCATAAGAGCGCAAGCCCAATACCATAGCCCGGTCATTATCCTGCATTGCGCCTGCAAATATTTCTGATGCAGAGGCTGAATACTCATTAATAAGGACGACAAGAGGAATGTTTTGATATGCACCTCTACCGTCAGAATTATAGGCATGACGAGGAGATTTACGTCCCTGTGTATATACAATGAGGCGATTTGCCGGCAAAAATTCATTAGCCATCTGCACGCTTGACTCAAGGTAACCTCCACCATTGTCTCGCAAATCAATGACAAGATTACAGAAACCTTCTTGTGAAAGCCTTGCAAGAGCAACGAGAAACTCTGCGTAAGTCGTTTCTCCAAAGTTCTTTATTTTTATATATCCTGTCTCATCGTCAAGCATAAACGATGCAGAAACGCTTTTTGTCTTTATCTCATCACGAACAATGGTGAATTGTTTTACATCCTTAGCACCAAACCTTTTGACACCAATCTTCACTTTTGTTCCTTTTTCTCCTTTCAAACGCGCCTGTGCTTCATCATTGGTTACTATCTTTCCTACGAAAGGTTTGTCATCCACCATTACGATTTTATCGCCGGCAATGATACCAGCACGCTCAGCCGGACCATCACTAATGACATTCTGCACCTGTATAGTATCTTCCCGAATGACGAACTCTATGCCCACTCCACAGAAAGAGCCTTTGAGATCGTCGGCCTCCTTTTGTGCTCTCTTTGCAGAAATATAGACGGAATGGGGATCCAGTTCCGAAAGGATAAGGGGCATTGCTTTCTCTACAAGGTCGTTGATATTGACCGTATCTACATACTGGTCATCAATGATATGGAGGAGATTGTTAAGCCTGTTGCTCCCGGAATTGATGATGTTGAGTCTGTTGCCCGAGAAATGGTTGGCATAGAACGAACCTATCACGATGCCTATGACGACACAAAGCGCCAAGAGCAGGGGCATATACCTGTGTGTTTTGCTTGACATACCGTTGTTAGTTATTGTTTGTTATCCAAATGTCAGTATATTTCTTGTAAGTCTTTCTTAATCCTGTTTTAGGTAAACCACCTCTATCCCTGCCTTCCTCATCAAATCAAGACCGTCAGCGAGCCTGTACTCCTCACCATAGATGACACGTTTGATGCCAGCCTGAATAATGAGTTTTGCGCATTCTATACATGGAGAAGCCGTCACATACAATGTAGAGCCATCGCTGTTGTTATTGCTCCGCGCCAGTTTTGTGATGGCATTTGCCTCGGCATGAAGGACGTATGGATACGTTGTATCGTTCTCATCCTCACAGACATTGTCGAATCCGCTCGGCGTACCGTTATATCCATCGCTGATTATCATCTTGTCTTTCACGACGAGAGCACCTACCTGCCTTCTCTTGCAATAACTGTTCTCCGCCCATATCTGCGCCATTCTGAGGTAACGGCGGTCGAGGGTTTGCTGTTTCTGCTCTTCCTTGTTCATCGGTTTCTTTCCTTTCTTCTTTGGATTGTCGCTTTCGGTGAGTTTTTTTTTTGCACTTCGACCAGGTCGAAGTGTACCGTTTGGGAGATGGCTTCCGCTTGGGAACAGGCTTATTGCTGCGGACGCTTGATGCCATTCCTTTCAAGCAGGGCGTCGATTGTCGGTTCCCCACCCCTGAAACGCTTATATAGAGTCATGGGATGTTCGGTTCCTCCCTTTGAGAGAATGCAGTCACGGAAGCGTTGCGCCGTCTCCTTGTTGAAGATACCCTCACGCTTGAAGACGGCAAAAGCATCGGCATCGAGTACCTCAGCCCACTTGTAAGAATAGTAACCGGCGGAATATCCTCCGCTCATTATGTGAGAAAAATGGACTGTCATGCAGGTATTTTCCAGTTGTTTTCCGATAATGGCTTTCTCCCATGCTTTTTTCTCAAACCTTATAAGGTCTTCATCAAAAGGCTTTGTCATTGTATGGTAAGCCATATCGAGAAGTCCGAAACTTACCTGACGGAGACATCCAGACCCCACAGCAAAGTTTCTTGAGTCGATAAGGCGCTGCACGAGCTCGTCCGGAATAGGTTCTCCTGTCTCATAATGGAAAGCGAAAGTAGATAGGAACTCCCGTTCCAGGGAGAAATTCTCCATGAACTGTGACGGCAGTTCCACGAAATCCCACCATACGTTTGTTCCAGAAAGCGAAACGAATCGCACGTTGGAGAACATTGCATGCAATGAATGTCCGAACTCATGCAGGAAGGTTTCCACCTCATCCAACGTGAGCAAGGCGGGCTTATCCTCTGTCGGCTTAGAGAAATTCATCACGAGACTTACATGAGGACGCACGTTCTCACCTTTCTTAGAGATATATTGTTCCTGATAAGAGGTCATCCAAGCCCCTCCCTGCTTGCCATTGCGGGGATAGAAATCCGCATAAAGCACGGCGAGATATGTTTCGTCCTTATCATAGACAGTGTAGGCTTTCACGTCAGGATGATAGACGGGAATGTCGTCGTTCTCCATGAAAAAGATACCGTAAAGGCGTCCTGCAAGGTCGAAGACACCCTTTATCACTTTGTCAAGTTCAAAATACGGACGCGCCATCTCAGCATCCACGTTGTATTTTTCAAGCAGCAGCTTGTTGGAATAATAGCTTGCATCCCAAGGTTTCAGTTCAAAGTCTTTACCATTGCAGCGCCTTGCCATGTCCTTCAGTTCCTCCCTTTCTGCTTCAGCAGCAGGCTTGTAGGCATCAATGAGATCGTTGAGCAGCTTATAGACGTTTGCGGTATTGGAAGCCATACGGTTTTCGAGTACATAGTCTGCATGAGACTCATATCCGAGGAGCTGCGCCAACTCCCGTCGGATATTGACCATCCGCCTGCAAATCTCTATGTTGTTGTTCTCGTTGTCATGGGTACATATCGTATTGTAAGCCATGAATAATTTCTCCCTCAACTCACGGTTGTCCGCATATTTGAGGAAAGGCCCATAGCTTGGCATGTCGAGAGTGAACACCCATCCTTCAAGCCCTCTTTCCTTTGCCTCCTCCTCAGCCGCGCGGCGATGGTTTTCCGGTATTCCCTGCAGGTCATTCTCGTCTGTGATATGCAGGATAAAGTCTTTGGTCTCCTTGAGCTCGTTCTGCGCAAACTTCAATGCAAGCATACTGAACTCCTCAGAAAGCTCCCTCAGCCTTGCCTTTCCTTCGTCATCGAGCAATGCGCCTCTGCGCACAAATCCCTTGTAAACCTTCTCCAATAGGGCATTTTCCTCAGCAGTAAGTTCACGATGATTCTCATATACCGCCTTGATTCTCTCGAAGAGCCGCCCGTTGAGGGCAATGTCATTGGAGTGCTTGGTCAATGCAGGCTGTATCTTCTGCGCAAGGGCTTCCATCTCATCATTCGCGTCAGCAGACATAAGATTGAAGAATACTGACGACACCTTGTCAAGAAGTGAGTAATACTCATTCTTCTCCTCGTCCTCTTCCACGTTGAGAATCGTATTGTCGAACGTCGGAGGCTCCGGGTTGTTGAGCATTATCTCAAGATGTTCGTCCTCACGCCGTATTCCCTCCATGAAAGCCTCCTCGTAATCTTCCATTCTTATCTGGTCGAAAGGCGGCACTTCAAAAGGAGTATTATATTTTTGAAAGAAAGGGTTTGTTCTCATTGTTATATTTTATAGTATGTCAAAAGGTTGTCTAATCTGTTTATAATTTTCAGTTTCACAAATAGGCCAGAAGCAACTGCAGCGTGGGAATTTCTATATAGGAGCGTCGCATGACGATGAGTTGTCTGTCCTCAAGCCTATGCAATGCTTCCGAGACTTCGAGCCGCGAGCATCCCAGTTCCTTTGCCATCACATTCATTTTTATCCTCAGCGACTTCCTTCCTGCAGGATAATGTGTATGGTCTTTGATAAACCTTATCACCCTCCTGTCTATTTCATCCGGCATGGGATGCCACAGACCGGCGTGCAGTTTCTGCGAGTTTGTAGTGACGGCATTGAGATAGTTGAGACGGAAAGTCATGGATATTTCCATAAGTTTCAGCACCATCTGTTTCCCTATCCTTATCACATCGCAGTGGGAATAAGCCCTGTACGACATGGTATATCGTTGCCTTATGCCAAAGATATGCTCCGGCTGGATGAGCAATGGTGCCTGCAGGTGCTCCTCCATGCTGTATGAATTATCGTCGCTTCGTGTGATACAGGTCACCTCACCTTTTACTACGATGATAAGGCTGTCGCAAGACTGGTCAGCTGTGACAATCATTTGCCCTTTCTTTGCATGAGAACTGACCAGACGTACATTCTCCTGAATGTCGTCCATCTCTCCCCTTCCCATTCCAAGGAAGAGAGGTAATTGCAGCAGTTCGGTGAAAGAGTAGGCAGATTTCATCCGACCTTTTCTCGCCAAGCCAAAGTGAGCAAGCTCCCTTTGGTCTTCTGGCTTATCGAAAACGTTGGATTTCATCCGACCTTTTCTCGCCAAGCCAAAGTAATCAAGTTCCCTTTGGTCTTCTGGCTTATCGAAAACGTTCATTGTAATTCTACATTTGCCTTCAAGGATGGTGAATACCACACCTTCATTTGTCCATTGTCATCACTGTATATCAGGTAGGCCATGAGGTCCGGACGTCGTTGAAGCAGCGTTTTCGCTTTCTCCAGACCCATGACCATGAATGCCGTGGCATAGGCATCAGCTTTTGCGCACCTGTCTGTCAGCACGGTGGCAGACAGCAGGCTGTGCTGGATGGGATAGCCGTTCTTGGGGTCTATGGTATGCGCATATTTCTTTCCATCCCGGTAATAGAAGTTGCGGTAGTTGCCACTGGTAGCCATCGCCTTGTCGGTAAGGCTGAGAATGCCCTGCAGTTCCTTGTTCACGTTGAGCGAGTCATCGTCAGGTTTGCTTACTCCGATGCGCCAAGGAGCACCTTTGGGGTTCTTTCCTGCAGTGACCACCTCACCTCCTATCTCAACCATAAAGTTGCCTATCCCCTTGGATTTCAAGTATTCCGCCACGACATCTACGCCGTAGCCTTTGGCAATGGCACTGCAATCGAGCATTATCCTCGGGTCTTTCTTTTCCACCTTTCCGTCAGCAATCCCCACTTTGTCAAACCCTACGAACTGCATTATGCTGTCAACAGTATTGCTGTCAGGATGCTTGCCGCTCTTGAATCCGAACCCCCAGGCATTGACAAGGGGTGCAACGGTAATGTCAAACGCTCCATCCGTATCGTCATAGACGGTCGAGGCGAGTGTGAACACTTCAACGAAATACCTGTCAAGTGCGACTGCCTCATTGCGGTTGACGTGAGTTATCACCGACGTATCGTTGAAAGGAGAAAGCGAAGCGTCAACGCCGGCAAGCAGCCTCTCTATCTCAGCCTTCAGGTTTTCATGACACTCATACGTCACGTTGTAGGAAGTGCCGAAGATGAAGCCCGAATCATGCTGATAGACGGCATCATTCCTGCGCACCACCACTATCGCAACAATTACAGCTGCGGCAACGAATATGGCTGTCAGTCGTTTTTTCATATCTCAAAAGCAATGTTGAAAGTGCCACCGATACACGTTTTCTTTGACCTGCCGAAGCCTGGTATGTACCACACATCGCCTACGGAGCAGTCAGGAGCGACGATTCTCCTGCGATACCTTACGCTCCATCCGAGCCTCAAAGGTCCCAACACCTTGGCATCTACGGCGAACACACCTTCGAGCCAATGGCTGTTGCAGGTCTCGTCAGTGCCATATTCCGCCACTCCTCCCCATATAGGGTCCTCCACTCCGGGATGTGACAGCTTGAAGTCAAAGGAGGAATAGGCATACCTGAATCCCACGTAGGCACGATAGTCTCCATGCTTGTCCCTCAGCACATTGAAGTCGCATCCGATACGTCCGTAGGGAGCACGTGTCTTTACGCTTATCCCCGTCACCGCATCGTCCTGATGGTCGGCGTCACCAATGCCGAGTTCAAAAACCGGAAAGTACTTGTCCCTGAGATTGACGCGCAGGTTTGCCTCGTACTGTCCGTAGTCGCTGACCTGCCGCTGTATGGCACCGAAGAGGTCGGCACCGACGGCAATGCCGCGGAACAGGGGCACGGTATCCGGCTCCGACTGTATGACTATCTTCTGGGCATTTGCCGACGTCGCAGCCAGCAGGAGCGAAAGGCTAATCAGAAGTGCGGAGATATATGAGGACATTGATTGTAGTCGGGTCATTTGTTACCTTTTTGTTGTTTACTACGACGGAGTCAATGAAATTCCGTGTCGTAGAGATGTCGGAAATAGTATGGTTATATCTCGGGGCACAATCGACGCTCTCGAAAAGCGGCTCGTCAGTCTTTGACACCACGACATAATCACTCATCTGCTCTCCGTAACTGTTTGTCACGACAAGACGGAGCTCGTCAGCATCCTGGGCATAGCTCATGGGCAGGCGCATCGTGCAAACCTTGGTCATTCTGTTGACAAGCACGGTGTCATTACCGTCTATCGAACGGCTTGAGATGACGCTCAGAGTGTCTGAGAGTGCTACGGAGTCTCCCTGTGCATTCATGAAACGGTAAGCACAAAGGACGGTACTGTTCATCGAGCAGTCGATGGAAGTACAGCTTATCATGAATGCCAGCATCGAAAGACATATCACGATTACTTTCCGCATCCCAGCTCCTCCTCTATCTGATAGTCGTTACGGGTCTGCGAAGAACGGCTCACAAGGTCGCCGATAAATCCCGCAAGGAACAGTTGCGTGCCCAGCATCATCATCGTCAGTGAGATATAGAACCACGGACTCTCCGTCACGAGACGCTGCGGGACGTTGTGATACAAAGCCCACAGTTTGTCGGCACCTATGGCAAACGCTGAGAGGAAGCCCACCATGAAGACCAGCGTGCCGAGGAATCCGAAGATGTGCATGGGTTTCTTGCCGAAAGTAGAGAGGAACCAAAGCGTCAGGAGGTCAAGATATCCGTTGACGAAGCGGTTCCAGCCCATGAACTTGGACTTGCCGAACTTACGCGCCTGATGATGTACAGGTTTCTCTCCTATCTTTGCAAAGCCTGCATTCTTGGCAAGATAAGGTATGTAGCGGTGCATCTCTCCATACACCTCGATATTCTTCACCACCTCCTTGCGGTATGCCTTCAGTCCGCAGTTAAAGTCATGAAGGTTACGTATGCCGCTCACCTTGCGGGCAGTGGCGTTGAAAAGCTTCGTAGGAATAGTCTTTGAAAGGGGGTCTCCCTGCTTCCTGTTCTGCTTGTAGCCCGACACGAGGTCGTAGCCGTCCTCCACAATCATGCGGTAAAGCTCTGGTATCTCGTCGGGAGAGTCCTGCAAATCGGCATCCATCGTAATCACGACGTTGCCCTGCGCCTCTGCAAAACCGCAATACAGGGCAGGCGACTTGCCGTAATTTCTGCGGAACTTTATACCTTTCACCGTCTCCGACTGTTCTCTCAGCTGGCGTATTACCTCCCACGAACGGTCCGTACTTCCGTCGTTCACGAATATCACCTCGTAAGAAAAACCGTTTTCGCGCATCACTCTGTCTATCCACGCATAGAGTTCTGGAAGCGACTCATCCTCATTGTAGAGGGGAACTATTACTGATATATCCATTGTCATGTTTCTAAATTATTGCCAATCTCCGTCAGAGACTGCACAAAGAGCGTTTTATCCAGATAAAATATTCTTCACACAGAAGGAGCCGCCCTACCTGCGCACCACCTTCTTAGGCTCACGCCGTGACAGCAAGGCTATGATGACGCTGCACACAAGCCCCGTAATCAACGTATTAGAAATCATCGAGAAAGCGACATCCACGGGGCGGAGCATCGACACGGCATCCAGTTCTGCCTTCATGCTCGAAGCATTGACGCCGTAGTTCTTCATCGCCTCAGCCATCTCCGGACTGCGGAAATACTCCTGAAGCCCTGCGAGCAAGCTGCCCTTGTCGAAATATTGGAGATAGAGCATTACGGCGAGCGAGAACACAAGGGAGGCATAGCCGAAGCACAACATTGAATATGCCAGGGCACGGCGGAAGCTGACGCGTCCCTCTATTATCCTGTCACGATAGTTCCTTACCCTCAATGCCACGAAAATAGGTACGAAAACGAGCCCTGCAATGTAGGCTATCTGCCAGCCGGCATCTGTCAGACTGCGGACGAAAGCGAGGAACGTAGCCATCATGATTCCTCCAAGAATCAAGCCGTCCACCCTTGCGAACGCCTTCAGCTGTATGTATTGTTCTCTTGTTATCATCTTGAAAAATTGTGAATAATCATCCTAATTGTCTGCAAAGGTACTCATTTTTCGGCAGATAAACACATCATTACGGCAGTATTTACATAGTAAAAGTAGATATTTAAGTTTTTTTTGTGATTTTCAAGGGCAAAACTATTGAATACGATTTGTAGTTAATAGAAGTTAAAAGATAAGGCTATAATCTTTTTTTTCGGATAAAAACATTACCTTTGCACTCGCAAAAATGAGAACGGGTCGTAAGTTTACTCTTTTCAGCCTGGTTTTTCATCCCCAAAAGACATGATTTTCCAATCATGACATGGGCAGTCTTGCACGGCCAGCTCCCTTCGAATCCTCCAGGACGGGAACGTAGCAAAGGTAGTTGGTTGTAGCGGCGCGATGTAAGTAGCTTGCCCACCCGCCTCTTTAGCTCAGTTGGCCAGAGCACGTGATTTGTAATCTCGGGGTCGTTGGTTCGAATCCGACAAGAGGCTCGCTAAGGACATTCCTTTTTGGAGTGTCCTTTTTTTGTTGACCGGTTGCCTTGTTTTTAGTGGTTTTGTCAGCTTTTCGTCTTGTCGTTTTGGGGGGTTGTTTTCTCATGATTTTTCGGCTTCTTTTCCCAATGTTTTTCCCTTACTTTAAGCCATGCTGTGCCATTGCAAAACAAAAGCGTTGATATTGCATGGTAAAAGCGGCGTTATTACCATGCAATATCAACGCTTTTACACTGCAATATCAACGCTTTTGCAACGCATTGTCTTTCAGACTGTTACAAAGGCGAATTCTGACAATCTTCCCTTTCCTGATTTTTTTATTGCAATCAGCAGTGATTATTGAAAAGAATATACTACATCCATGAGAGTTTTCCCAATAGCATCAGCCTCTTCCATCGTGTGAGCTTCTGAATAAACACGGATGATAGGCTCGGTGTTGCTTTTGCGGAGGTGAACCCATTTGTCAGGAAAATCTATCTTCACTCCGTCGATGTCGTTCACGACAGCATCTTTCTGTGAAGCATACATCTCCTTCACCTTCACGAGGATGGCGTCAACGTCAGTGGATGGAGTAAGGTCAATGCGGTTCTTTGCGATAAAATACTCTGGGAATGTCCTGCGCAGTTCGCTCACCTTCAGTCCCTTCTGCGCAAGGGAGGAAAGGAAGAGCACTATACCTACAAGGGCATCACGACCATAATGGCTCTCAGGATATATGACCCCACCATTTCCCTCACCTCCTATGACAGCACCTACTTCGCGCATCTTAGTGGTCACATTGACCTCACCGACGGCAGCAGCAGTATATTTTCCGCCACACTTCACTGTCACGTCACGCAGGGCGCGGGTACTGCTCAGATTGCTGACAGTAGCTCCCGGTGTATGCGAAAGTACATAGTCAGCTACACTGACAAGAGTATATTCCTCTCCGAACATCTTTCCGTCCTCACAGATGAATGCGAGGCGATCGACATCCGGGTCCACTACGATACCGAGGTCGTAGCCGCCCTTTGACAGTTCGCCCATGATACCCGTGAGATTTTTCTCCAAAGGCTCTGGATTATGAGCAAAGTCACCATTCGGTTCACCGTTAAGCATGGTATATTCCACTCCGAGACGGTCAAGCAGCTTAGGCAGGATAATGCCTCCGACGGAATTGATTGCATCGACCACGACCCTGAAACCAGCCGTCCTTATGGCATTGAGGTCAGCAAGCGAAAGGTTAAGCACCGACTCTACGTGTCTGTCGTCAAAGTCTTCCTCCGTATATTTTCCCATTGCGTCAACGTCAGCATAGTCAAACGCTTCTGCCTCTGCAATGGCAAGGACTTGCTGTCCGTCGGATGCCGTGAGAAATTCACCACGGGAATTGAGCAGTTTCAGTGCATTCCAGTGACGGG
The DNA here is from genome assembly GCA_945787895.1 of uncultured Prevotella sp. GTDB lineage: Bacteria > Bacteroidota > Bacteroidia > Bacteroidales > Bacteroidaceae > Prevotella. The sequence goes on along the minus strand of CALZJQ010000020.1, from coordinate 4,518 downwards.
GATTGTGGCTTGCAGTAATGATGATTCCTCCGTCTGCCCCCGCCATGGTAACGGCAAGCTCGGTGGTTGGCGTTGATGCAAGTCCGATATTGACCACATCATAGCCCATGCCCATCAACGTTCCACAGACTACATTCTTCACCATCTCTCCTGAAATCCTCGCATCACGTCCCACAACAATCTTGTTTGAAGGATTGGCTGTGTTCTTGCGGATAAAGGCTGCGTATGCAGATGTAAACTTCACTATGTCGAGAGGATTCAGCGTATCGCCTGCTTTTCCTCCGATAGTTCCACGTATTCCTGAAATAGATTTGATTAATGTCATGCTTTTTTGTGTTTTTTTGTGGTTTTGGCAGTCTGATGATTTTGTTGTATGTTACACAATGGTGTCGAATGCTATATACTAAACAACCAAACAACTAAACAACCAAACACCAATCAATTAAGTCCTCTCTGATAAGTAAGCTCATAAAAACAAGCATACACTCCCTGACTTGCATAAGAGTGTCCCTGGTCATGAGGTACTATAAGTCTTACTTTTGCCAATTCATCTCCCTCTTCTACGAGACGTCCGAGACGAATATACGATAGCGGAACAAGCCAACCGGCAGGCACTGAAGCAGAGCCGTATGCCATATACATAAGGCTTTGTCCGCTTATGAAAGAGGCAGTAAATGAACCACTCGTGTTTCTTACCGAATATTTGTCGGGAAGATAACTTGTAGTTACCGTCTGATTGGATAATTGCAGAGAGTCACCATTAATATTATACTCACTAAACCGCGAGAGAATATCTGCACTCTCACCTTTCTTGAGTATTTCTCCACAACCACGACTAACTATCTGCATGTAAATACCAGTATTCTCAAAAAGCACATATTCGTTCTTTGAGACATCAGTCATGGTATCATTGGCGAGAAACTCTTTCTCCGAAATGACCTTTATCTTCTTATCTACAAGATATTGTGAAATAGCAGCAAGCTCTGCATCCCGCTGTTCTGCGTATGTCTCTACATCATCGCACGACACTAATGCCGCCATCCCGATAATATAAAAAAAGGCATAAATTAATTTTCTCATATAGTTATTTCAAGCAATTTGCGTGCAAAGTTACTAAAAAAGAAAGAAACAATCGACAGTCACTATATTTTTTTAACTCAAAAAAAACTAAATGACACATTTGCCAGCAAACATGACTAACAAATTGTTCATCCTACGATTTCTCACCAATTCTCTGTGAGTATGCCACAACGGATATTGATACCACTTGAAAATGAGGATATAAACACGGTATCTCAATATCAAAGGAGATGAGAATAAGCGCGGATAGCATCCTGCACAATCTTCTCAGCCTCCCGAATAGAGCAATACAGTTTACCACCAGAAGCATTGAGATGACCTCCCCCATTAAAGTATCGAGCCGCCATTTCATTGCACGGGAAATCATCCACGCTCCTCAGACTCAGCCATACGAGGTTTGCTTTCTCGCTGTCCTCACGCAAGGATATGGAAAGGCGGTGACCCTTGATTTGGAGTGGCATGTTGACAAGTCCCTCGGCATCGCCCTTGATGAAATTGAACTGCTTCTGCTCTTCGCTCGTTATGACATAGTAGGACGCACGCAGGGGAGACATGATACGCAACTTTTCATAAAGCACATAACCCGTCAGACGAAGGCGGGTGGCGCTGAAGGTGTGGAACACATTGCGGTAAATCTTGTCCTTGTCGATACCCTTGGCAAGCAGCAGACTGATGATATGGAATATTTCCGGGCGTGTGGAATTGTAAGTAAATCCTCCCGTGTCAGTCATCATTCCGCAGTAGGTCGTCACTGCCATGTTCTTTGTCATGGCTTCATAGCCTCCAAGCTGATGTATGATGCTGAACACCATCTCTGACGTAGAACTCATTTCCGGGCGTGAGACCAGCAGTTCCGCCTCCACCTGTGGATGCAGGTGATGGTCGATGACTACCTTCCTTCCCGGCGCTTCAATGAGTTTTTGCCCCAATTCCTCTGTGATACGTGAGGGCACGCAGAAATCAAGGCAGAAAACAGTATCACTTTCCTCCATCAATTTCTCTACCGTCTGCGGCACTTTGTCATAACGCATCACACGCTCCACTCCCGGCATCCAGCGGAGAAAATCGGGAAACATATCAGGCACCACGACATTGGCTATCTTTCCTTGCCTGCGCAGGAACTCAGCCCACGTGAGACACGAGCCTAAAGCATCACCATCCGCATTGACATGGCCGAGGATAAGCACGCGCTCAGCCCCGGCCACGATATTCTGAAGACGAGACAAGTCTGTCTCATTCAGTATGTTAATATTCATCAAGACAATCTTTTTCGCAGGGAGTCACCTTCTCTTCCCCCGCTTGTTTCTTTTCCTTTTAAGACTAAAACAGTTTCTCCGGATATACTCCATCCTCCACGAGTCTTGCTATTCTCGCAACGGTTTCCGGGCGATCCTCGGAATAAGTCACGCCAAACCACTTGCTTGTGGTATCAAGAACCTTGCAGGTTGCAGTGCCTTCATTGATGAGCTTGTTGACCATCAACGGAATGAAGAACTCAGACTTGAGGTTGGAGATGTTGGCAGGGTCAGAAAGGAACTCCTTGAAATATTCCTCAGAATACTGGAAATAGTCAGGAGTGAAGCCCCACATATTCATGCTTACAGGCGCATTCTCCTCCACTTTCACCCATTCGCCATCCTCCTTGTTGTCAGCACGATAGGCTACGCCGCCATCCTCAAGACGGGCTATCTTCGTGCGCTCGACGCAAGTGGTAAGGTTGCCTTTATCATCCTTGGAGCAGATGCCGCGGCTTACTGTTCCGTTCTCGCTGAGAGTATTACCCACACGGAATCCTACCATGGCATATTGTCCCCTTGCATCCTCCGGAAGACTGGAAAGGAACTGACCGATGACCATGAAAGCATCACGGTTATAGAAGTCGTCACAGTTGATTACGCAGAAAGGTTCCTTGATGACATCCTTGCCCATCAGGACAGCATGATTGGTGCCCCAAGGCTTTTGGCGACCTTCAGGCACAGAGAAGCCCTCAGGAAGGGCATCAATGCTCTGGAAACACAACTCACACTTCACCTTTCCTTCATACTTGGAGAGAATCTGTGTGCGGAACTGCTCCTCGAAATCCTTACGTATTACCCAAACTATCTTGCCGAAGCCCGCCTGGATAGCGTCGTAAATACTGTAATCCATTATGGTCTCACCATTGGGTCCGAGACCGTCAAGTTGCTTCAAACCACCGTAACGGCTTCCCATTCCTGCCGCAAGGAGAAAGAGTGTCGGTTTCATATATATCGTTGTTTTTTGTTAGTTTTGCGAAAATTTCGGCTGCAAAATTACAAATTATTTATTTTTCTGCCAAATAATCATCCAACAATTACCGAAAGTAACTGCACGAAAGGGGTTATTTCATGCGTGGGATAATCTTCTCGATTATGGCAGGCATATCATCCAGCATCGCCTTGTTAGCCCTCTTCATTGCGGGAAAAAATGGCTGGTCGGACATCTTCAGGCAGACATCGAGCGACTCTTCGGAAACCTTTTCCACGAAGATATTGGTAAGGAGGGCTGAGACGTTGTTCTCCATATAGTTGGTGATGCGGTCAAACACCGTAATCATCTGCTCATTCTGAGGATTTCCTGCCGCCTGGGAAAGGACTACCTGCTTCACGGATTTCATGGAAGAAGTGACTGTATTTTTCACGTCCATCATTTCAAAATACCTGTGTATCTTCTCTTTCAACACGGGACTGGCATCCTTCTCTGCGATGGGTTCTGCATTGCCTCCCTGGGCAATCGTCATTACCTTATCCATCATTCCCTGCATCATGGCTCCTATGTCGTTCACATTTCCCAGCATAGACTTTTGAATGGCGAGGATTTCCGGCTGTAACTGGTAATCTACCATCTGGGTAAACTCCGTCTCTGACATGTTTTTACGATAATATGGGGCAATAATCTCCACCATATCATCCAGACGGTCCAGCCCTGCAGACGCCTGTCCGTTATCAGGGAATGTACTGCGGAGCTTTTCAAGATTGAGTGACAGGGCACCAGCATTCATCATTTTCTTCAGTCCTTCGGAATATACATCCGCCATCGCAAAGGACACGTTCAGCAGCAATGCTGCGAGGGTAATCAGGGTTTTCATAATAATCAAGTGTTTAGTTGTCAATCGGCATGGCTGGGCAGCCTTGCTACGAACGGTTAATAATTTGCCACAAAAGTACGATTTATTCGCAACAACACCAAACAATCCGACATTTTTTTGCCCCATTGTTCTACAATTTCAATGCGAAAAGCCTTTTTTTTGACGATTACATAAAAAAAATCATGCTCAGACAACAAGGTTTTTCCCTTTGTTTTTGCTATCTTTGCAACTACACATCATGACGCTCCGTGAATGGAGGAAAGAAAAGAAATCAAGATATGGTGGGTTCTATTAATTCCCACCGTCAAAAATGTTAATTATGTAGGTTTGAC
>CALZJQ010000019.1 GCA_945787895.1 uncultured Prevotella sp. | reverse complement strand
TATGGTCATGATTCTGCGTATTGCCTCAAGTCGCATGGTGGGGTAAGGGGAATATTATGCGCGTAGTTGCGGATTTGAGGTTTAATTAACCATTTATAGACTCGCAAAGGTGAAAACTCATTTAACATTTTCCTTGCAATATTTTCTTTTATAATGAATGGAGAAGACAAATTTTCGATTCTCGTGAGGAAATTGTATGTTTTGTTTATATGGTTGATAATCAGTGTTATAATAAATAATGCGCATTCTTTCCCTTCATTATTACTTGCTCTCGTCTGGCAAAAGCATAGATATTACTTTGCAAAGTCAATGCTTTTACCCTGCAATATCTATGAAATTATCTCCCGATATCAGTGCTTTCGTAGGATAGTAGCGGTCTTTTTTCATAAAATATTGCCTTTTTTGTATGGAAAACACAAGCAAAGCCTTAGATTTTAACAAAATTTAAGGCGAATATCATCGTCAAAAATTTGACTGGATATTTAACAAATGTATAATAATGTTAATGAGAAAACTCTATATTTTACTATCGAAAAAACGATTACAGACGTTGCATGAAAGAGTTTTCCCCTCATTCAATATCCATTCATGCAAACGCATTTTCCAATAGCAGTAATGTCATAAATCCCATCAGAAGAGCGTAGGTGGCCTGTTTCTGATAGCCGTGAGAATGTGTCTCGGGTATCATTTCGTCGCTCGTCACGTATAGCATGGCACCTCCCGCGAAGCCAAGCATGACGGGCAGGAATGCTTCTGAGGCGGAGCCCAAGCCATAACCTATCCATACACCGATGACTTCAAGCACTCCGATGGCGAGAGAGATGACGAGTGTACGCACCTTGCTGACACCTGCTACGAGTAGGGGAGCAATGATGACCATACCTTCGGGGATGTTCTGCAAAGCAATGCCGAAGGATACAGTCCAATCCACCGCCGTCCCATTGGCGGAATTCATACTCACTCCTGCTGCCATTCCTTCCGGCAACTTATGCAAGGCAATGGCAAGAACGAAGAGAAGTACATGATTGAGAGTGCTGTTGTTGACGTGGTTCTCAGGGTCCAGTCCTGTGATATGATGCATATGAGGCGTAACATAGTCGAGAAGATTAAGGAAGATAGCTCCTGCCATGACACCTGTTGCCACCCACCACCATTCTGTAGCAGACTCAAAGGCAGGGACGATAAGTCCCAATGTCGATGCCGCAAGCATGATACCGGCACAGAATCCGAGTACCATGTCATTCCATTTATGTGGCAGTTCCTTAAACAAAAATCCGAATGCCGAGCCTATCAAGGTCGATAGGCATAGACCAAATGCACTAATCCATACGTTTTCCATATACATATTACGATGTGTTTGATTTTCCGCAACAAAGGTAGTAAAAAACAATAGAACGGCAAAAAAAACATCATTTTTTTGCATGACAGCAGAAAAATGATTACCTTTGCACCCGCAAACTCTTCAGGGCAGGGTGAAAGTCCCGATCGGCGGTATAGTCCGCGAGCCTCTATTATAGGCATGAACCGTTGCAACTACGGTACCGACAGTATAGTCTGGATGAAAGAAGAATGTTTGAATTGGAGGTCGGTAGGATCTTCTTCCCCCGTTATTGTATTTCATTTTTTATAAGTTACGAATGCTAACTGACAGGTTTGTAACTCTCCAAGGGAAACAAAAACGAAAGGAAGAACAATGACTGACAACGCCATTTGAAACAGAAAGCCTTGAATTGTATGCCTGTTTTATTAACAATTTAATGCTTTTTATTCAAATGAAAAAGAAATCAATTGTTGCAATGGGTATCACAATTCTTCCTCTTGTTGCCAATGCCAATAACGGTATTGACGTGGAGAAGGTTGCGAGCAACGCAAACTACCCAGGGACAGAAGTCGCCAATCTTGAAGCACAGGTGGATTCTGCCATCAATTTGCAGGAAGTGACCATCAATGCGCATTTCGTGAAGACTAATGAGACTCCTCTCAATCTCTCCACCATTACTCCCGCTGACATTCGACTGCACCAGACTGCACCCAACTATCTTGAGATGTTCCAGGGCATTCCCGGAGTTTATGCTACACCTTCTACGGGTAGCTATGGTGATGCCACGCTCAATATGCGTGGTTTCAAGCAAGAGAATATCTCGGTAATGCTCAATGGTTTACCTATTCAGGGACTCACCTCCGGCTCAATGTATTGGAGCAACTGGATGGGACTGGCTGACGCTACATACGCCGTGCAGGTACAGAAAGGACTTGGAGGCTCCATGCTTGCCGACTGCGCTATGGGAGGTATGGTCAATATTGTGACCAAAAGGTCGGGTTATACTCCGCATACTGACTTTGCTCTCTCTACTACACAATGGGGAACGACAAAGGGAACACTCGGTTTCTCCTCGGGGCATTTCGGCAACGGATGGAGCATCGATGCCAACATAGCTTACGTTACAGGCGAGGGTTACGTAGAATGTACCGACATAAAGACATTCTCCTACATGCTCTCGGTCAGCAAAATCCTCAATGAGACAAACACATTGATTTTCACCGCTCTTGGCTCTCCGGAGAAACATGACCAGCGTAATACCGAACTATCTAAAGAGGAGGTGGATAAATACGGACGTGACTATTCAAAAAACTGGGGATATTACAATGGGGAAGAGTATAGTATCGGACATAACCACTACTTCAAACCATACTTCACGCTGCAACATCTCATGTCGGGCGAACACCTCCAGATGAAGAATGCCCTATATCTCGCCATTGCCGACGGAGGAGGTAGTTCCACATACAATAACTATAAGTCAGGAATACCAAGTATCATCAACCACCAGACGGCTGACGGACACATCGACTTTGACGCCATTGTGGCGGAGAACAAGGCTGACGGCGTGTCAAAGAACGTCATGATTGACTATCTTTCAGGGCATAAACAGTTGGGAGCAATAGCTTCTGCTGACTATATCATTAACAATAATTGGAAAGCAAGCGCAGGATTGCAGTATCAATATTATGACACATGGTCAAAGATGACCATCCTCGATATGCTCGGAGGAGACGCCTTTACCGACCCTTCCACCAAGGCTTCACTCACGCTCGGCGACTATGTAGGCTCACGCTATGGCCGTACTACGCACCATGCCTCTGCTTTCGTGCAAGGACATTACACCACCGATGCTGTGAAGGCAAACATTGGAGTAAGCGTATTCAATGGCAATTATCAGCGACATAATGATGCCACTGGCGAGAAATCAAAGTGGGCGCACGGATGGGGCGCAAGCGTTAAGGGCGGAATACTTTACAATCTCAACGACAACAATGCGCTATATATAAACGCTGGCTACAACTCACGTCTGCCATACGCAGGAGTATATCTGGCTTCCAGTGACCTTAGCATAACGAATGATATCACCAATGAGACAAATCTCATGGCAGAAGCGGGATGGAGACCAAAGTGGAAAAACGGTGGTATGGAGCTTTCGGCATATATTGCTTCGTGGAGAAACAAGACTCTCACGGTCAGTGCGGCAAAGCAAGCCAATGCCGCCGCTGAGAAATTCCAGATAAAGGGACTTAATGCGCTGCACATGGGCGTGGAACTCAATGCCTATCAGCAGATTATGCCTTGGCTAAAAGCTACAGCCTACGCTATGATGGGTTCTTGGAAATGGAAAAACTCAGGCAGTGCGATAACATACGACAGCTATACTGGAGAGACATTGAATGAGACTGTCATCTCATGCGACGGACTGCACGTAGGTGATGCTCCCCAAACACAGATAGGAGCTACAGTCGATGCAAGACTACCGAAAGGCATATACGCTCATATCGGATGGCAGTTCAATGCCCGTATGTATGCCGACTTTGAGCCATCAAGCCGCACCAACACAGATGATACGTCTGATTCTTACGAGTTCCCGTCATATAGTCTCGTCGATGCAACAGTAGGTTGGGACGGAAATGTGGCAAAGAACGTGCGTCTCAATCTCTTTGCCACTGCACGCAACCTCTTCGACGCAAAGTATATAGAGCGTGGTACCGACGGAAAAACCCACGACATCGACTCTTTCCGAGGTTATTGGGGAGCTGCACGCACCGTCAGCTTCGGAATGCGACTCTCATTCTAAGCTACGGCAAGAGTAAGGATGCCGTCTAAGAGAAGGAAACTTTTGGTCAGTACGGATTTTTTTTGTACTTTTGTAGCCAAATGATTCCTTCTCTTATTCTTTATACATGCTTTCTATTTTAATTCCTACATATAATCATACTTGCTACCAACTCGTAGAATCCCTGCATCAGCAGGCAGAATCCCTGCATATAGACTATGAGATAATTGTGGCCGAAGACGGGAGTCGTGACCAGGTGAGCAAGGTGGCAAACTTGAAAATCAGGGAATTGTCACACTGTCGCTACATCCGTCGCGAGGAAAATGTAGGCAGGGCAAGGATAAGAAACTTTCTTGCTTCACAGGCAAAGTACGACTGGCTGCTATTCATTGACAGCGATATGATAGTTCGCAGCAACGACTACATAAAGCTGTATGTCGGCATTATTACGGCAAATGATGCTTCAGACTGCTACTACGGAGGATATAGGGTAGGGGAGGAAGCATTGAAAATAAACCCTTTCCTCACACAAAATCTACGATACCGCTACGAGACATCATATCCCGTGAACAGCAATGCCACACTAAGGAATGCCAATCCCGCACAATACGTTCATACCAGCAATCTTCTCGTAAGAAAATCAGTATTGCAGAAATGCCCTTTCGATGAGAGATTTGTACGTTACGGCTTTGAAGACGTATTGCTCGGGATAGACCTTGTAAGGCAAGGATATGAATTATCTCACGTGGATAACCCCCTGAGCTTTGAGATGTTTGAGAGCAACGAAGCCTTCCTGTCAAAGACAGAGGAAGCTCTGCGTACACTACATGATTTCCAAAACGAACTCGAAGGCTTCTCTCCCTTGCTCTCTTTTGCTGAAAGAATAAAGGTTGTTGAGCCTCTCTTGCGGTCACTCTTCCAGCTCATCAAGACACCTTTGCGTAATCATCTTAAAGGAAAAACTCCTTCGCTCCTCATTTTCAAAGTATATAAATTGCTGTATTTCCTTGCTTTGAACTAAGAAATAATTGGGATTAGTCAAGAAAAATATACCAATAAACAGAAAAACGGAATAATAATTGTATATCAGAGAAAAAAGTATTACCTTTGCGACCCCAAACAATATTCAAGATAACACTACATTATTATAATAACATAAAAAATGGCTTATAACTTACTACAGGGCAAGAAAGGAATTATATTCGGTGCCCTCAATGATCAGTCTATTGCATGGAAAGTGGCTGAGCGCGCCGTAGAGGAGGGTGCTCAGATTGTTCTTACCAATACGGAGGTGGCTTGCCGCATGGGAACCATTGACGAACTTGCCAAGAAGACCAATGCAACAATCATCCCTGCTGACGCTACAAGTGTCTCAGACCTTGAGAATCTCTTTGTAAAGGCACAGGAGGTACTCGGAGGCAAGATTGACTTCGTGCTGCATTCATGCGCCATGTCTGTCAATATGCGCAAGAAGCGTACATACGATGACCTTGATTACAACTTCCTTGACAAGACTCTCGACATCTCTGCCATCTCTTTCCATAAGATGATACAGGTAGCCAAGAAGCTCGATGCGATAGCGGAGTATGGAAGCATACTCGCACTCACATACGTTGCTTCCCACCGTACGTTCTTCGGCTACAACGACATGGCTGACGCAAAGGCACTGCTTGAGTCTATCGCACGTTCTTTCGGATATATCTACGGACGTGAAAAGGGGGTTCGTGTCAATACTATCTCCCAGTCACCTACACCTACTACAGCAGGAGGAGGTATCAAAGGCTTCGACGGAATGCTCGATTATGCCGACCGCATGAGCCCGCTTGGAAACGCTAATGCTGACGAATGTGCAGACTATTGCGTGGTAATGTTCTCTGACCTTACCAAGAAAGTCACGATGCAGACACTTTTCCACGACGGAGGATTCTCCAACATGGGTATGTCCCTGCGTGGCATGACACAGTACAACAAGAGCTTTATCCCGGAAAATACCGACGAAACAGGCAAGATTATCTACGGATAATCCATACGCTCAGAATATCGTAGCTTTGACGGAATCCTGACAAAGCAGGCAAAAAAAATGTGATATTCTCCATAAATAATCATTGATGAGTAATACAAACAATGATTGTTCTGGAGAGTATCACATATTTTTTTTATCCCAAATCGGTCATTAGAAAATGACAAGAAGTTTTTTCTAATGACCGATTTTGGTTTAATGCTATAGTAAGTTTTCAGTAAGGAAGAAAACTCTTTGTGGCAATCTACTATTTCAAAAGGTCGATAGTGCGCTTGAGGAACTTGTCGAGGGATGCGCCGCGAAGCATTCCGTTCTGAAGAAGGGCAATGTCGATAAGTTGGTGAACTTTATCGCTTGAAGTGGCAAAATCCTTGAGAATGTTTGCTTTCTTCGTGTTCTCTTCTGTTATCTTGTTGCGAGTCTCTTCCAGGTCTTTCTTCTGTTCCTCGGTTATTTCTTCGCTCTTCTTGTCCTTTTGCTCCTGTTCGAGGACTATTTTGCGAGCTTCAAGCCCCTTTATCTCTGCGAGAACAGGCTTGAGAGCCTCTGCGGTAGATGTGGTTGTGTCGGCAAGAACGCTCTTGATGACGCTGTGGTCAGAGTTCAGTATCAGCGTAAAGGTGTCTGGCATCTGTGCGTAGAAACCCATGCCTGACTGGAAGCGTGAAGCATCCTTCATGCGGCGCATATACTCATTCTGAGTGAAGAGAACAGGAGAAGCAGTCTCTCCGAGAGCTTGAACGTCAACAGTGAACTCTACTTTTTCTATGTTTGGCATCTGTGAGCGGAATACCTCTGAGAGATTTGATGTCTCCTCTTCGCTGAATTCTACCTTGCGAACTTCATCTTTCTGGATAAGGCGGTCAATGACATCGGCATCCACACGGGTGAAACGGCTCTTCTCAAACTTCTGTTCGAACATATTGACCGTAGGAGTGTCAAGCTGTCCGTCCATGAGAAGAACGCTATAACCCTTGGCTTTCGCTGCTTCTATATATGAATACTGCTCTTCCTTGTCGTTGGCGTAGAGATATATGAGGTTGCCGTCCTTGTCAGTCTGGTTCTCCTTGATGAGGGTCTTGTACTCTTCGTAGGTGAATTTCTTGCCGTCAGTATCCTTGAAGAGGGCAAAATCCTTGGCACGGTCATAGAAAGATTCGTCTGTAAGCATTCCGTAATGGATGAATATCTTGAGCGAATCCCACTTTTCCTCGTAGTCATTGCGGTCATTTTTGAAGATACCGTTAAGGCGGTCAGCCACCTTCTTGGTGATGTAGGTAGAGATTTTCTTTACGTTGGCATCGCTCTGCAGATAGGAACGGCTTACATTTAGAGGGATATCAGGCGAGTCAATCACTCCATGCAGCAGGGTAAGGAAGTCTGGTACGATGCCTTCTACCTGGTCGGTGACAAACACTTGGTTGCAATAGAGTTGTATCTTATTGCGCTGAAGGTCGAGATTGTTCTGCACGCGGGGGAAGTAAAGGATACCTGTAAGGTGGAAAGGGAAATCCACATTGAGGTGAATCCAGAAGAGAGGCTCGTCCTGCATGGGGTAGAGAGTGCGGTAGAAGGACTTGTAATCTTCGTCCTTCAGAGTGGACGGAGTCTTTGTCCACAGCGGTTCGATGTTGTTGATTACGTTGTCTTCCGCAGTATCTACCATCTTTTTCTCTTCAGAACTCCACTCTTGCTTCTTACCGAAGGCAACTGGAACAGGCATGAACTTGCAGTATTTGTTCAGCAATGTCTCTATCTGTCCCTTCTCAAGGAACTCCTTGCAGTCTTCGGAGATATGCAGTACGATGTCAGAACCGCGGCTTTCACGCTCTGCATCGTCTATTTCGTATGCAGGACTGCCGTCACAGGTCCACTTTACAGCCTTGCTTCCCTCTTTCCAAGAGCGTGTGATGATGTCCACACGGTCTGCCACCATGAATGAAGAGTAGAAGCCGAGACCGAAGTGTCCGATGATAGCATTGGCGTTATCCTTGTATTTGTCAAGGAAATCATTGACGCCTGAGAATGCAATCTGGTTGATATAGCGGTCTATTTCCTCCTCTGTCATACCTATACCGTGGTCGGAAATAGTCAGCGTGCCAGCCTCTTTGTCGAGTGATACGCGCACTGTCAGGTCGCCAAGTTCGCCCTTGAACTCACCTTTCTCAGCGAGAGTCTTCATTTTCTGCGTAGCATCTACTGCGTTGGAAATCATCTCGCGGAGGAAAATCTCATGGTCGGAATAAAGAAACTTTTTGATTACGGGGAAGATGTTTTCTGTAGTAACCCCGATATTACCTTTTTGCATAGTGGTATTGTTTTATAGTTTTAATGGATAAAATATTTCGTTTGCTACCATTGCAAAAGGTGTGCCAAAGATGAAAGGGGCGGTTGTCCGTGTCTGTATGACTGCAGTCGTTGGCAAAAAACGGCGGTATTTGTGCCTTATGATACGGTGTTTCGTTAATTGTTCGTGTCTTTCTGGGATTTTGTTTTCAGGCTTGTTTCCGGGTGATGTGAAGGAAAAAGGAAAGCAGTGTCCCTATAAGCCGGGTTCTGTCTCTCACGTGCAACTCTCGTTGTACGGAGCGTTTTATCATTTATCTACGCCTTAAGTTACCCTAAGGCTCAAGCGTTCTACCCTCCATCGGAGTGAGTCGGGCGAGCAACCCTAAGACGATGGTTTACATGAACTTACAGCCTCCGATGGGTACAGCACTGATGTCACCACCAGCCTGGTGGTCTCTTACACCACCTTCTCACCCTTACCTCTACCTGAAAGGCAGAGGCGGTTGTTTTCTTCTACCCTGTTTTACTGTCACCAATAACTCCTATTTTCGGGAGCGGAGTGCTCTATGCTGCCCGGACTTTCCTCTCGCCCAAGTTCCGAAGAATAATGAGCCAGCGATAAAACCGGGGCACTGCTGTCCTTTATGGTGTGCAAAATTACGACTATTATTTGGATTATGCAAAGAAAAAGTGTCGAAAAGTTGCGTTTCCTATCTTTTTGTCCTGGTTTGAAAGAGGTCTGTCCATCTGTAGTACGCTACTTTTGCAAGTTCCCGTATGGTCGTTGCGGCTGAGAAGGGGATGCGTCTTGCGGGAAGCAGGGTGGGGTGGTTGGGGTCGAGTCGCTTGATGGCGGTCTGCTGATTGCGCAGTGATAGGTACAGCCTTGCTTCTTCTTTTGAGAGGGAAGTGGCTGAGAAGTCAATCTCCAAGAGCCGCATTGCTTCTATCTGTGCATGGAAAAGCTGTGCGAGTAAGTCTGCGGAACGGTCGGCAGCGTGGGTAATTCCCTTTGGATTATCCATGTAAACGTACTGTCCCATTGCAGTGGTAGCTACGGTTTTGCATGCTTTCAGTATGTACGGAAGCATCCAGACATCCTCAAAAATCTTTCCTTTCGGATAACGGAGTCCGGAGGAAAAGACCGTGCTTCGATATATTTTGTTCCATGAATATGAGTGACTGTATCCCTTACCTCTCAGCCAATAGTCTCTCGGAGAGGTGTAGATGGTGTCAGTCAGGGTCAGCTGCGCCTCCCTCTTGCTTCCGGAATGCAGCGTGGCAGAGTATTCCAACAGGTCATATTCGGGATGAATGTTGAGCTCTTTCATCAGCGGACCCATCGTAGAGGGGGAGATATAGTCGTCGCTGTCGATGAAAGTGACGTAAGGAGTGCCGTGAAAGAGAGTGCTGTCTCCTTGTGGAAGGACCCCGAAAAGTAAGTCAAGACCATGATTTCTCGCATCGCTCAGTCCTCCGTTGTCTTTATGAATCACCGTGATACGTCCGTCTTTCTCAGCCAGGTCGTTTGCAATGTCAAGGGTATTGTCAGTGCTTCCATCGTCAACTATTATGGCTTGCCATTGATGGAAATCCTGATTGACAACGCTTTCGACGCATTTTGCAAGAGAATCGCTGACGTTATATGCAGGGATGATGATGGTCAGAGAAGGCTTTTCCATAGATTAAGGTATTCATTTGCTATGTTTTCAGCATCATGATATTTGTTGATGAAGTCAATACTTTCCTGCTTCATCTCGTAGAGCCTGCCGCGGTTGAGGAGCGTTTCTTCGAGTATCCTGTAGTTCTCTTCGTCCTGCAAGGGGCGCAGGTTGATGATAGGTCGCAGCTTGTTCTCGCCGATGAAGCGGTAATAGTCTTCCTCTCCTCCTGATATTACGACGATTCCTCGTGACATAGCCTCAAGAGCGTTCATGGCAGGAGTGTAACTGTAGAACTGATCTACGAGGACATCGCATGAACCAAGTATTGCCTTGTACTGATGAAAGGGTACGTTTTCGGTGACGATAAGTTCGATTTTGTCAGGATGGTTGGCGGCAAGTCTCTGGAAAAGGGGCAGCATCACGTCGTAGCCTTTGGTGGAAATACGTTTTGTCTGTATGGCAAACAGAACCTTTACCTTGTCACCTACGGGCTCAGGGCTTTGGTGTTGCGGGCGGATAGGAAGACCGATATAGTGTAAACGGCTGTCAATGTCCTTGTCCTTCATGCTCCTGTAGAGGTAATGGTATTCATACAGGCAGGCAATGAGGGTCTCGGCCCTGCCTATAATCTCCTGACACAGGTCCTTGCAGTCATGAGTCCAGGCATGAATGCGCCGTTTCTGTGCTTCGACGTTTATCCTTTTGCCGAATGCCTGCAGTTCGCTGTAATGGAGAAAGCCGTTGTCCAGCTGCCTGAGTACTATGTAGTCATCACCGTAAAGTCCTACGGAAACGTGGCCGTTGTGTCTTGCCAGCCATCTGAAAATCCACTTGTCAACAGACGGATTCATGTCGGTAAACTTGGGGTTTATGAAATGTACGATGTCGAAACCTTTGAGTTTCGGCAGTTGTAATGCCCATTGTGTGAGCAGGTGCATGGTCCCCCATTTGCCTTTGTATCTCCTTTGAATGCTGACATCCCGCCTGTAGCCTTTCCAATCGTCACCATCTGAGACGAGCAAGACCTCATGTCCTGCCCGACGTATAGTCTCTGCCAAAGTGGCATGAACGTTACTGAACTCTCCTATGAGCAATATTCGCATTCTTCGATGGTGGTTTTGTTGACGGCAGTGCGTTCCTCGTCATGCAGCCATCCATATTTGTTGAAATACATGAATATGTTCTTGATATGGATATACAGCAGTTTTATGCTGTGACGTGATGCTCTACTGAACTTATGGTATATGGTGACGTGTGGGAAAAACAGAGTCTTGTAGTGCCTGTGCATCCGTCTTGTCATGTCGATGTCTTCGGCATACATGAAGAAGTTTTCGTCAAACAGCCCCACTTTTTCCAATGCTGACATACGGAAGAACATGAAACAACCGGAGAGATACGGCACGTTCATGACTCTGTCGTACCCGGATTTGCGCAGTTCATACCTGTCATTGCGTCTGCCATTGATGAAAGGAGGGAGGCAAAGCCTGCTTATCATGTCAAAGGGAGTGGGCAGGAGTTTGCATAGTCGCTGTATCGTACCGTCGGGGAAGAGCACTTTCGGCATCATTTGTCCTACGTCTTCATGGCTGTCCATATAGTCTCTCATGGCGGATATTACGTCCTTTTCAAAGCATACGTCAGGATTTACGACGATGTGATACCTGCTGCGTGCATTTGCTGCCATGCGTATTGCCACGTTGTGTCCGCCTCCATATCCGATGTTTTCGTGCTTATGAAACGTGACGGTGAGCCTCCCTGTCCTGCATTTATGGCTTATCTCGGGATTTTTGCTTACGATGTCTTTGCCGAAAGCAGTCAGTTCTGTCTCAAATTCCTTGCTGCCTTTGTCGCTGTGGTCGATGATAAAGATATGTGACACGTCAGACTGGAGCAGGCTCATCAGTGCCTGTTCGATGTCGTCGAGCGTATGGTTGTATGTCACTATGGATGCAGTTATCATCAGAAAGACAATGCGTTTAGGTGCAGAATGTCAGTGCCTGTCGGAAAAAGACCCGGCTATATATATAATAAGGTGTCATACCCCATTATTGCCTATGCAGGTCAAAACGATTGCAAAGTTACAAAAAAATATCGAGATAATGAGTATTAGTAACCAAAAATCCACCCTGCAATCAGCATAATTGCGGGGTGGATTTGAGATAATGGTGCTTTTGCACCGTTATGTCGCTGCAAAACCTCTGTTTAGAAGAAGAGGTAGCGGTTGTCCACGATGTCTGCCTTGATGTAAAGCTCTGTCATGAAGCCGGAAGCCATCTGCAGGTTGCGCTGTGCAATCTTTGCTTCTTCCTGCTTGCTGTCGAACTTGACACCCTGACGCTTGTTGATGTTCTTCTTCTGGAAGAGGTAAACTCCTGCATTGCCTTTTACTGGATGCGCAGCGAACTTTCCTTTTGCTGTAGCAGCCACTGCTCCAGATAGTGCTGGTTCTGATGCTCCTGTCTCCTGTACGAATACTGGAGCAGCGAATGTAACCTGGTTTACAGAAGAAGCTTTTCCTCCCTTAGTGAGGGCTGTCTTGAAGTCCTTGACGTTTGCAAGGTCGTTGATTATCTTCTCAGCCTTCTTGTCGTTGGTAGCCTGGAGCTTGACGTTCTCCTTGATATAGGTGTCATCGAGACCGCGGTAGCCCTTCTTGTTTACCTTTGTGAGGGCTACTACGAGGAGATTGTCATTGTTTCCGCACTCATAGAGAGGTGATATTTCGCCCTCCTTGGAGTCGAAAATCCACTTGAGAGCCTCGTGTGTAGAGCGGATGTTGGCTACGACGTGCTGTGAGTTGCGAATGTCGGTGAGAGAAAGGACGGTGTAACCATTCTTCTTTGCATTCTTCTCAAGAGCTTCGAGAGTCTGGTTTTCGCTTACATACTGTGAGAACTTATTGTATGCCTTTGAATAAGTGTCCTTGGAGAAGGTGATGTCAGTCTTGATGACGGCAGCTACGTACTTGGTAGTCATAGCCTTGCGTGCCGTAACCTTGAGGATGATGTTGCCTGCTGTGGTAGTGATGTTCTTGAGTTCGCCTACGCCTGCGGTGTTAAGGGTATAGATATAGTTCTTTGTATCCTTGTCGAGAGAGGGAGCATACTGATACTGTGATGTGGTCATCCAGTTCTTTTCTCCTGTCTGTCCATACTTCTTTGCGAGGGTTTCCCACTGGGAAGCGTCAGCAGCGAGGGCTGTGTAGATAGAGTCGGCACGCTTGTGAGCCTCGTCAGGAGTGTTGCCGCCGACCTGAATCATCTGGTATTCGATAGAGTCAGGGAGCTCAGCCTTGCTGATGAGGCGAACGACGTTGAGCGTATTGTCAGCAGTGTTCTCCTTGAGGGCTGTTGTAGAACCTACGGCGATGGAGTCGAGAGTGCTCTGAATGTCGTTAGGGAATGCGTTCTTTGTAACGGGTACACCGAGGTAAGCGACGTTGGAACCAGCCTTGCGCACAATCTCAGAAGGATCTTCAGCAGTAGCGAGCTGCTGTGCAAACTCGTTGGTCTTGGCGATGAGGGCGTTCTTGTCTGCTGCAGAAGCTGTAACCTTTACGCTGACATACTTGATGTCACGTGACTCTTCATACTGCTCGTACATACCCTTCATTTCCTCATACTTGCTCTTGAGGTCGGCGTCGGTAACGGTCACGTCGTTGTCCTTGACGGCAGAGTAAGGGAAGGAGAGGAGCTCGATGTCAGCCTCTTCGTTAGCCTCGTTGAAAGCCTGCTGTGCCTCGATAGGGTTGGAGAGGAATGTGGAAGCGAGGAGAGACTGGTATTTCTGTGCGAGAGTCTGCTGGCGCAGTGTCTTTTCGATGAAAGTCCAGTAGTTGTAAATCTTCTGGTACTGCTCCTGAACCTGAGGGTTGGTGTTCTTCTTGTATTCGCTCACGAACTGCTTGAGCATATTTGCATCGAAGCGTCCGGTCTGCTGGTTTACGAAAGGAGACTGGAGGAGGAGCTGGTTGGTACCCTCATTGAGGATGTTGCGGATTTCGTCGTCAGTGACGCGGAGTCCGAGCTTCTTGGCATCGTCCTCGATAAGTTTTGTCTGGATGAATGAACTCCACACCTGGTCACGTATTCCGTTGAGTTCTTCTTCAGAGAGGGTTTCCTGTCCCTGCGTCATCTTGATGACGTCAGTGTACTCATCCACGAGTTTCTGGAACTCCTCATAAGTCATTTTTTCGCCAAGTACGACGCCGATCTGCTGGCGTTCGTTGTTCTTCGAAGCCTCACAAGAGCGGAAGGCTTCCTCGGCAATGAAAGCGAAAAGGCCAAGTCCGATGATGCTCACCAGGAGAATGCCTTTGCTTCTGATTTTTCCTAATACTGCCATTTTGTTTTTTGATTTTTTTATTGTTTGTTTTTATTTGTTTTCTTGTCTTTTGCGTGCGGTAGAGTTGTATGCGCGTGCAAATTGCGTACAAAGTTAGTAAAAAAAAAGTAAATATCGTCTTTTTCTTTCTGTTTTTTTCAGATTTCAGTCTCTCTTTTGCATAAAACGGGCGTTATGGCAGGAAAAAGGTGCGGCATACACCGTCGAAACGGGTATTATTCCTGTTCTTTGATGCGCAGTTTCACGAGTTCGATTTTGGTCTTCGTGTTTTTGATAATCTTGAATTCGTACTTGTCGTCGATGGTGATTACTTCGTTGAGTTTGGGGAAGCTCTGGTATCTGTCGAGGATAAGTCCTCCTACAGTCTTGTAGTCGTCGCTCTCAGGCAGTTCTATTCCGAGAGTCTCATTCACCTTGTCGGTTTCAAGTCTTGCAGATATGAAGTACTGTCCGTCGTCGGTCGGGCAGCAGATATAGTTGGTATTGTCGTGTTCGTCCTCAATGTCGCCGAATATTTCCTCCACAATATCCTCAAGTGCTACAATGCCGCTTGTGCCTCCGAACTCGTCCACTACGACCCCGAGGCTTTTCTTCTGCTGAAGGAAGGTGTGCATTAGTTTTTTCGCAGCCATCGTCTCAGGCACGAAAGGCAGTGTCCTTACGTGTTCTTTCCATTGCGTTGCCCCGTGGAACAGTTCAGAGGAGTGGATGTAGCCTATGATATTGTCGATGTCTTCCTTATAGACGATAATCTTGGAGTGTCCGCTCTGTATGAACATCTGCCGCAGTTCTTCCGTAGTGCAGTCGTACGGCACGGCCTGAATTTCCGTGCGCGGCACCATACAGTCGCGCACTTTGGTGTCGGAGAAGTCGAGTGCGTTCTGGAATATTTTCACTTCCTGCTCTATATCAGCCTCGTTTTCTGCTTGTTCGATGCTCTGTTGCAACAGGAAGTCGAGGTCTATTCTGGAAAATTCCTCATTGTTGTCCTCTTTCTTTATCTTGACTCCGAGGACAGAGAGCAGTGCTTTCGATATGAGTGTACACAGCCTTGAGACGGGGTACAGGACAATATAGCAGACCTGAGCCGGCAGGGCAAAGAAGGTAAGCAGTTTGTTGGCGTTGGCCTTGAAGAGCGTTTTGGGCAGGAACTCTCCCGTGAAGAGGACTATGAGCGTGGATAAGAGCGTGTCGCAGGTCACTTGCGCCGCTTCGGAAAGGTTGGCGAAGATGGTTGCATCGAACAGTTTTGCAATCAGGATGCCGTAGATGACAAGTACGATATTGTTGCCTACGAGCATCGTGGAGACAAACATATTCGGGTGTCTGTAGAAGAACGACACAATCTTGTCGTTGAATCCTCCGTTTTCCTTGTTTACCTCAGCGAGCATTCTGTTGCTCGACACGAATGCTATCTCCATTCCCGAGAAGAAAGCGGAGAAGAGCATTGTAATTAAGATGGATGCTATGAGCATTTTCGTTTATTGGGATGGTGTTTTGTTTTTTCCTTTGTTGCTTTCCTTTTCCGTATTACTGACCACTGCGGTGCGGACTTGTCGGGTTGCGCTTAGGCTGGCTGTCAGCCGTGTTTTCTGCGGCGGTGGATGTAGTGTCCTCCTTTATCATGTCTGATTTCTCAAAGGAACCTTTGGAGTTGGAGATGAAATAATGCCGCATATTCTCGTCGCTGCGGAAGTAAGAGCCCTGCATTTCTCTCTGCGGGGTGATGAGGTGCGAGAATTTGTTGGAGTAGAGTTCGTGCCTTTGCTGGTCCCAGTAGATTTCCTCGCTTGAATATCTCACTCCGTCAACGGTGCGTATGCGGACGTTTCCTATGAGATGCCACAGCTTCAGCACGGTGTAGTAGTATGCGGTGTCCGACTGTATGTATGCCTCGACATGGAATTTTTCGTCAAACTGCTCTAAGAAGAGTCCGCGGGGGAATATCCATCTTGCGGGATTTACATTCTCGTTGACATCCCATCTCTCGGCTACGATACGGTATTTCATGACACCCGAGTCGCTGATAAGGGTGTTTACTCCGTAGCTTGTCATCATTGCGACGGAGTCGCGTGCGTAGATGGCAGGTGCGGTGTGCTCTTTTGGATTGTTGCAGGCGAAGAACGAGAGGGTGAAAATGAGCATTACACACCAAAAAGGGAAAATCCCGAAAGCACTTTCAGAGGTACTCCCGGGAGAATTAACGACGATATTAATCTGATTATTGTGTTCTGTCATTTTCTTGGTGTTCAGGATATTACGATGGTCATTGCTGTCGTATGAATGCAATATCCAGGCTGTGGTCAGTCAAACTTCCACTTTGCGAACCAGCGTTCGTTGAACGTGAGTCCGACGTTGATGCGGAATGTGTTTTCCGTTATCATGTCCTTTGCTGAGGAGCGTACCCACTGCGCACTGATGTTGAGTATGGAACGGTTGTTCCAGCCGTTGATGATGGGAATGCCGAAGCCTCCGCTGACGGACAATTCCTTCGGTCCTTCGAGTCCGTTGATTTTGAGATAGGGCGTAGTATAGCTTGCTCCGAGCCGGTAGCGTATGCGTGATGAGAATGACCTTCCCGCCTTGTCGCGGCAGTATTCGGCTCCGAGGTTGAATTTCTGTCGGTCGTCGAACATATTCGTTGCGGTGTGATACGAAGGAGAGCCGTTGCTTCCGGTGGAGTATTTCGGGTATTTCACCTTGCTCCACTGCTGCATCTGGTAGTCGAAGGCGAGCGTCAGCTGGCCGTTGTGGCTGTAAGCCAGGCCTACGGCAAACTCGTTAGGCAGTTCGATGCCGTTCCTTGAGACAAAGGAGGTGGTGTCGGTGACGCCTGTCTGGGAGTTTACGCTCACGATGTCGAGAGCCGGGTCGGCATTCAGATTGTGTCCGAGGCCGTATGTGGCACCGAGGGTGATGCGGTCTTTCTTGGAGATTTTCTGTGAGTATTGCAGGCCGAAATCCAGCTTGTAGCTGCTCACGTTGTAAGAATAAGTCTTGGAAAGCGTGTTGGCATAGTTGTCGGAATAGCTTGTTGCCACGGATCTCGTCGAATTACCCCACAGGTAACCGCCGTTGACACCGATGGAAAAGTTTCTGACAGGTTCCCAGCCCAGTCCGAGGAACACCTGATGAAGTCCTCCCGAACCGCTGTAAACATTTGAGTATGACGTCTGTGACTGCGTGTCGTCGCGGTCGATGACCCCACTTGACTGGTAGCTGTAGCCAATGTTCGTGTAGGGCAGGATGCCGAAGGCAAGTCCCATTCTCGGCATGAGGCGGAAACCTCCCACGGCATACTCAAAGTCGGCATTGTTGGCATTCTTCTTGACGTTGCCCTCCTTGAAGTTGGTTACCTGGAGAGACATTCCCACATCAAAGATGAAGGTCAGGGAATCAACGGAAGAATATGAAGCCGGGTTGAGATAGTTGATTTGGTTGCCTTCTCTCAGACCAAGGCCTACGCCGTTCATGCCACGGTTGATACCGTTGCCCTGGTCCGTAAGCACTCCCAGTCCATACTGCGAATATGGAGAGTTTGTTCCGCTTTGCGCAAAGGCGGAAACGGTGAGTATCGAGAGGCTCAATGCCGATAAAATCTTCTTCATTTTGTAGTTCTTGTTCTGTATGGGCGGGTCCTGTCGGCTTTCCGCCGTTGTTTGTTTCATGTTTTGGGGGTTGTCGTTCTGCCATCTCTTGGTTTTCTGTCGGTTAAAGCCGTAAGTCTTGAAAGTCACCCAGCCCGTGCGCTTCCTCTCCGTCTTCCGGTTTTTATCTCGAAAATGTACCCGAAACATGACAGGGCGAATCAATGAAACCCACCTTAAATTCAATTTCGGATGCAAAATTATTGAAAAAAAATGAAATAAAAGCATGAAATGTGATAAATTAAAGTTATTTTTGCATCGTGAAACGAATAATAAGACTTTTTCACGCCATCTTCTTGGCGATTTTCCTGCTTTCCTCCCACGAGGTTTTTGGTCAGCAGATGACAGTGATACCGTCTTCAGGACTCGATGACAGCACCCTCGTCAGGACGGAAGTGAGTCTCCTTACGTGTATGCCGCATGAGGAGGTGTATAGTCTTTACGGGCATACGGCGTTGCGTGTGTTCAATGCAGAGGACGGTCTCGACGTGTCAGTCAACTGGGGAGTCTTCGACTCTTCAAAGCCGAACTTTGTCATGAATTTCATCCTTGGACTGACAGACTACGTAATGGCGGTAGTGCCCACGAGGTATTTCCTGAGGGAATACTGTTACTATGGGTCGATGGTGTATCAGCAACGCCTCCGCCTGACTGTGCCGGAGAAGCGCAGGCTGCTCCTTGCGTTGCAGGAAAACTGCCTGCCGGAGAACAGGACGTACAGGTACAACTTCTATTATGATAATTGTACCACGCGTGCACGTGACGTGATACTTGACGCCATTGACGGAAGTGTGGATTATGCCGCTGTGGAGAAGCAGGACGGAAGGATGAGTTTCCGCAATCTTATCCATTGGAAGACAGAAGGTTATCCGTGGTGCAGGTGGGGTAATGACTTTCTTCTTGGAGTGCAGTCGGACAGGGAAACTACCCCTGCCCAGAGGGAGTTTATCCCAGAGGTGCTTCTCGAAGACTTCGAGTCAGCCGCAGTCACGAGGGCGGGAGGAGAAAAGGTTTCGCTCGTAGATACCTCGTACGTCCTGTTGCCGCAGGGTGTCAGCATGGCTGAGCCGATGTCAGGCTTCCCCCTTTCCCCCCTGATGTGCGCCGTCCTGCTCTTTGCTTTCGTTGCCCTGCTGACGGTAATGGAGGTGAAAGTGTGGCATAAGAAGCTGAGATGGATAGACACCGTGCTGTTCTACGTTTTCGGCATCCTCGGACTGCTTCTCGCAGTGATGATGTTCAGCGAGCATCCCACGGTGCGCGTCAATCTCCAGATACTGCTCTTCTGCCCCCTGTGGCTTGTACTCTATGCGCCTTTCTTCAAGTGGAGGCACAGGGAAAAGGTCACTCTCGCCATACTTTGCCTTTTCTTTTTAGGCAACATATTTCAGTGTTATGCGGAGGGAATGAATGTTTTGGCATTGATTTTGCTGATGAGAACACTGGAAAAACTTTGTTTTCCCCGTAATCACAAATAGGATAAATGAACAAGTCAGGCAATACATACAAATACGTTTCGCTGCTCATTCTCGCCTCAGTGTATGCCAACGGCATCTTGGCGCAGGCTTCTTCGCAGGAGATTCCACGCCTTGTGGTCAACATAACGATAGACCAGTTCCGTTCGGACTACATGGAGACCTTCTGCTCCCTCTTCGAGGATGGGGGCTTCAGCAGGCTTCTGAAGAAAGGAAGGGTCTATGAGCAGGCTGTGAACAACTATATTCCCGCCGACCGCGCATCGGCAAACGCCACGATTTCTACGGGTTCCGTACCTTATTATAATGGCATAGTCTCCTCTTCGTGGCTTGACCGCAAGACTCTGAGGGCTGTGGGATGTACCGACGACCTCACCGTCAAGCAGGGAAAGGAGAGGGCGGCGGCCTCGGCAAGGAACCTCCTGACCTCTACCCTCGGTGACGAACTGAAGATATTCACCAATGGTCAGGCAAAGGTGGTCAGCATAGCGCCGTGGCGTGATGCCGCCATACTCAGCGCAGGGCACTCTGCCGACTGCGTGCTGTGGATAGATGACCGGAGCGGGGCATGGGCTTCCACCAACTATTATCCTGCCATGCAGACGGCTTGGGCGGTGCAGGTGACGGCAAACAACACCATCGGCGGAAAACTGAAGACCCTGAAATGGACTCCATATACCAAGACTGCCGAGACCATGAACTTCTTCATGGGGGGCGGCATGGAGAAATCTTTCTCCCATTCCTTTACCGGGGACAAACGCTTCGTCGATTACAAGCGGAGCGCATTGGTCAATGCCGACATGACGGACATGGCGCTGCAGACGCAGGCGGCGTTCCGTCTCGGAGGGGATGACGTGACTGATCTGCTCTGCGTGCAGTACTATGCAGGAAAATACAGCGACGCTTCGCTGAAGGACAGCCGCATGGAACTGCAGGACACCTATATGCGACTCGACTATGAGGTGAAGCGGCTCGTGCAGACGATAGAAGAGAAGGTGGGTAGGGGAAAGGTGCTCTTTGTGGTCACCTCCACGGGTTACGAGGACTCGGACGACGGGGATTACGCCACGTATCACATCCCTTCGGGCACGTTCTACATGAACCGCACCGCCAATCTGCTCAATATGTACCTCGTCTCCCTCTACGGAAGGGGGCAGTATGTCGATGCAGTACATCACAATCAGATTTACCTTAACAGGAAACTCATAGAGCAACAGCACCTCAACATGAAGGACGTGCTGAACAATGCGCATGAGTTCCTGCTCCTGAGCGACGGTATAAGGGACGTGCATACCGTGGATAGAATCCTCTCGCCTGCCAACGATGACATTGCGAGAATCAGGAATACGTACAACCATACGCTTTGCGGCGACATCGTCTGCGAGATAGCCCCGGGATGGCATCTCGTCAATGAGAATACGGGAGAGAAGTATGACGTGTCAGCCGTTCCCGTCATTTTCCCTATCATTTTCTATGGTTCCGGCATTCAGCCGGAACGAATTTCCACCGTAGTGAGCACCGACCGCATAGCTCCTACGATTTCCAAGTCAATCCGCATCCGTGCGCCGAATGGATGCCGTAGTCTGCCTTTGTTCTGACTGTCTGCGGAATGACAGATTGAAAGCAAAAGGAAGGTTTTGCTTACATTCCGCTTTTTCGACGAAGGGCGAGAGTGAAGTATTTGCATACGGAAAAATATCCGTGTGCAAATACGGGATTTTTCGCTGAAAATGTAAGTTCTTGATACATAGGACGATGTGAATTCTATAGAAAAAGCGTGAAGGAATATTTCGGCAAAAGCAGTGCTTTCAGGCGGTAATCTCATGGTTATTACGATGTAATAGTGGCGTTATTGCGTCATAAAAACTTGGCTTTTGTCATGCAAAACCACGGCTTTTACCCGTAAGTCATGCGATTTTCGTCCGATGAAAGCGAAAGCAAGCCCTGCAGAAAGCGTGACTGTCTCGCAGAAGGGCTTGTGAGGCCGGAGGAAAGAGAAATGCTTGTTGTAAGCAAAAAGTATGTTGTTACTTTCATTTTGATATTTCGTGGCAGATGGGCGGCAAAACCGTGATATAGCAACAAAGGTGTAAATATTCGAGTTTTTTTTCGCTTTTTTGGAAAAAAAGTAGTATTTTTGCAAATTGATTGGACAACAAAGAAAAAAGCATAACACAAGATATGAATTTCAAGTCAATATTAGAAGCCTTCTTCGGCAATAAGGCAAGCCGAGACAGAAAGGCAATCATGCCCCTTGTAGAAAAGATAAAGGAGGCTTATCCTGCCATACAGGCATTGTCAAACGATGAACTCCGTGCCAAGTCAGCGGAGATACGTAACAGAGTGCGCAGTTCTGCCGATGACCTGAAGAAGCAGATTGAGGAAATCAAGGCGAAGATAGAACAGACGCCTATTGATGAGCGTGAGTCGCTGTTTGTGCAGATAGACAAACTCGACAAGGAGGTGCTTGACAGATACGAGGAGGTTCTCAATGAGGTATTCCCCGAGGTCTTCAGCATTGTCAAGGATACTGCACGCCGTTTTACCGAGAATGAAGAAACAATAGTTACGGCAACGGAGTTTGACCGCGAGCTTGCCGCCAATCCGGCAAATGACTTTGTGACAATAGATGGCGACAAAGCCATTTATCACAACCATTGGACTGCTGGCGGCAACGACATCAAATGGGAGATGGTGCACTATGACGTGCAGCTCTTCGGCGGTATTGTCCTTCATCAGGGTAAGATAGCCGAGATGGCTACTGGTGAGGGTAAGACGCTCGTTGCTACGTGTCCGGTGTTCCTTAATGCCCTTACAGGCAATGGAGTACACGTTGTCACTGTCAACGATTACCTTGCCAAGCGTGACTCGGAATGGATGGGACCGCTTTATATGTTCCATGGTCTTTCCGTAGATTGCATTGATAAGCATCAGCCTAACTCTGATGCACGCCGCAAGGCTTATCTTGCCGACATCACATTCGGTACCAACAACGAGTTCGGTTTCGACTACCTGCGTGACAATATGGCAATGCAGCCCGACGACCTTGTACAACGTCGTCACAACTATGCTATCGTCGATGAGGTCGATTCCGTGCTTATTGACGATGCGCGTACACCGCTTATCATCAGCGGACCGGTGCCAAAGGGCGGCGACCAGATGTTTGAGGAATACCAGCCTCTCGTGGAGAAACTTGTGGGAGTGCAGAGAAAACTCGCTACGCAGTATCTCTCTGATGCAAAGCAACTTATCACGGAGGGACAGAGCGAGAAGAACCAGCAGAAGATAGACGATGGCTTCCTCGCCCTCTATCGCTCGTTCAAGGCTCTGCCTAAGAACAGACCTCTCGTCAAATACCTCTCAGAAGAGGGTATAAAGTCGGGCATGCTCAAGACGGAAGAGATATACATGGAGAACAATAACCGCCGTATGCCAGAGGCTGTAAAGCCGCTCTATTTCGTAGCGGACGAGAAACATAACTCTGCCGACCTTACAGATAAGGGCGTAGAATGGCTCTCGCAGCAGGTGGGCGACAAGGAACTCTTCGTGCTTCCTGACATTACATCGGAACTTTCCGCTCTCGAAGCAGAGAAAGG
Source organism: uncultured Prevotella sp. (assembly GCA_945787895.1). Lineage (GTDB taxonomy): Bacteria > Bacteroidota > Bacteroidia > Bacteroidales > Bacteroidaceae > Prevotella. Next base: position 7,648 of record CALZJQ010000019.1, on the reverse strand, counting down.
ATTGACTGACGAGGAACGTCTTGCTAAGAAAGATGCTCTCTTGCAGCACTATTCAGTGCAGTCAGAGCGTGTGCATACCATACAACAACTGCTGAAGGCTTACTCCATGTTCAATCGAGATGACCAATATGTGGTAATGGATGGTCAGGTGAAAATCGTAGATGAGCAGACAGGACGTATCATGGAAGGCAGACGATGGAGCGACGGACTGCATCAGGCTGTGGAGGCCAAGGAGCACGTGAAGGTGGAGGATGCTACTCAGACTTATGCCACCATCACCCTGCAGAACTATTTCCGTATGTACCACAAGCTCGCCGGCATGACCGGTACCGCAAGTACTGAGGCGGGAGAGTTCTGGGATATCTACAAACTTGATGTCGTGGAAATACCTACCAACCGTCCTGTGCTACGTAATGACATGGATGACCGCGTCTATAAGACAAACCGCGAGAAATACATTGCTGTCATAGAGGAAATAGAAGCTATGCGTAATGCTGGCCGTCCAGTACTCGTCGGCACTACTTCCGTGGAGATTTCGGAGCTGATAAGCCGTATGCTCAAGATGAGAAACATACCTCACAACGTGCTGAATGCCAAGGAGCACGCACGAGAGTCGCTCATCGTGGCCGAGGCAGGACGCTCAGTCAATGGACTCGGAGCCGTCACCATAGCTACCAATATGGCAGGTCGTGGTACCGATATCAAGCTTACACCAGAGGTTAAGGCAGCAGGAGGTCTTGCCATCATCGGCACAGAGCGTCATGAAAGCCGTCGTGTTGACAGACAGTTGCGCGGACGTGCAGGTCGTCAGGGAGACCCCGGCTCATCCGTATTCTACGTTTCACTCGAAGATAAACTCATGCGTCTCTTCGCTTCTGAGCGCATTGCCAAAGTGATGGATCGCCTCGGATTTGAAGAAGGCGAGCGTATCGAGAGCCCGCTTATCTCAAAGAGTATCGAGAGGGCACAGAAGAAGGTGGAGGAAAACAACTTCGGAATACGTAAGAGGCTCCTCGAATACGATGACGTGATGAACAAGCAGCGTACCGTAATCTACGAGCGTCGCCGCCACGCCCTCATGGGTGAGCGTATCGGAATGGACATTACCAACCTCCTTTGGGACCGTGTCTCTGCCATCATCGACAAGCAGGACTATCAGGGATGCAAGGAGTCGTTCATCAAAGTCTTCGCCATGGAGTTCCCGTTCACGGAGGAACAGCACGCTTCAATGTCGGCTGACGAACTCGCAGAGAAGTGTTTCCAGATGGTTATCACTGAGTTCAAGAACAGGACGCAGCGCATCGCCGACACCGCATGGCCTGTAGTCAGGGAGATATACGAGAACAATGCCGGCGGATATGAGCGCATGGTAGTTCCCATCAGCGATGGAAGGCTGATATACAACATGAACTTCAATCTCAAGGAGCTTTACGACAGTGAGGCAAGGAACATCGTGACTCAGTTTGAGAAGATGGTCATGCTCAACGTCATCGACGACAACTGGAAGGAAAACCTCAGACAGCTCGACGACCTGCGCCACTCCGTGCAGAACTCAAGCTATGAGCAGAAAGACCCTCTGCTTATCTTCAAGCTCGAGAGCGTGAAGCTCTGGGACAACATGATTGACCAGATGCACAACAGCATCGCAATGACGCTCACGCGTGCAAGCATACCTCAGCCGGAACAGCCTGAGCGCAAGGTGGAGGTAAGGGAGGCACCGAATGAAATGCCGCGCAGGCAACAGCCTCAATATACCACCCATCATGAGCAGCTCGAAGCTGACGGTTCGCGCCAAAGGCAAGGCGGGCAGCAGCCGTCTGAACGGCAGGCTCCGGGCCGTCCGCAGTATCATGACCCGTCAGCCCGTCCACAGAGACAGGCTCCTATCATAAAGGACAAGCTCCCGAGACCCAACGACCCATGTCCATGCGGCTCTGGCAAGAAGTTCAAGCATTGCCACGGAGCAAACCTCTGATGCGTTTCACGCCCATAAGGGTGGCAAGCCTGTGAGTCATTCTCCAGACAATCACCATCGAACCATTTACACCTTATTATATATATGACAGACAAAACCCAATCACAGTTGATGCGTATGCTTGGAAAAGTGGCGCAGAAATTTCCTCATGTCGAGGAACCGGCAGTTATGACAGACCTCCATCTGCGTGTCAATCAGGAGACTGGCGACGTGATGGTCTTCGATGATGATGATACGGAGATAACGAGAATCGTCGTGGAAGAGTGGATAGGCAATACCGAAGACGACGGCATCTTCTACAAGGAGGTGGCAAACGGTATCAGGCACCTGCTCCTGACCGACAATTTCGGAGCGACACTCGGCATCATCATGCCGTACAGCTTCGTCCTTGAGACAGAGACCGGAGAGCATATCGAAGAATTGTTTGTTGCCGATACCGACGATACAATCATCATCGGAGGAGCATTCATGGAGAACCTGGAGAAGGACCTCGACGATTTCCTCCATCATCTCATGGATGAATAAGTCTCCCGAGAGCGGGAAACGGTTGGACTATTATCATGCACTGCCATACGGAAGGGCGGTAAGTACCCCCTATAAAAAGAATGAGATTTACAAAGATATGAATGACAATCACAACCATCTTGTCATAATGGCAGGAGGAGCAGGAAGCCGGTTCTGGCCCATGAGCACGGAGGAAATGCCGAAACAGTTCATCGATGCGCTCGGAGTGGGACGGTCACTGCTGCAACTGACTTACGACAGGTTCAAGGATGTATGCCCTGCAGCCAACGTTTGGGTCGTGACCAATGCGAAGTATGCAGGAATCGTTGCGGAGCAGTTGCCGGACATACCGGAGGGCAACATCCTCCGTGAGCCTTGCAGGCGCAATACGGCTCCCTGCATCGCATACGTAAGTTGGAGAATAAAGGTACAGGACCCGGAAGCCAACATCGTAGTATCACCGAGCGACCATGTCGTGATTGACGTGACGGAGTTCAGGAGAGTCATCACGTCATCGCTGTTGTTTGCAAGTGAGACGGATGCAGTCATCACGCTTGGCATGAAGCCGACGCGCCCTGAGACTGGCTATGGCTACATACAGGCCGACCTCTCACAGCAGAGTATGCGCAACAAGGAGATATACCTCGTGGATTCTTTCAGGGAAAAGCCAGCCCTCGACGTGGCAAAGGAGTATATCAGGCACAACAACTATTTCTGGAATGCAGGCATATTCATCTGGAATGTCAGGACTATCGTCAACGCCTTCCGCATATATCAGCCTCTCATAGCAGGCATTTTCGACAGCCTCATTCCAGTCTTGGGAACGGAAAAGGAGCAGGAGATGATTGACCTCAAATACCCGGAATGTGAGAATATCAGCGTAGATTACGCCATCATGGAGAACGCTGAGGAGATATATGTCTTCCCTGCTGACTTCGGATGGAGCGACCTCGGTACGTGGGGCTCGCTGCATTCTCTCAAAGAAAGGGATGAGGACAACAACGCTGTCATCAGTCCGAATGTCAGACTCTATGAGACACGCAACTGCGTAGTCAACGTAGAAGGGGCAAGGCAAGTGACAATACAGGGTCTCGACGGATACATCGTGGCTGAAAAGGACGGCAGGCTGCTCATCTGCCGGCTCGAAGAAGAGCAGAGAATCAAGGATTTCTCAAAATAAACAAAACATAAGAACATAAGTATTTCTGACTCATTATCTGCCTGCTCAGGACTTTATACTGCTCATGAGCCGTGGAAAAAGGGTAAAAAAAGCAAGAAATGGAAAACAGGAAAGTAGCATTGATTACAGGAGTGACGGGACAAGATGGCAGCTATCTCTCAGAGTTCCTCCTCAATAAAGGGTATGAAGTACATGGCATCATACGACGTTCTTCGGTAGATTACCGTGAACGCATCGCTCATCTCGAAGGACAGAAGGATTTCCACCTTCACTATGGTGACCTCGGCGACTCCATGTCTCTTGTGAAGGTGGTGGGAAAGGTACGTCCTACCGAGATTTACAACCTTGCGGCGCAAAGCCATGTGCAGGTAAGTTTTGACTCTCCGGAGTTCACTGCCGACGTAGATGCTACGGGAGTACTGCGTGTCCTTGAGGCCGTGCGTGCCTGCGGACTGGAGAAATCATGCCGTATCTATCAGGCAAGTACATCGGAATTGTACGGAAAGGTAGAGGAAGTGCCTCAGAATGAGAACACTCCGTTCCATCCTTACTCTCCATACGCCGTGGCAAAGCTGTACGGCTTCTGGATTGTCAAGGAGTATCGTGAGGCTTACGATATGTTCTGCTGCTCCGGTATCCTCTTCAATCATGAGTCAGAACGCCGCGGAGAGACCTTCGTAACGAGGAAAATCACTCTTGCGGCAGCACGCATCGCACAGGGAAAGCAGGAAAAACTCTTCCTCGGAAACCTCTCTTCGCTCCGTGACTGGGGATATGCCAAGGACTATGTGGAGTGTATGTGGCTCATACTTCAGAATGACAAGCCGGAGGATTTCGTCATTGCAACAGGCGTGCAGCACTCTGTACGTGAGTTCGCCTACTATGCTTTCAAGGCGGCAGGAATGGAACTGAAGTTTGAAGGCGAGGGAATGGACGAGAAAGGCATCTGTATAGCAGGTCCGGAGAACCTCGTAGGGAAGGTGCTCATAGAGGTAAGTCCTGACTTCTATCGCCCTACTGACGTAGTAAACCTTTGGGGAGATCCTACAAAAGCAAAGAAAGAACTGGGATGGAACCCGCAGACCACCACATTCGAGCAACTTGTGCAGATAATGGTAAAGCACGACATGGAAAAGGTTGCCGCTGACCACGTGGCAAGCGTAATGCGTACCAACCTCGCAGAATACCTCGAAAAGGGTGTGGTAAAATAATCCTGAACGTATCATTATCATATTCCCAAGTTCGCAACAGTCCGTCTTCAATATGCTGAAAACACGATAGTTACATTCTGGGAAAATAAAGTTTTTCAATAAAAATGCTTGACAAAAGTAGTAAGATATACGTTGCGGGACACAAAGGACTCGTAGGTTCTGCCATCTGGAACAACCTAAAGGAAAAAGGATATAATAACCTCGTAGGACGGTCACATAGCGAACTTGACCTTACTGACCAATATCAGGTGAGGGATTTCTTCGACAAAGAAAGACCGGATGCCGTCGTTCTCGCAGCCGCTTTCGTCGGTGGAATAATGGCAAACTCCTTATATAGGGCTGACTTCATGATGATGAACATGAAAATACAGTGTAACGTCATCTCCGAAGCATACGCTCATGGGGTAAAGAAACTGCTTTTCCTCGGCTCTACCTGCATCTATCCCAAGAATGCACCGCAGCCGATGAAGGAGGATTGCCTGCTTACCTCCGAATTGGAATATACCAACGAGGAGTATGCTCTGGCGAAAATATCAGGACTGAAGATGTGTGAGTCGTACAACCTGCAGTACGGCACCAACTACATTGCCGTGATGCCGACTAACCTCTACGGACCCAATGACAACTTCCACCTCGAAAATTCCCACGTCATGCCAGCCATGATGAGAAAGGTATATCTCGCCAAACTCATACATGATGATGACTGGGAGGCCATTGCAACAGACATGGACAAGCGTCCCGTCGAAGGTATCAGCGGCTCATCTTCTCGACAGGAGATACTCGACGTGCTGGGCAAGTATGGGATAGAGGACAACAGGGTGACGCTGTGGGGTACGGGAACGCCTCTGAGAGAGTTCCTTTGGTCAGAGGATATGGCTGACGCAAGCGTACACGTACTGCTCAATGTCAATTTCTCCGACATCATAGGAATAGAAAAATACTCCAGTGTCCACTATGGAGCTTCCGTAGATGGGGCTGTAGATAGGAACCATTCTGCCGGAAGGGGCGGCGCAATTCCCGCACTTGGAGAAATAAGAAACTGCCACATCAACGTGGGAACAGGAAAGGAACTCACCATCAGGGAACTGTCACGGCTCGTAGTAGAGGCAGTAGGCTTTGAGGGAGAAGTGGTCTTTGATTCTGCAAAACCCGACGGAACGATGAGAAAACTCATTGACGTTTCAAAACTTCATTCGCTCGGATGGACCCACAAGGTGGAGATAGAGGATGGAGTGAAGAAACTGTTTGAATGGTATCAGTCCTCATTGCGCAGTTGATGCAGGCGTAAAGCCATGCAATCCGCTCTGTCATGTCAGGGCTTTTTTCGGTCACAGACTGTAAGATGAACAGGCAACGGACGTTCTGCAGTACAGGAAACCAAAGTTTTTGAAGGAAGAATAAAACAATTATATTTTTGCAAAACTATGACAGGAAAAGTTGATGTCCTTCTCGGTCTCCAATGGGGAGATGAAGGCAAAGGTAAGGTCGTTGATGTATTGACACCGAAGTATGACGTTATTGCCCGCTTCCAAGGTGGACCTAACGCTGGTCACACCCTTGAATTTGAGGGACAGAAATATGTATTGCGCTCTATTCCCTCTGGTATCTTCCAGGGAGGGAAGGTGAATATCATCGGTAATGGTGTCGTTCTTGCGCCTGATCTCTTCATGGGAGAGGCTAAAGAATTGGAGAAAAGCGGACATGATTTGAAACAACGTCTCCATATTTCCAAGAAGGCTCATCTCATCATGCCTACTCACAGACTTCTCGATGCTGCATACGAGTCCCTCAAAGGAAAGAACAAGGTAGGCACCACCGGCAAGGGTATCGGTCCTACTTATACCGACAAGACAAGCCGCAACGGCCTCAGGGTAGGCGATATCCTCGATAATTTCCAGGAGAAGTACGCTGAACGAAAGGCACGCCACATCAATATCCTCAAGGCTACAGGCTTCCAGTATGACGAAGCACAGCTCGCTGAGACGGAAAAGGTATGGATGGAAGGCATAGAATATATCAGGCAGTTCCAGATAGTGGATTCAGAGCATGAGGTGGGAGCTGTCCTCAAGTCAGGAAAGTCAATGCTTGCAGAGGGTGCTCAGGGCACTATGCTCGACGTGGATTTCGGTTCTTATCCTTTCGTGACGTCAAGCAATACCATTTGTGCAGGTGCTTGCACTGGTCTCGGCATCGGCCCCAACAAGATAGGCGAGGTCTTCGGTATCATGAAAGCGTACTGCACGCGCGTCGGCGCCGGTCCTTTCCCTACGGAATTGTTTGATGAAACAGGAGCACAGATGCGAGCAATAGGACATGAATACGGAGCAGTCACAGGACGTGAGCGTCGTTGCGGATGGATAGACCTCGTGGCTTTGCGCTACTCAATCATGGTAAACGGCGTGACGCAGCTCATCATGATGAAGAGTGACGTGCTCGATACTTTCCCCGTTATCAAGGCTTGCACTGCATATAAGGTAAACGGAGTGGAGACACGTGACTTCCCTTACGACATTGAGAAAGGCATTGAGCCGGTATATACAGAACTACCTGGATGGCAGACCGACATGACTAAGTTTACATCCGAGGAAGAGTTCCCACAGCAATTCAAAGACTATATCAAATTCCTTGAGGCAGAACTCGAGACTCCTATCACTATAATTTCCATCGGTCCTGACCGAGAGCAGACAATATTCAGAAAGTAAATCATGCAGAAACCAAGTATTCCAAAGGGGACAAGAGACTTCGGACCCATAGAAATGGCGAAGAGAAACTATATCT
>CALZJQ010000018.1 GCA_945787895.1 uncultured Prevotella sp. | reverse complement strand
TTCATGACCTTTTTCCTCTTCTTTCAAGATTTTCTTATCAAGAATTACAGAATTACAGAATTTTTCTTTTTCCTTACTTTTCTTTCTTTCAAGATTTTCTTATCAAGAATTACAGAATTAAAGAATTTTTCGTTGATTGTGTCCTTGATAGTAATTCCTTAATTCTTAAATTCTTGATAAAAAAATCCATGATGATTATCCGTGACGGAGTCCTGAATCAAGGGCAAGAGAAACAGGGGGAGAAGGGAGGGGGAAGGACTATTTATCCTTCTCCTCGCTCTGCAAATCAATGATGGAGCCGGTGACAGGGCTGACCTTGAACGAGGTGAACACCTTCTTGCTGAAAAGGACGGAGGAAAGATTGTCCACCCTGCCAAACTGGGCAAACGGGATGTCCTGCTCCAAACAAGCGTTCTCCTCCCTGAAGAGGGTGACGTGGGCACGTCCTGGCACATTGACATAAAGTCCTGTCTCATCCTTCTGCTTCTGTTTCTCCTTCTCCGTACGGGTATCTTCCGGAGTCTGACGGAGGTCTGTGACACTAATATAATAAGGAGAACCGGAGAAGTCATCGGCATCTACCATACCGAAAGCATCGGAGAAACGGAAGAGCACCCTGCGATCGACCTCCCTGTCGGGGCTTACCATGATGACAGTCTCTGTGGTATCAATGCGTGTAGTGCCCTCAAAGAGGGAGCGGAGAGCCGCCTCCTGAGTGTCCAAGGAGGCGAGCATAAGGCGCAACTGCTCTCCATCGGTAGGCATTGTCTCTGCCGTTCCACGAGTAAGATCGTTGCGGGAGTTGCGTATCTCGTATATCTCCTCGGCACATAGTTGCGCCATCTTTGCCCTGCTGCCAGCCGAAAGTATTGTCTCGCTCATGAAGTCACGCGGATTGAGAGGCTTTTTCTTAGATGAGGGGACAAAGGATTTCTCCTCAAAGACAGGGTCAGGCTCGGTATTGACAGAGCGCAACACTCCGTTATCGCCTATATATACCTTGGATATGCTCAGCTTGGGGGAGATATGCGCCGTATAATATTTAGAGGTGTCAGCCTCACTCGTCACCTTCATCTTTATATCCACGATGCGGTAAGAGGTCTTTGCATCGAGGGCAACGTCACCCAGTTTCAGGTAACGGTCGGCGTAATCGCAGAAATCGCCGGGCTTGAATGAGGTCTTCTCTATGAGAATCCTAAACTGCATCGCTGTCTTGGGGAGGTAATATGACGTTCCTTCTATTACCGGCGACTGGGCGTATGCCATTGCCGGCGAAGCAAGCATTGACAGCAATGCCGCTATCTGGGAGATGATTCTTATTTTCCTTTTCATTTTTTTTATTGGGGGAATTGGCGTTATTGGCGATAGTAACTTTATTGACGTTATTGACGATTGTGACTCTTCCAATCAAGCATCCACGTTTATCGTAGATGGAGGAAGGCTTTTGGGAGGTATGCGATGATGTCGCTTGCCGTAAGACTTTCCTCGCCTATCTCTTCTGCAGCGAGATCACCTGCCAGTCCGTGGAGATATACTCCGAGAACGGCAGCCTCTTGCCTGGTGTAACCTCTTGCCAGAAGACCTGTAATGATACCTGTCAGCACGTCGCCGGAACCTGCCGTTGCCATTCCTGCATTGCCAGTGCTGTTGAAACATACATGCCCGTCAGGCAGACAGACTGCCGTATAGTGTCCCTTGAGGATAATATACGCACGCAGTTGCTGTGCAAGGTCTATGGCTCGGGTTAGCCTTTCAAAGTCATCATTGGAGGAGGTGCCTACCAGTCTGTCCATTTCCCTGGGATGGGGAGTGAGTATAAGCCCTTCGGGCAACTGCTGCATCCACGCACGGTGGGATGCGAGAACGTTGAGCGCATCGGCATCTATGACGATAGGAGTCTTGTTGTTGCGTATCTGGGATATGACAGCAATGGCGGTAGTCTCACTCTGTCCGATGCCTGGACCTATGCCGAGAGCCTCGAAAGCAGTAGTATCGGAAGGCTGCGAGAATATTGTCTCCTCCTTGTCTATCTGCAATATAGCCTCAGGAACAGCCGTCTGCATAATATCATAGTTGCGCTTAGGTATATGAACGCTCACCTTTCCTACACCGGAACGCAAGCAAGCACGAGCAGAGAGGATGCCTGCTCCTGCCATGCCATACGAGCCGGCGATGATGAGAGCATGCCCCATACTGCCCTTGTGCGCAAAAGCATCACGAGGACGGATGATACTCCTCACCGTCATCTCGTCCGTAACGGAATAGTGGGAAGCTATTTTCTCCATGCCTTCACGACTGAGCTTTATGTCAAGCACACGTACCTTTCCAAGCAACGGCTGCATATCTGCCATCATCATGCACAGCTTTTTGCTGCCAAGCGTCAGCGTAATATTTGCCCTTACGATATTTGCCCTTACATTATACGTATTGTCTTCGGTCATCATGCCAGAAGGAATATCGATGCTTACCACCTTAGCCCTCGATGCATTGATGTATTTCACCACCGAAGCAAAGCCGCCCGTCAGCGGTTTGTTGAGTCCCGAACCGAACAATCCATCTATTACGAGAGTCTCCTCTGTCAGTACCGGCGGGTCAAACTCATGCTTTACCTCCGTGAAAGCCTTGAGACCACGCACCTTTATCAGGCGGTCACGGTTCTTTTCGCAGTCAGGAGAGAGGCGTCCCGTAGTGTTGAAGAGGTAAGCCTCCACGGCATAATTCATCTCTGAAAGCATCCTTGCCACAGCAAGCGCATCGCCACCATTATTACCCGGCCCTGCAAAGACAATGACAGGAGTCTCTCTGTCGTACGTCTCAGCTATGGCATGAGCGAGCATAGTAGATGCCCTTTCCATCAAATCAATGGACTCTATCGGCTCATTCTCTATGGTAAACTTATCCAATTCATGGATTTGCGCACTTGTGAAAATCTTCATATATTCCCAATATTCTTTTCAGCAACGGATTATCGTGGAAGGTATTGCCATATATGGAAAAAGTAATACCTACATACCTCCGCAGTATAGACAGACAAACCGTAATTGTTTTTTTTAATTGCAAAAATACTAAATTTCTGCCATTCTTTTGTCATTTGTCCGTTTTTTTTAGTAATTTTGCCACAAATTTATATATTTGCAATGCAAAAAAGGGTACAATTACACGATAAAGCATTCGAGTTGAGCATCCCGCAGACAGAAATACAAGAACATGTCCGCAAGATAGCAGCTCGTCTCAATGCAGACTATGCCGGCAAGCATCCCGTCATTCTCGCCATGCTCAATGGCGCCTTTATGTTCTGCGCCGACCTCGTACGCGAACTGACATTTCCCTGCGAAATACATTTCACACGCTTCTCCTCATACTCCGGCACACAGAGCACAGGGCAAGTGACAGAAATAATAGGACTGGAATGCGACGTCAAAGGGCGTGATGTCATTATCGTAGAAGACATTGTAGAGACAGGTCTCACGCTGAAAGCCCTCTTGGAAAAGTTACATCTACAGAATGCTGCCTCGGCAAATATCTGCAGCATGTTCTTCAAGCCCACATGCCTGAAGACCAACATCACCGTAGAGTACCCCGCTATGGTAATCCCTGACGACTTTATCGTAGGCTACGGACTCGATTACAACGAAGCAGGACGTGAGCTGAAGGACATCTATACACTCGTACAACAATAAGGATAATCTCAATAACAAGGTAAAAGAAACAAAAAAAACAATGAAGAATATAGTAATCTTCGGTGCACCAGGTTCAGGAAAAGGCACACAGAGCGATAAGATAATCGCAGAATTTGGTGTTGAGCACATCTCCACAGGAGACGTGCTGCGTGCAGAAATCAAGGCAGAGACAGAGCTTGGAAAGACTGCCGCCACATATATCAACGAGGGAAAGCTCGTACCCGACTCCCTCATAGTCGATATGCTCGCATCTACCCTCGATGCAAAAGGTAAGGACATCAATGGTGTCATCTTCGACGGTTTCCCACGCACCATACCTCAAGCAGAGGCTCTCGATGCCATGCTCAAGGAAAGAGGACAGGAAGTAAACGTCGTTGTAGGTCTGGAAGTAGAGGACGAGGAACTCATCCAACGCATCATAGCACGCGGAAAGACCAGCGGACGTGCTGACGACAACGAGGAGACAGCAAAGAAACGACTCGCTACATATTACTCACAGACTCTTCCTCTCAAGGACTTCTACGTAGCCCAAGGCAAATATGCCAAGATCAACGGCATGGGTTCCATCGAGGACATATACGCAGAAATTAGCAAGGCGATTGCTGTAGCATAAATTCTACACACACCGAACTAAACAATAATGGAAAGTAACTTCATAGACTACGTAAAGATACAATGCCGTTCGGGCAAAGGCGGACGCGGGTCAATGCACCTGCGTCACGTCAAATACAACCCTAACGGAGGACCTGACGGCGGCGATGGAGGCAACGGAGGAAGCATCATCCTGCGAGGCAACCACAACTATTGGACACTCCTGCACCTGCGCTACCAGCGACATATATACGCTGAGCACGGAGGCAACGGAGGAAGAGACAAATGCCATGGCACAAATGGCAAAAACATCTACATCGACGTGCCATGCGGTACCGTAGTATATAATGCAGAAACAGGAAAATATGTCTGTGATGTTACAGAAGACGGACAGGAGATAGTACTGCTCAAAGGGGGAAGAGGCGGACTCGGAAACTACCAGTTCCGCACCTCTACCAATCAGGCTCCACGATATGCACAGCCAGGAGAGCCTATGCAGGAAATGACTGTCATCATGGAACTCAAGCTCCTGGCTGACGTGGGACTCGTAGGACTGCCCAATGCAGGCAAATCAACATTGCTCTCTGCCCTATCCTCCGCAAAGCCAAAAATAGCCAATTACCCCTTTACTACGCTCGAACCATCGCTCGGAATCGTAGGATACCATGACAATCAGTCCTTTGTCATGGCAGACATACCGGGAATCATTGAGGGAGCTGCTGAGGGAAAGGGACTCGGACTGCGCTTCCTGCGACATATCGAGCGCAACTCTCTGCTCCTCTTCATGGTACCAGGAGATACGGACGACATAAAAAAAGAGTACGAACTCCTGCTGAAAGAACTGGAAAAGTTCAATCCCGATATGCTACAAAAGCATAGAGTGCTCGCAATAACAAAGTGCGACCTCCTCGATGACGAACTCATAGAGATGCTCAAAGAGACACTACCTCACGACCTTCCCGTAGTCTTCATATCCAGCGTCACAGGCTTTGGCATCAACGAACTGAAAGACCTGCTTTGGAACGAACTCAATGCAGAAAGCAACAAGATAGCCGGTGTCATAGCAGAGGACACCATTGTCCACCGAGATAAAGAGCTGTCATATCTTCAAGCAGAGGTATTCGACGAAGACAGAAATGCTGACGATGAGATATTCGGCAATGATTGCTCTGAAGAAGAAGACTTCGAAGACTACGAAGACGAAGATTTCGAGAACAACGACATAGAATATATCGATGACAGCGAGATAGAAGAACTTGAAGATTTCGAATATGAAGAGCCAGAACAATGATCTACGGAATAATTTCTAAAGAACATATTATGGAGTCAATCGATGGTAAAACACCATTGACTGACTCCTTATTCTTTACTACAGACCGCACCATAGGACGAAATCCGACACTCATTCACGAAGCTATCAATAGGCTTACACCACCCTCTCACACCATCGAAGAACATTCTTTTCGGTTCGCCAGACCACATCAGACACACTCTGACCGCATCTACCACCTATCCGAAGACTATTTCTCACTATCAGAGAAGGAACAACAGAGACAAATGGAAGACACCGATGCCGTCATAAGCAACGTCAAATACGCCTGCATAGGCATTTCTACAGCCGACTGTATCCCCGTACTTGTCTATGACAAAGAGCATCAAGCTGCCGCTGCCATCCACGCAGGATGGAGAGGAACAGTACAACGCATCGTAGAGAAGACAATCAAAATGATGCAACATACCTTCGATACAAACCCGTCACAATGCCATGCCGTCATAGGTCCAGGCATAAGCCAACAGAGCTTTGAAGTAGGATGGGAAGTCCACGAAGCCTTCACAAAAGCACAGTTCCCCATGCAGGATGTAACAATTATTCTTCCTGCAAACGACGGAAAGGGCACAAAACCGCACATCGACCTAAAAGAACTAAACCGCCTACAACTGATTACCGCAGGAATAATCCCGCAAAACATCACGACAAGCCATATAGATACATTCACCGATGAACGATTCTTCTCAGCAAGAAGAGAGCAGAAAGGCAATGAAAAATGTGGCAGAATACTCTCAGGGTTTATCCTCTACTAACAAACCTCAGAGCACACCGATAATGAAAACCTTCTTCTGACAGACATTTTTCTGCCAAACACCACAACCTTAGTATAGTAATTAAGATGAAGCAGACCAACAGAACTATTGCACTAATAATCCTTTTTCTACTTTCTCTCCATGTTAAAGCACAACAAAGAACCGAGATAAAGATACCTATCCCGCAGTGGCACATCACACAAATGACACAGGACAGGGAGGGAATGATGTGGTTTGCCACATGGAACGGACTCTGCAGATACGACGGCTATGATTTCGTAGTATTCAAAAACAAGCCCGGAGACGGCATCGACATACGCTCAGACCGCATAAGGGGCGTAGTGCTCGGCAAGGACGGAAACCTGTATTGCAGGGTGGAAGACGAGATATTCCGCTTCAACCTCACCACCTACCAGTACGAACCGACAACGTATTCAGACCTGAAAGAGGTGGAAATACAAGGCTATGGTTACACGAAAGACAAGGAATCATACATAAACAACGCCCAGGAGAAAGGCGTACACCGCGTCTTTACCGACCAGCAGGGAAACGTCTGGCTGCTCAGGAGATATGGTGCATCAAAGATAGTGAAAGCCAATCCTCCGATGCAATACCTTGAGGCAGTAAGCAAAAAGACCGTCAGAAGCCTTTACCATGACAGACAAAACCATCAAATATGGATAGGAACGAAAGAAGATGGCATCGTCACCTTACTCGACGAACACGCCAACCTTATCGGCTACCTCAACAAAAATGGAAAGATAGGCAATACTCCTACTACCGTCTTTCCCGCTTATAGCATTGTGAGAACAACGCCGAAGACCCTCTGGATTGGAACAAAGCCTAACGGACTCTACCGCCTTCATCAGGAGACACCCCTGTCATACGACATAGAAAAGATACCTTCCACCGTCTTCCCCACGGACAACATCTATGACATGAAGATGGATAAGCAAGGGCGTCTATGGCTCGCCACGCACGGAGAAGGCATCTACGTCTGTAACAACCCAGAGGCAGATACACCCGTTTTCTCCTCACTCGTCCATCTAATGAAAGACATGAAGGAAGAGGCATTCAAGGTAAGACGAATATATCCCACATCAGACGGCAAAAGAATACTCGCTGCAACTGTAGGCGGAATGCTGGTAATTGACAATATTGACAGCAACGATACAAAGCAATATCACGTTATATTGCATCGTAGAGAGCCGGATAGAGCTACAAGTCTCAGCAACTCCGCAACGATGAACATCATTGTTCCCGAAAAGCCAGAGGAGGATTTATACGTCAGTACCGAAAGCGGAGGTGTCAACAGACTACTCTCTGACAATCTTTCTGAATTACATCTCTCTTTCCAACACCTTGGACAAGAACAAGGAATATGCCCTGATGACGTGCTGAGCATAACGAAGATGGGAGATGATATTCTAATAATATCCGTGGATGATGTGACCATCTACAGTCCTTCTACAGGAAAATCACGCAGCTACAACACGCATTTCTGGTGCGCCCCGCTACTCTTCTCCGAAGTCTCACCCCTGAGATTGAACGACGGAAGATGGCTCCTCGCCCTGCAAGAGGGGGTCATTGTCACTCCAGAAAAGGCATGGAACCAGAAGCCTTTCATACCAAAAATCGCCATTTCATCGGTAAAAATCGAAGGTGACGACCCAAAATTCAACGTCACATCCATTGATACTCTCGTGCTGTCAAGCAACCAACGCAACGTAACAATCAACTTCGCCGCGCTCGATTTCTCTGCAGAAGAACACCTGAAGTATCAAACCAACTTCAATTCTACCGAATGGTCTATCCCATCCGAGAACAATTCCATAACACTGTACGACCTCACACCCGGCGAACACACTCTACAAATACGAAGCACCAACGCCAAAGGACTGTGGACAGACAACATCCGCACGCTCCACATCATGGTGACACCACACTGGTATGAGACGACATGGGCGCAGCTGATATACCTCCTTCTCATCATCATCACCGTATCAGGCATCACACACCTTATTAATTATATACGCACGATAAACCGTGAACGACGCGAGACGCTGGAGGCCTATCTTGCACTACTCCACAAATCTACGGTGCAGGACAATGAGAACAAGGAGGAAATCATCACGCAGGAGATACCATATTCCATCCCTGCAAGCAGGAAAAATCCCGAAGATGAAGCCTTCATGGCAAAGCTCCTGACCTACGTGGAGAAGAACATCTCCAACAGCGATGCCAATGTTGACGACATGGCAGAGGCTGTAGCAATGTCAAGAAGCAGTCTTTCAAGGAAGACAAAGCAACTGCTTGGCATCACACCAGCAGAACTATTGCGCGAGGCAAGGATGAAACACGCATGCCAGTTGCTGAGAGATAACACGCTGCGCACTACCTCAGAAGTAGCTTATGCCTGTGGTTTCTCCGATCCGAAATACTTCGCCAAATGCTTCAAGTCATCGGTAGGTGTCAGTCCGAAGAACTACAGGGAATAGCAGACGGCACCATATCAGCCCACAGCAAGCCACACTTTATTTTTCTGAATATTCCAAAAACCTTTTCCCTATTATCTCATCATAAGCAAAGAGAAAAAGGGTAATTATGCGCCAAAGTAGTATCAGAATACTGCTTTGACGCATTTTTCTTCCCATTTGACTGCATTTTACCCCATTTCATCGACTATATGCGCTAACTTTGCAACCGCTTAACTTACTATACAAACTAACTACTATCATTACGACTAACTAACTTACTATTACTACCCAGCATATTCTGCGATAGAATGGCTGGGTAGTCGTCTATTAATAAAGACCAATCCATGACATTGTCATTCGCCAGACAAAAAGAAAACATACAGAAACCTTTCTTCTACGGAAAGAGTCGAACAAGAACAACAATACTACTAAACTATAAATAATCAAAGACAAAACAATGAAAAAAATTCTATTAGCATTCATCTGCATCCTTACCATAACGGCATTACCCGTGATGGCAGGCAAAAAAAAGGTACATACCATCGGTGACTCTACCATGGCAGACTATGCTACCGACGGAAGCACAGACAAACGTGGCTGGGCACAGATGCTGCAACAGTTCTTCAACACGGACAACATCACGGTAAACAACCGCGGCAAGAGCGGTGCATCGAGCAAATCCTTCTACAAGGAGAGCGCATACTGGCCTACGCTGAAGAGCGGTGGCAGCGATGCCATGCAGGAAGGAGACTACCTTCTCATACAGTTTGCACACAACGATGAGAAGACACAAGGCACCGACGGTGACGAACTGAAAGCATATTACACAGCAAAAGGTGATGCTTCGGCAGCGGCAGCCGTGGATTATCGTGGCACAACAGCTTTCGACACCTACAAGAAATATATACGAGCATATATCAATGAAGCCAAAGCGATGGGCGTGACACCTATCGTTGTCGGACCGATATGCCGCAAATACTTCACCTCTGGCGACAAGGATATCTCGCGAACAGGAAGACATGACCTCGGTGACAACTTCAGCCTGCTGAAGAACGGAAAACTGCTCACTGGTCAGAAAGTAGCGGAAAGCGATGATACCTACGACTATGTAGCTTCAGCAAAGGCTGTGGCAGAGGAATATGACGACGTACCGTTCATCGACCTCACCACGCTTACAGCCAACCTTTACCTGAAATACGGCAGCGCATACTGCACCGCCAACCTCTTCTGCTCGGGAGACAACACCCACCCCGCTGCTCTTGGAGCCACATTGATAGCAAGAGAGTTTGCACAACAGCTCAAGATTCAGGCACAGTCGGAGACTGACGCAAAGAAGAAAGCCGTGCTTGAGGGACTCGCCAAGGATGTCATCGTAAGCAACGAGATTACTTTCAATCCCACTTCCGGCGACTTTGGCGAGGCATACATAGGAATGAATGTCACCAAGGAATATAACATCTCTGCCTTTGGAATGGTCAATGAGAGCGGAAAATTCACCATTTCCGCCACCGATGGCTTCTTAGTTTCAACAGATAAGAATACATGGACTTCATCACTGGAAGTAGATTATTCCAGTTACAGCCTCATATCCACCATCTATGTGCGTGCTT
Organism: uncultured Prevotella sp.; assembly: GCA_945787895.1. Classification (GTDB taxonomy): domain Bacteria; phylum Bacteroidota; class Bacteroidia; order Bacteroidales; family Bacteroidaceae; genus Prevotella. The sequence continues at coordinate 21,238 of CALZJQ010000018.1, read as the reverse complement.
CAATAACCAAGGGAGGAACAGTAGAAGGCACTCTCACGGCCTCTGACGGCACCAACAGCAAGACCCTTCCGCTCTCAGTAAGCGGTATAAGCATGACGGGAGGCGAAGAAACCACCTGCACATGGCATCTGAACAGCACCTCAACGGCAGGCGACAGCCCCATTCTCACGGCTCTCGACGAGACAGCAAGCGAACTGGAAATCATGGGCACAGTGACACCCGAGGGACACTCCCCGATGCAATATCTCGGCATTAAGGGCGGTACATGGCCCGCAGGAGAGATAGACGAAGTATCGACGCGCTACGTACAGTTCCAGATGACCGTCCCCTCCGACAAGGTATTCAACCTCGACCGCATATCATTCGACGTATGCGGATGGGGAGGAAACACGGTCAGCTACCACGCATACTACGCTACGAAGGCTGATTTCTCCGATCAGGTGCTCATAAGCGAAGGACTTTCGCTAAAAGCAAAAGAGCCTGTCAGCGTGACAAAGGACGTAGTAAAGAAACTGGAGGAGGGCGAAAGCGTCTATATCCGCATCTACCCATGGCTCAATGCCCTCTCTTCTACTGCTACAGGAAAGTACATCGCTCTCTCAGAAGTGACACTGCACGGCACCGTCTCGGATGCTGGAGCAGAGACGATTATCATTAGTGACGCTGCAATCACATTCCCATTCCTCGACTCGGAAGAGAAGATGGGCGATGCCGTATATGGAAGCATCGAGACTGAGGCTTGTCTGGCAACACCGGAAGTCAAACTGGGAACATCCCTGAAAATCAGCGGCACACGCTCTCTCGGCGACGTAAAGACAGCATTAAAGGTACAGAACATCTCAGGAAGCGGCCTGGGCACGTCACCAAGCGATGCACAGTCCGTCATCTTCACCATACGTCCCGCCGACGGTTTCACCTTTATACCATCCAATATAGAGTTCGGAGCCAGCCGCATCGGTACCTCGGGAGGTAACGTCGGCATAACGATAGAGGGAAAGGATGGAGCAAAAGAAATCGGTACGTTCACCGCCCTGGGTTCATACAAGCCCGCTGACGAAAAGACATTCTGGGGATATTACACCTCTGACATTGACGGTGTAGTAGGCAATGCCGACCAGCCCATAAGGGTAAAGCTGAGTATTCTCGGTCTCGGTAGTAAAAAAGAGATTGCCCTCAACAACATCAAAGTGACCGGAACGCTGTCTGGAAGCCACACTACTACGACAAAATACTCACTGCAATACACCGTATCACCGGCAGATGCCGGCACTGTCACGGTGGAACCGCGCCTTGATGCCTACAAGGAGGGAAGCGAAGTGACCATAACGGCGAAGAAAAACTTCGGCTATCGCTTCGTGAAATGGATGGAAGGGGACACACAAATCTCTGCAAAGGCAACCAAGACCATAACGATGAACAAAGACAGAAACATAACGGCTGTCTTTGAACCCGTCCCCGTATATACCATAAAGACCTCCGCCGTGAACGATATGGAGAAACCTCTCGGCAGCATTACCATTTCTCCCGACGAGCACCAAGGCAGATATGAGGAGGGAGAAACGGTCACTGTCACCGCCAACGAGACGAAGATAATGAAGTTCGCAGGATGGAAAGACGAATACATGAACCACTCTGTGACTACTGCAACACGCAATATCATCGTATCGCAGGACATGGAAATAATTGGAGAATATGAGATACAGGACTTTATCGCAGTCTTTGATGCATCATCCGTCAATGCCTACGCCAGCGCATCCAACTACCCCTTCAATGCCGACGTGACATGGGATGAACAGCGCAACGCACAGTCTGCCGTCGTACGACTGAGTGATGGCATGCCCCTCCTCGGACAAGGCAGCACTCCTGTGGTAAGAAACCGCACGGGAGTAGTACTCAGCAACATCAACGGACTATACCAAAACGGCTACCGTACAAGCGATATAGCATGGCAATACCGCTTCTCCACCAAGGATTTCACAAATATAAGGTTCGTAGCCGACATGGCAGCAAAGAATGCCGCCAACATCAATTACAAGGCACAGTATTCCCTTGATGGCAGCAATTACACCGATATTGCAGGGGCTTCATGGAGCGTTACGACCAATATCGTGAAGCCACTGGAGATTTCCCTCCCTGCAGAAGCAGAAGAAAAAGACCTCGTCTATCTCCGTATCATGGGCACAGGCAGCGCAGTATTCAACTCCGGATATGCCTTTGACAAGACCTACGAGGGGCTGTCCTACTGCGACCACTCCGAGTCAGGCGTAGGAAACGTATATGTCCTCGGCGAAGCAAAGGTGCAGGATGACGGCAAAGCACCATATATCTCCAGCACATCGCCCGTAAACGGAGCTGAAAGCGTATCATCATCAGGCACGATAACCATCAGTTACTCTGAGAGGATACAACGCTCTTCGCTCAATGCAGAGATGACTATGAGTTGTGACGGCAAAGTGATTAAGACTATCGAACCCATATTCTCCTCACGCTCCCTCTCCTTCCCATACGCAAACCTTACCTACGGCGCATCCTATACCGTCAATATTCCGGCAGGATACGTAGAGGACAGGAACGGCAATCCGGCAGAAGCATACACACTGGTCTTCACGGTAATGGACAGGCAGAAGCCTGCAAGCCGCACCTTTGACGCCATAGTCGATGGCTCTCTCAAGCATCTGGCACAAAAAGACGGCTGCATCCCCGCCACTGAGGATATGCCGGCACAATACAGAACCATACAGGCAGCCATCGATGCAGCCCCCGCTGACGGCAAGAAACCTTACCTTATTTATATAAAGAACGGAGAATACCGTGACCCTAACTTCTCATTCAACGCCGGTTACGGAACGAGATACACATCCTCACAGACCGGTACCGGCGCTCCTACCGAGCGCATCGCAGGAGGTATCAACGAGTATGACTCATGCCGTATCGTGTATATCAACAAGCCGAACATACATCTCATAGGACAAAGCCGTGACAATGTCATAATCTCCACCGACCGACTCGACGGCTCTACCAATGATGCTAAACGCGTATGGTACCACATCAGCGCAGGAGCAACAGTGGAGGTACAGGCAGGAGGCACTGACTGTCACATCGAAAACCTTACCGTAGATAACGAAAGCTGGACGAAACATAAGATGCAAGGTCCTCAGGCACTGTGCTTCAATGTCTCTGGCGACCGCGCTATACTCAACAACGTGCGCACACGCTCCTACCAAGATACATACTACAATGGCAGCACGCGCACATTCATCAACGAGTCGGAGATACACGGTGCCGTGGATTTCATATACGGAAACGGCGACGTATGGTTCGAGAAATGCGTGCTGAACATCAACAGACCGTCAGGAGGATTTATCGTTGCACCGTCACATCCCGAGAACACGGCATGGGGATATGTCTTCAACAACACCCGTATCACCACCGATGAAGTGAGCGATCCCTCACGTTACTCCATTTGGCTCGGACGTCCATGGCACGAAAAGCCAAAGACAGTGTTCCTCCATACCACCATGGAACTGACGCCAATGGACTCCCTATGGTACGAGACAATGGGCGGATTGCCTGCTATCTGGGCTGTACATGACTTCCACAATGCCAACGGATATGCGTTCAGCGGAGCGAAGAATGCGTCACGAAAGGCATATTACTACACCGAAAACGGAAAGAAAATCTATGGATATTCCAAGAACTTCCTGACGGATGAAGAAGTGGCAAGCTATACCATTGCCAACGTATTTGCAGGCGACGGCACGACAAAACCATCAGGTTACTGGAATCCTTCGCCTGTCATAGAGAAGACTGCCGTGCCATCTGTCAGCGTAAATGGCAACGTAGCCTCCTGGGAATCCGATGAATACGCCATCTGCTACGTTGTCACGGTCAACGGTAAAGCAGTGGCATTCCCTACGGACAACCGCTATGTAGGAAATGAAGGCGACGTAGTGACTGTGCAGTCAGTCAACGAATATGGTTCTCTCTCCAATCCTTCCGCCTCAGTGACCCTCGCTTCCTCAACGGACATACAGGGAACAGAAGCCGGAAAATCACAGCTGCCTGCCTCAAATGCGGAATACGACATCACGGGAAAGCGCATAAGCCACGCAGCCAGAGGCATCGTAATTGACGGCAAGACCGGCTCCAAGACTTTCCGGAAGTAAACAAAGGAAAAGAAGAACAAAGACTTTCCGGAAGTGAATATAGAAATTATTGTTGTCCGCTAAACATGAAAGGTTGGTTTGAACTCGTTGAATAACAACTGGTTCAAACCAACCTTTCATGCTTAGCGGACAACAATAGTTGGAAATAAGGTTTTGACCTTTGTAACCTATTGACAGACAATAGGTTGCAAAAGCGTTGATATTACCATGCAAAAGCGTTGATATTACCTTGTAATAACTTAGCTTTTACAAGGTAATATCAACGCTTTTGTTTTGCAATGTCAAATGGGGCGGAATTTACTTCACTTCCCAGATATCATTAGTCTCGAGCAACTCTGCAAAATTATGATATTTCTTTGCTGCCTTCACCTCCTCTATCTGTGCGCTGACGCAATCATCGTAGGTAGGAGCCTCAACGTCACGTATGACACCAAGGGCGATGGGGAAACCATCTCCGTTGCCCATGAGAGCGAGCTTGAGCTGGAGGGTGTTGTCCTCGCAATGTGCATCGTGAACGAGGATGTCGCTCTCCGTAATGCCGTTCTCGCCTATCTTGACAATCTTCAGTCCGAAGCCTTCCTGCACGAGACCGTACTCACGCTCCTTACCGAAGATGAGAGGCTTGCCATGCTCTACGTAGATAGCGTTCTCGGCACGTCCTGCACTGTTATATACTGATGCGTGTGTACCATCGTTGAAGATGACGCAGTTCTGCAATACTTCGATGACAGAAGCACCCTTATGAGCATTGGCAGCCTTGAGCACCTCGATGGTGTGCTTGCCGTCAGTAGCCACGGTACGGGCGAAGAAATGTCCGCGTGCGCCAAAGCATAGTTCGGCAGGGCGGAATGGGTCCTCCACCGTGCCGTAAGGACTTGACTTGGAGACGAAGCCACGAGGGGAGGTAGGTGAATACTGACCCTTCGTAAGTCCGTAGATACGGTTATTAAGAAGAATCATGTTGAGGTTGATGTTGCGACGGTTGGCGTGGATGAAGTGGTTGCCGCCGATAGCAAGTCCGTCACCGTCTCCTGACACCTGCCATACGGTGAGGTCAGGATTAGCCACCTTTGCGCCTGTTGCAATGGCAGCAGCACGTCCGTGAATGGTATTCATGCCGTAGGTAGCCATATAGTGAGGCAATCGGCTTGAGCAACCGATACCTGAGATGACAGCAGTATTGTGTGGTGCTACACCTATCTCTGCGAGTGCCTTATGAAGAGATGCGAGGAAGAAATGGTCACCGCATCCGGGACACCATCTTGGTTGTCCCTTCTTGAAATCATTTGCTGTGTATGCCATAATTGTCATATATAGGTAGGTGAAAGAAAAATCAATCACCGCCAGTTTTTTTTACTTAATGAGAGAATTGAAAGCTGAGACAAGTTCGTTGACCTTGAACGGCTGTCCCTTCACTTCGTTGTACTGAGCGGGCACAAAACCATCTACCTTCATGCGCAGATAGCCTGCCAGTTGTCCCATATTCTGCTCTGCCACAACGCATTTAGGATACTTCATCAGCACCTCGGCAGTATTCTTCGGCAGAGGATTGATATAGCGGAACTGCGCCATAGCGACCTTCTTGCCTGCTGCGCGCATCTCCTCCATGGCTGCACGGAGGTGTCCGTAGGTAGAACCGAAGCCCACAATGAGGAGTTCGGCATCATCTGCGTCACCGATAACCTCAAGGTCTGGCACTACGATATTGTCGATTTTCTGCTGACGCTTGCGTGTCATGAGGTCATGGTTCTCAGGGTTTGTGGAGATAGCACCTGTCTTGTCGTCCTTTTCCAGACCTCCAAGAATATGCTCAAAACCCTCTCTTCCCGGCACAGCCCAATAGCGGGTGCCGTTTTCTGCACGCATATATGGAGTCCAAGTACCCTTCAATTCTTCCGGAACGTAAGGAGGATTGATAGCCTCCATCTTGTCAAGCTCTGGCAGTTTGAACGCTCCTGAGCCGTTGGCAATGTAGGCATCGGTGAGGAGAACGACAGGAGTCATGTGCTCCAGCGCCATCTTGGAAGCGTCGTATGCTGCGTAGAAGCAGTCGGTAGGACTTGTGGCAGCAATGACAGGGAGCGGAGACTCGCCATTACGTCCGTAGAGTGCCTGCAAGAGGTCTGTCTGTTCGGACTTGGTAGGCAGACCAGTAGCTGGACCGCCACGCTGCACGTCGAGGACAACAAGCGGCAGTTCCATGATGACAGCGAGGTTCATAGCTTCTGACTTGAGGCAGATGCCAGGACCAGAGGTACTCGTCACGGCAAGAGCACCAGCGAAAGCAGCACCTACAGAAGAAGCGCATCCCGCTATTTCATCCTCACACTGCACTGTAGTCACGCCGAGCGACTTGTGCTTTGACAACTCGTGGAGCACGTCTGTAGCAGGTGTGATAGGATAAGAACCGAGATATAGCTTCAGTCCGGCTTTCTCTGCGGCTGCGATAAAGCCGTAGGCAGTGGCCTTGTTGCCGGTGATGTCCATGTATCTGCCCGGTGTCTTCTCCTTTGACTCGATGCGACGCACGTTAGTAGCCGAAGAGTGAGTGTTGTGACCATAGTCATATCCTGCCTGTATCACCTTGATGTTGGCTTCGGCAATGGCAGGCTTCTTAGAGAATTTCTCGCGGAGGAAGTTGGCTACAAGGGCAAGGTCACGGTCAAAGAGCCAGCAGACAAGTCCGAGGGCGAACATATTACGGCACTTGAGCATTGCCTTGTTGTCCATTCCCGTGTCGGCAAGAGTCTCCTTAACGATTGTCGTTACCGGGCATTGGATGACACGGTCGGGGTCGATATTCATCTCTCCGAGATAGTCTTCTGACTGAAACTGCGCCTTGTCGAGGTCTGTCTTCTTGAACGAATCAGTATCAATGATTATAGTGGCGTCAGGCTTTGCATAGCGATACTGCGTCTTCAGAGCAGCTGCATTCATCGCTACGAGTACGTCACATTCATCACCAGGGGTGAATACCTGACCGGCACCGATGTGTACCTGGAAGCCTGACACACCTGTCAATGAGCCTTGCGGGGCACGTATGTCGGCTGGATAGTCCGGGAATGTGGAGATACTGTTGCCCACGGTAGCAGATACCGTAGAAAAGATGTTGCCGGCAAGCTGCATACCATCGCCGGAATCACCTGAGAAACGGACCACAACCTGGTCGAGTTCCTTTACTTCCAAATTTTCTGCCATAGTAATAATATGTAAATTCTTATATGTTATTATTCCGTTACAATCTGACTGCAAAGTTATATATTTATCTTGACACGAGAAAGAAATAACCGATTTTTTCTTTCTTTTAGTCACAAAATATACGATTAATCAATGATTTTTGTCTATTTTTACTTAATTTTTACGTACAAAGGGTTCTGCTGCTGGCGCGAGAAGTCCGAAAGGTAAGCGTGCCATTGCTCCAAATTGGCAAAGGACGTGGCTGGGTTTCTGTCCCATCCACTACCGAAATAATACGTAAATCGACCATCCTCAGGGTAAGATATTCTGGAAATGAGATGCCCTTTTACTCCTTTTATCCTATCCTCTTGAAGCATCTCTACAACCAATGACTTTGATGGTACATAGGTGCCGATGAATATTTTTCCCATCTCCTTGACCTGACGTTCACGAAAACCCTCCCATGCCGTGTTGACATCTCCAAGGTCTTCGTATGCCATAGTGCCTGTCCTGCTGTCAAGAATATACGACTGCGGGTTCTCATCGTGGATTACTATACCACAACAAGCATTGACTTCGTCAGGTATGGACACATGCTCAGCAGTAGAATAATACACCTCCGCCTTTACCATATTGCTGCCTGCATCGAGCGTCAGTATTCGTTTTTCGGTAACCTTAACGCCCATTACGTCTCTCTCTCCATAGTCGAGGCTGACAGTAAAACGCAGAGGACCATTGTCAAGTATCTCATATTGAGTGAAGCACCAGGGGTAGAAGATTTGCGATTTCGAAATTATTGCATTCGTTCCTGCACCCAACGTAGGTCCTACCTTATAGCAATCCATCCCCTTGCCATGGTCTATATGATAACAAAAAGCCATATACAATGCAGTAGCTTCCTTGTTCATACCCTTGTCGTTCAGACGATTAAATGTGTGCCACATAGATTTGTCCGTCTGGTCGGCATAGAGTTCTTCGAGAAACAACGCTGATGTGCGCTTGTTGAAGAGGTCATAACCGTAGAGTTTCTCTCCCCTGCGTTGCGTCTCCGGACCATAAAGCCTATAGGCTACACGGTCATTCTCAAAAGAGAAATCTTCCTGTCTTTCAGGAAAAGAGCGTCCGTACACCTTGCTTTCATACTCCTTCCTCATGGAAATTCTGGCATGGAAAATGCGCCTTTCCTTTGCTTTGAAAGGATTAGGCTGAAAGATAATCATTCCGTTGGAAGTGATTTGAGATGGAATTTCTCCTCCCTCCTCGTCGGTAATGATGACGGAATGAAACGACGAAGCCTTATCCTGCGACGGTAGAAGCCTTGAGATTATATCATTAAGCGGCAGTTCTATGGTCTCTTGCAGTCGGTCAGCGTTAAGCGTATTGGTGACGATAATGGATATTTCCTCCCGCTTTGCCCCATAAGAGCAAAGGGATTGACAGAGAAAAAAATACAATAAAAAAAACAAGTTTCTCACAACAATGGTATTAGATAAGTTCCACTCTCTCTACATCAACGTCTTCGTGCAGGAACAGCGCGGCGCACTCCTTGAAACGCTCGGGGTTTTCGGTCGTAAAATAGCGTATCGTGCCATTCTTCGTACACTGAGCGTCAATCTCGGAATGCCTGTCGAGGTAGTCCCTGAGGCTTTCCGCCACGTATTCTCCTTGAGAGACAATGGTAATATTTGCAGGTACAGCTTTCTTCAGCGCATTCATCAGCAGAGGATAATGCGTGCATCCGAGGATAATGGCATCTATATCGGGGTCTTTTTCGAGCAGCTGCCCTATGCGTTTCCTTACGAAATACTCCGCTCCCTCCGTGTCAGCCTCGCCGGCTTCCACTATGGCAGCCCAGAGGGGGCAGGCTTGTCCCGTGACTTTTATGTCGGGATGGAATTTCTGTATCTCCAGCGTATAGCTCTCGCTCCTTACCGTTCCCTCCGTCGCTACTATGCCGACATGACGTGTCTGCGTGATGTCTCCTATCACTTCTACCGTGGGACGTATCACTCCAAGCACCCTTTTCTCCGGTGCTATCCTCGGCAGGTCATTCATCTGAATGGTGCGCAATGCCTTTGCAGAAGCGGTATTACAACCAAGAATGACCAGATGGCATCCCATGGAGAACAGCTTCACCACCGCCTGACGCGTAAACTCATACACGACATCGAACGACCTCGGGCCATAGGGGGCACGGGCATTGTCGCCTAAATAAAGGAAATCGTACTGCGGCAGCCGCCTGCGGAGCTGCTGCAAGATGGTAAGTCCTCCATATCCGGAGTCGAAGACGCCGATAGGATGTAGGTTCTCGCTTGAAGGCATGATGCGGAATGGTATGGATTTTACTTCAGTATGTCTTTCAGCAGCGTCGTTATATCCTCTGCCATTGTAGGACTGAGATACGGGCAGGCGTTGCTGTCGGTATTGACTATGACGACGTAGGCACGCTCGCCGCCTACTTTCCGTATTGCATCTGCAATCCTTTTGCGGACAGGGAGCATGGCTTTCTCTTCCGCCTCAGCCAGCTGACGCATGGCTTCCTCCTTGAAAGCCACGTTGCGCTCCATCATGTTCTGCAATTCGCTCTGACGCTTTTCACGTATGGCGGCAGCGAGGGAGTGCTGCACTTCGAGGAATGCTTCGTACTTCTCGGCAAACTCTTTCTCGGCATTGCGCATCTCCGACTCGTACTGGGTACGGAGATTGCCCAGCACCTCCAGCACAGAGAGGTAGTCAGACATCGTATGCAACACTTCATTGTAACTGAAATAGCCTATCTTCATCTGCAGGGCAGTAGGCTTATACTGCACCGGCTGCGCCTCCTGCTGTACGGTTTCCTGCGCTGAGAGCGTGGAGAAAGCCGGCATGAGGGCAAGCAAAAGTAGTAAAAAGTGATGTCGCATATAACTGAAGAAATAAAAAAAAGCCCTATTCCCACCATGAGTTCATGGACGGAAATAGGGCTTCCTGACGTGGATTATTACTTGAGTTTATTTATTTCAGCCTTTATCTCAGCTGTAACGTCCTTAGAACCTGTACCGATGTAGAGCGCTGCACCCATCTCGAAGATGTAGGTATATTGTCCTGCCTTGCCGACGTTCTGGATGGCAGTCTGCACTTTCTGATATACCGGAGCCATGAGTTCCTGCTGCTTCTTCTGCATGTCCTGCTGGCTCTGTGTGTAGGTCTGCTGTATCTTCTGGTACATTTCAGCAAGCTCCGTCTCAGTCTCCTTCTGCTTTGTAGGAGCCATCGTAGCCTTTGCCTTCTCATACTCCTCGTTCTTGCGCTGGAGTTCGTCCTGCATAGCCTTGAGGTCGTTCTCGTATTGCTGTGCGATAGCCTGGAGTTCACCGTTTATCTTTGCGATTTCAGGCAGTGTCTGCATGATACTCTGGGTATCCACATGTCCGAACTTCTGTGCCATTACAGCCAGAGGAGCGAACAACATCATCATGATGATAATTTTTTTCATTGTCTTCTTTATTGTTTTTTATTTTGTCTTTTTCGCTTTTATCCCTCCGTGCCGGAGTCTTCGGCATTCCGTTTCCATGCCTGCATTCCCGGTAAAGAAGCTGTCCGTTCCCCAAAATCCATCGGGTCGCCACCCGAAGGCAAGGATTTGTTCTCTAAAAATCAAGGGATTTGTTCTACCTATACAAACGTATCTCTTTCCTACAGAGATAAAAAAAACAATTCCGAAAGCGGCGACTCCCTCCTCTTCTTTTAAGAAAGAGGGAGCGCCGACACGGTTTTGTTGGTTTGGTTTGGTTTGTTATGGTTTGGTTTTCGCCCTCTTTCGAGGGTTTTACCGTTTGCAAAGGTACAATAAAAGAATGAAAGTACAAAGCTTTTTGCCATCCTTTTAGTTAAATTTAGCATTTCATGCGGAAATTACTGCACGCTGTAGCCTAATTTTTGCAATACTTCGTTGGAAATGTCAATCTTGGGTGACGCAAAGATAATGCCGTTGTCAGAAGCCCTGTCGATTACCATTGAGTAGCCCCGAAGCTCAGAAATGTCCTTCACGGCATTGTAAATCTCCTCCTGTATAGGCGACATGAGTGACTCTCTCTTCTTAAACAACTCACCCTCCGGACCGAAATATTTCTTTTTCAAGTCGGAGGCTTCCTTCTCCTTCTGCATTATTGCCTCCTGCCTTGCCTTCTTCTGCTCCTGGGAAAGGAAGACTACCTCATTCTGATAATTCTTGTACATGGTAGATGCTTCGAGGTTTAGTGCTTCGACCTCAGCCTGCCATTTCTTTGACACCTGAGCCAACTGCTCGTTGGCACGCTCGTATGCCGGTATGTTCTTGAGGACATACTCCATGTCTATGAGCGCGTATTTCTGCGCATTCACCGCCATTGCGATGACGGCGAGGAGAGAGGTGATGAGGATTTTCTTCATATTACGTTGCTGTTAAGATGGGTGACACTTGTCAAAACTCCTGTCCGAGGATGAAATGGAACTGTGAACCGCCCTTCGTGCCATAGACTTTGTCGAAGCCGTAAGCCCAGTCGATACCCATAAGTCCCACCATTGGCAGGAAGATACGTATGCCTGCACCTGCACTGCGACGCATATCGAACGGATTAAACTGCTTTACCTCGTTCCATGCGTTGCCTGCTTCTGCGAAAGCAAGACCGTAAATGGTGGTGTTGCCCAGCATGAACGGATAGCGGAGCTCGAGAGAGAAGCGGTCGTAAGCATAGCCTTCCTGATAGTATGGCGTGAGGGAACCGTTGTCATAACCGCGCAGTCCGATGGTTTCCTCCGCATATCCTGTGGAGTAACCCGACATTCCGTCACCGCCCATGTAGTAAGTCTCGAACGGAGATTTCTTGTATTTGTTGTAAGAACCGAGGATTCCAAACTCCACTCTCGTCATGAGGACGAAGCATTTTGCCCCACTTGAGAGGGCGGTATAGGTCTTGCTCTTGAACTTCCACTTGTGGTATTCTATCCAGCGGTACTTCTCCTGCTGCTCACGGGAATAGGTGCTGGAGAGCACATCCGTGGCGAGATTGCTGTAATCCTTTCCGTCGAATGCTGACCAAGGAGGCGTAATGGAGAGCGAAGCCTCAAACTCTGATCCGCGGCGAGGGAAGAGTTGGTTGTCGATAGAAGAACGGGAGAGGGAGATACCGAGGTTGAGGTTGTTGCAGTTACCCGTAGTGATGAGGAAATATCTCCAGTTCCGCAGCATATAGCGAGTGTAAGAGAGGTTCATTGACAGGACGAAATAGTCGTCAGGCCAGCGAAGTCGCTTACCGATACCCACGCTCGCACCTATCAGTTTGATAAACTTGTCTGGGTCATAATAGTTCTGATAGTTGCCGTAGCCGTAGTTATAGTTGCCATATCCGCCGAGGTAGTTGTAGTAATTGTTCATCCAACTCTGGTTGTAATAGTTGGAATTGACGTCCGTCTGCTTGGAATAAAAGACGTTGAAACTGAACTGCAGCGGACGTTTGCTGCCGAGCCATCCCGTAGAATAGCCGGCATTGTACGACTGATAGTACGAACCATTGGTCTGTGCGCCAATGGAAAGGGTTTCTCCGTCGCCGATAGGCATGATGCCCCGGTGCTCCTTGTTCTTGTTGAAAAGGTTTGCCATGGAGAAATTGTTGAGCTTGAGACCTATCTTTCCGATGACTCCCGTCTGTCCCCAACCGAGAGAGAACTCTATCTGGTCATTGGATTTCTGCTCAAGATTCCAGTTGATATCTACCGTTCCATCCTCTGGATTGGGCTTGACATCAGGGTTTACCTTCTCTGGGTCAAAGTGTCCCATAGTGGCAAGCTCACGTGCTGAACGCATGAGAGCTTCCTTTGAGAAGAGGTCTCCTGGCTTTGTACGTAGCTCGCGACGCACCACATTCTCGTAAATGCGGTTGTTTCCCGTGATGCGGACATGAGAAATATGCGCCTGCGGACCCTCAAAGATGCGCATTTCGAGGTCGATGCTGTCGCCGATGATATTGACTTCGGTGGGCTGCAGATTATAGAAAAGGTAGCCATTGTTCCAGTATTCGTTACCTACAGCATCCTCATCCTCAGACAATCTCTTGTTGAGGAGCTTCTGATTATATACGTCTCCCTTCCTCATTCCGAGCAGACGACTGAGGTAATCAGCGGAATAGATGGTGTTACCTACCCAGGAAATGTTGCGAATATAATATTTCTGACCCTCATCTATCTTGAGATAGACATCTACATGCTTCTCGTCGAAGGTGCTCACGCTATCCTCTATGATGGTAGCGTCACGGTAACCCAGCTCGTTATACTTGCTGATAAGGTTGTCCTTTGACTCCTTGAACCTTTCGGGAGTGAACTTTTTTGATTTGAAAAAGCTGTACAGCTTGCCGGCTTCGCTGATTTTTCCCAGTGCGCCTTTCGTGAAAAGTCTGCCCTTTATCTTGGATGTTGCCAGCTTTTCGTTACCCTCAATGGTAATGGCATGCACCTTTGTCTTCTCCTTTTTATCTACGTCAATATCGAGGATGACATGGTTTTTCTGCGCCACGTCATCGCGCTGGCGTATCGTTATCTCTGCATTCTTGAAGCCTTTGTCATCAAAGTATTTCTTTGCAAGTATCTTTGCACGGTTTATCATGTCAGGAGTAATCTGGGCCCCCTTGAGCAATCCCAGCTTCTGCTCCATATCCTCTCGCTCCGATTTCTTCAATCCGGAATAATTAATATCTGACACTCTCGGACGAGTCTTGAGGTAAATATGCAGATATACGTCATCTGCAACGATGGAGTCAGCCGCTATCCTCACGTCGGAGAACAGTCCGTGACGCCAGTAACGCTTTACTGCATCCGTTATTTCGTTGCCCGGCACGGATATTTCCTGACCGATGGAGAGTCCCGAAATGCTTGTCAGCATATACTCTTCATAGCCTTCCACACCAGTGACACGCAGTCCCTTGATGGTACACATCCTTGGCTGTCCAGCGTAATTTACGTTAGGGTTGACAATCTTGTCCTGAGCATTGGCGTCAACGGCGAGCAAAGCAAGTTGCAGAAGCGCCATCATTGCCACCTTCCAGAGTCTGTTATTAAATATGCGCATTATGAAAAATCACTATTTTTTGATGGTGGTGATAGAGTCCACCTTATTCTTTTTCTTCATCTTCCACCTGCGCTTCAGTCTTTCCGAAGCGTCTTTGGCGTGACTGATAGTCCTCTATGGCCTTGTGAAGGTCTTCCTCCATGAAGTCAGGCCAATAGGTATCACAGAAATACAGTTCCGAATAAGCTATCTGCCACAGCAGGTAATTGCTGATACGCACCTCTCCTCCGGTACGTATGAGCAGGTCGGGGTCAGGCATGAAATGCGTGGAAAGGTGTGCAGACACTGTGTCTTCCGTGATGTCTTCCACGGCGAGAGCCCCCTGCTCCACCATCTTTGCCATATCCTTCACCGCCTTTGTTATCTCCCATCGAGAAGAGTAACTGAGCGCAACGACCATAGTCATTCTGTCATTGCCTGCTGTTCGTTCTTCTGTCTCGGCGAGTTTGCGTGCCACATTCTCTGGCAGTCGTGTCCTATCGCCTATTACTCGGAAGCGGACGTTATTCTTCATGAATATCTCATCCTCGAGACTTGTGAGCACGAGGCTCATGAGAGCAGCCACTTCATCTACGGGCCTGTTCCAGTTTTCTGTAGAAAAGGTATATAGAGTCAGGTATTTCACCCCGAGTCTTGCGCATTCCTCAGTGATGCGTCTCACGGTTTCCACTCCTGCCTGATGTCCATAGGCACGTGGTTTCCCTTTCTCTGTAGCCCAACGACCGTTGCCATCCATTGTGATAGCTATGTGTTTGGGTATTCGGGTATTATCAATCATTGTCGTTTTGTTTTGTCATTTCTCCGGCAAATCTGCCGTTCAGTCCTTATTACAGGTAGAGCATTTCTCCCAGAAGCTGTAAGTAAGGGAGATTTGTATGTTGCTATAGCAGTCAGTATTCTTGCAGAAACCGCTGCTACGGATACGATATGGGTCTTTCACGCCATCAAGTTTGTCAGACAAAGAGAAGTGGAAAGCCCATTCCGCACTGAGATTAAGCCTGTCCCCTATCCTGCATTTCACGCCGAAAGCCAAGGGCAGGTTTGCGGTAAAGACGCCTTTTCCTCCTGTCATCTGCAGGCTTTCGCCGCCGTCTTCCTTCGCCGCCGTGCCGACATCAGAGAGGTCTGTCGTGCCGTTTTTGCTGTTGACGTACGTGAAACCTATTCCAAGGCTGACGAAAGGCGTCACTCTCTTAGCTCCACGATAGTCCCTTCCCGTGCCGTAAGGCAGGAAATTGTACTCGTATGTCGCTGCGAAGTCAGCGAGAGAGTTGCTGAAATCGTATGTTTGGAGCGAGCCTTCGTTATTATTTCCCGTATTTATGTCGGGGTAAAATGTCTTCAGATTGGCTGAAGACCCTTTGAGTTTGCCGTAGCCGAGCGCAAATCTCAGGGCAGAATATGGATTTATGACACGGCGAAGAATGAGCATTGCCGACGGAGAACTGTTGTCCCCGGAGAGTACACTGCCGTTGAAATCTCCTTCATAGGTCATCATTCCGATGCCACCGCCTATCTCCATACGATATTCCACGTCGTCCTGCGCCGTTGCCGTATGGCAGAAAGCGGAGATAACGAGAGATATTACTATGATATGATAGCGTAATTGCATCGCGCGTACATTTATATATAAATAATATATGGAGGAACCTGGAGAATTATTTGCCTGTTGCCTGCTGACGGAATGACCGTCATTGGTAGGCTGTTTGGCTGTTGCCTGCATGAGATTGCATAGCCTAATGTTATTTCTCCCATATTATTTTGTTGATACCTCCTCGCCATATCTGTCCTGAACCGGCAGCTATAATCCATATATAACCTTCTCCATCTGCCACGATAGTAGCGGCATTGGCGTCAAATCCTGTCGGAATGACAAAGACGGAGTTGTCGGTATGCCATGTGATACCGCAGTCTTCAGAGACATATATGTTGCCGTAAGGCTCTACGGATGCGCCATTCTTTCCTTCTCCTCCAATGACAAGGAGTTTACCATCGTATGATGTCATTGAGAGGTTGTCCATATTGGGGAGCTTGTATTCGTTGCCGTTGCTGAACTCCTGATAAGCCCAGGGCAGGTCATGACTGCTGTCCTGCTCAACAATCTTGCTCCAGACGAGGGCTGAGGACGTGGCTTTCGCATTGCTGCCTACCATTATTATGCGGCTTATATCCTTGTTGGTCCTTGTCGCAGCCGAGCAGGCGTTGATGCAGTCTGTCGGCAAGAGGGCTTTGTCTGCATCGATTTCGTCAGCCTTCCAGTTGCATCCATCGTCGTAAGAGACGTAGATACCTCCTGTTTCTGCAATGGCAAAGAGTTCCTTTCCGCAGTATCCTACGAGCGAGAAGGATGTATCCAAGCCGTTGCTGCCGAAGTGGATCCAGGTCCGTAACACTTCTCCATCCCAATAATAAGTAGTACCCAAGTCGGCAATGACTATGACATTTCCGTCTGTTACCATGGTGGCTTCGTTAGAGAATCCCGTTGCAGGCTTTACTATCTCCCAGTTTTTGCCGTCGGACAGGTCAGTTGCAAGGAGTTCGGCACTGGTCTCTGTACTACCGAGGATATACATTTTGCCCTTGAAAGGCAATGCCTTTACAGACTTGTATTTTGCTATTTTGCTGTCAATAGCTATTTTGTTCCATTGGAATGAATCGGGATATAGCTGGTGTGCCACGATATTTACGGTGTATTTTGCGTTGTTCACTCCGGAATGTGAATAGACAATAATCTCTCTCGGCACGGAGAAGTCGAGGGAATCGGTAGAAGAAACGACATCAATGGAGTCGCTTGTAGTCCTCTTGATGGCAGCTACACCGTTGTTCTTTGTCGTCACGTTGACGAGCAGATGCTTCAGGTCTGTGGCAACAGGCAGTGAGTCAACATTGTAAATGCGCCGGCTTGCCTGGTCGATATATATCTTGTAGTCACTTCCCGTACCTGTTTTGGTTACTATACTGTCTTCTCCTTTGCTGTTCTTCAGCGTCACGTTGTACTTGAAATCACCGAGTGAGAATCCCGTGACAGCGGTGTCATCGTAATATACGAGGTCTGTGCTGTCATCGTTGAGACATGATGATATTGCGGAGACTGTCAGAATCAGGAGGATGAAAGAAATTATTTTAGATTTCATTTTCTTTTTTTGGGCGTTATGACTATGTTGTTATACCTTTCTGCGCTGCTGTAAATGTGTGTCTTTTGACCTCTTTTATGTGCGCATGAGATTTCCGAGTGCAAAATTAATGAGAAAATCCCGAAAAACTAAACAAATTACGTTATTATTATGAAAATATACCTTAAAAGAAGAAAATTTTTGGTCATTTAACGAAAAATGTCGATGAAAACGGGGGAGAGGGGGATGGGAGGCGATGGGGAGGGGGTGGTATTCTTCGACCAGGTCGAAGAACACAGGGGAGAGGAGGGGCGGAGGGGAGGGGCGGAGGGCTTTTATGCACGGCGGCTGTCAATGACATTGACAGCCCGCCGGGGTATTATTGATGTCTGGCTATGCCCTTTGTTTACTTAGGCTGCTTTCCGATATATGCGAGGATACCTCCATCCACGTAGAGCACGTGACCGTTTACTGCGTCAGAAGCCTTTGATGCGAGGAACACGGCAGGGCCTCCGAGCTCTGACGGGTCGAGCCAACGTCCTGCCGGAGTCTTTGCGCAGATGAATGAATCGAACGGGTGGCGGCTTCCGTCCGGCTGGCGTTCACGCAGTGGAGCGGTCTGTGGAGTGGCGATATAGCCTGGGCCTATGCCGTTGCACTGGATGTTGTACTCTCCATATTCTGAACAGATGTTACGTGTAAGCATCTTTAATCCTCCTTTTGCTGCAGCGTAAGCAGATACAGTCTCACGTCCGAGCTCAGACATCATGGAGCAGATGTTGATAATCTTACCCTCCTTGCGCTCCATCATCTCAGGGAGCACTGCCGCAGAGCAGATGTATGGCGCAACGAGGTCGATGTCGATAACCTGCTGGAACTCAGCCCTCTTCATCTCGTGCATAGGAATACGCTTGATGATACCGGCGTTGTTGACGAGGATGTCAATCTGTCCTACTTCCTGATGTATCTTTTCCACGAGAGCCTTTACGCCTTCTTCGTCAGTCACGTCGCAGACATATCCGTGTACGTTCTCGATACCTGCTTCCTTATAGTTGGCGAGTCCACGCTCGAGTGCGGCCTCATTGATGTCGTTGAAGATGATGTTCTTGGCTCCTGCAGCGACGAATGCCTTTGCGATGTTGAATCCGATGCCGTATGAAGCTCCTGTAATCCATGCGTTTTTTCCCTCAAGGGAGAATGCTTTCAAGTCTGTCATAGTTGTTTTTTGATTTATGATTAATATTGATAGTTAATTAATGAGCGTGAGAAACGCATACATGACGGAACACGTCCGTGGTGCGTGTATCGGGAACAAAGTTACAAAAAAAAATCGTATTGCCCCTTGTCTGCAATACGATTTTTTGAATTTTTATATTTTGCCTTCACTTTTCCCATTCGTTTTGCCTGAGAGTTGTCCCATAAGGACTCGAACCTTATCAAACAGAACCAAAACCTGTTGTGCTACCATTACACCATGGGACAATGCTCATCCTGCATGAATGAAAAAGCAAAAACTATGTTAGTGCATTAGAATTGCGGGTGCAAAGTTACTGCTTTTTTGCGACATTTCCAAATTTTCGTCTGAAAATATTACTTCACGGTAATGAGGAAATAGTTTTTCTTTCCTCTCTGTGCGAGGAGGTACTTGCCGTCTATGAGGTCGTCTGAGGTGACGGGGCGGTTCTGGTCGCTTACCTTTTCCTTGTTGAGGGAGACTCCTCCTCCCTGTATCATCTTGCGGCATTCAGCCTTTGAGGGGAATACAGGCGCTGCAGTGGTGAGGACTTCGATGACGGGCTGTCCGAGGACCTCGGCAGAAACCTCGAATGTAGGCACGCCGTCGAATACGTCGAGGAAGGTCTGCTCGTCGAGTTTCTCGAGTCCTTCCTTGGTGCTCTTTCCGAAGAGGATGCTTGAAGCCTCAAGAGCCATGTCGTAATCCTCCTGTGAATGCACCATGACCGTTACCTCCTGTGCGAGTCGTTTCTGCAGGATACGTCGTCCCGGGTCCTGCCTGTGCTCTTCGATGAGGGCGTCGATGACTTCCTTTTCGAGTGAGGTGAATATCTTGATGTACTTCTCTGCGTCATCATCACTGACGTTGAGCCAGAACTGGAAGAACTTGTAAGGTGAGGTGCGGTTGCGGTCGAGCCAGATGTTTCCGCTCTCCGTCTTTCCGAATTTCTTGCCGTCGGCCTTGGTGATGAGCGGGCAGGTGAGGGCGTAGGCTTCCTGGTCGTTGCCGAGAGTGCGTCGGATAAGTTCGGTACCGGTGGTCATGTTGCCCCACTGGTCATTGCCTCCGAGCTGCATCTTGCAGTTTTTCTCCTTATAGAGGTGCAGGAAATCGTATCCTTGGAGCAATTGATATGTAAATTCGGTGAATGACAGTCCGTCGCGTGCTTCACCATTAAGTCGCTTCTGCACGGAGTCTTTCGCCATCATGTAGTTGACGGTGATGTGCTTTCCGACGGTTCTTGCGAAGTCGAGGAAAGTGAAGTCCTTCATCCAGTCGTAGTTATTGACCATCTCGGCAGCGTTAGGTCCTTCGGCTTCGAAGTCAAGGAACTTTGCTACCTGCTTCTTTATGCACTCTTGATTGTGGTAGAGAGTATCAGCATCGAGGAGGTTACGCTCCTGTGACTTGCCTGAAGGGTCGCCTATCATACCTGTCGCGCCTCCGACGAGTATGATTGGCTTGTGTCCGCATCGCTGCAGATGACGCAACATCATGATACCGCAAAGGTGTCCTATATGTAGGGAATCTGCAGTAGGGTCAGTGCCGAGATATGCTGTGACCATCTCCTTCTGCAGGAGTTCTTCGGCTCCCGGCATCACCTGTGCGAGCATGCCGCGCCATTTGAGTTCTTCGATAAAGTTCTTCATTATGATAATTCTTGTGAAATCTGTAGGATATGTGGTTGTAGTTTCTTGGCTTTATTGTCAGCATGACGTGCCGTCAGGGCACCGGGTCGTATCCGCTTCCTCCCCACGGGTGGCATCTGAGTATCCTTTTTATCCCGAGCCATAGTCCCTTGACGGGTCCGTACTTGACGATTGCCTGCCTCATATACTCCGAGCAGGTCGGGGTATATCGGCACACCGGCGGGGTGAAGGGGCTGATGCAGTGCTGGTAAACCCAGATGGGAGCGAGGAGAATCTTGCTTATTATCTTGAGGACAGGGTTCATACGCATGGCTTTGGAAAGAGTTACGCTTCTGCTTTTACGAGGGTATTGATGGATTTTTCCTGCATTCGCTGAAGGAGGTTGACTATTTTTCTCTCCACTTCCTCCGTAGCATGGTGCCTGTGGTCCATCCAGATGAATGCCATCGCGAGGTATTTTCCCTCGGGCAGGGCGAACAGATTCCTGTGCTTCCTGTATGCTTCCCTTATCTGCCTCTTAACCCTGTTTCTATCTACTGCGTGCCTGAAGTATCTCTTGGGTACGGAGATGAGTACCTGCGCCGCGCTCCTGCCTTCATTTCTTCCCTTTACCGTCAGGGCTTCATCGCCTTCGTTGAGGATGATATAGACAAGCCTCACCGGGAAGGCGGACATTGCTCTGCTTCCGCTTCCTGCAAAGAGACGGTCGATAATCTTCTTGCTTACGATTTTCTCTGACTTTGGAAAGGAGAAAGAGGCTTCTGGCATTTTTTATACTTTTTTTTCTTTTTTTCTCTTCGACCAGGTCGAAGAGC
>CALZJQ010000017.1 GCA_945787895.1 uncultured Prevotella sp. | reverse complement strand
AGAAAATCATTCTGAAATAAACCAGCCATAGGCTTTCTTTCAAGAAAGACATGTACAACAACAATAAGGACGGAAAGGACAAAGAAGGTGTGCGAAGCATAGATAACAATGGATAAGAAAATCATCAAAGAGCATTTCTGGAAAACAGGTGTCAATGGTGACGTTAGACTTACTACTGACGACCTCGGCTGGCCTGATATGCTGAAGCAAGAAGCTCAGTCTGATTACCCGGAAACAATTTTCAGACATTGCATTGAGATTGTAGGTTTCAATCTTTTTTTCTATTGGACTAAAGACGAGAATTTCTACACAATAGAAACTGAAAAGGATCCAATAGAAGTTCGGCGAATCTACAATGATCCAGAATGGGATGGAAAATGTGAATTCATGAAGGCAGGAATAGACAAAGCCGGCCCAAATACAGCTTCAGCAGGTCAAGTGTTGGCAACTTTTGAGAATCCTACCAAGATTTGGACAGAATTAAAGATTGATGGAGTCTGCAATTCAGAAAGTATTGGAGGAGTCTGCAATACTGACTTGGGATTGATGTGCAATGACATAAACAAAATCCAATAAAAAATAATTGCCTGCCATTTATACTATAGGTGGTGTGAGCAGATCATAAAGTATTGTAGAGGGGATGCTCAAGAAGCACTTCCTCAAAGATTTATACCCTTGTGCCATTTTTAGCGGTACTTGGGGAAGATGTCAAAAAGTGCTGAAAAAAAATCCTTTTCTCTTGGTGGTTTGAAAATAAAGTATTACTTTTGCAACATCGTACATCAAAAGGGTGCCTCTGAATGAGGCTGAGATTATACCTTCTAACCTGATGCAGTTAGTACTGCCGTAGGGATTGATTCCGTAAACAGACTTTACAGGCAATAAAAGAATAACAGGAGAAAAGGTTATGATGTAACGGTCATAGCCTTTTCTTTTTTTTCGTTATTGCGATTCTGAGGTTTTTACGGTTGTACGGTTTTGCGGTTTTGCGGAAGTTACAATATGCCTCTGCAAACAACTAAACAACTAAACAACTAAACAACAAAACAACAAAACAATGCCACAATACGACACAGTGCTATCAATAGCAGGAAGCGACAGCGGAGGAGGAGCCGGAATACAAGCCGACATAAAGACCGTCTCCGCCTTAGGATGCTACGCCGCAACGGCAATAACGGCGGTGACGGTGCAGAACACCATAGGTGTCACTGCCGTCCACCCAGTACCCGCAGACATCGTGGAAGGACAGATAAAGGCTGTTCTCGACGACATAGGAGCCAAAGCGGTGAAGATAGGTATGCTGCAGTCAGCGGACATAGTCACCGTCATAGCCCGCTGCATGAGGGAATACCGCATCCGGAACATCGTTCTCGACCCCGTCATGGTCTCCACAAGCGGACACCGGCTGATAGAGGAAAAGGCTATCGACGCACTCAAGGATTTGCTTATCCCCACGACAAGGGTCATAACTCCCAACATACCGGAGGCTGAGATACTCCTCTCTGGCAAACCGCTCTCCAAGCAGAGCGACCTGCCCGATGCAGCAAGGGAACTGTCACGGCGTTACGGCACGTCCGTCATGCTCAAGGCAGGTCACCTGACAGAGGAACGGCTGACAGACTATTTCTACGACGCAGAAGACGGGACGATGCTCGAACTGCCCTCCGTCAGAATACACACACGCAACACTCACGGCACAGGATGCACCATGTCGTCAGCCCTCGCCGCTCTCATAGCCAAGGGAATGTCGTTGCAGGATGCCGCACGTGGCGCAAAGGAATATATCAACAATGCCATCATCGCCGGTGCGGACTACGACATAGGGCACGGTCACGGACCCGTCTGCCATTTCTTCAACCATTCCCTCAGCGAAAATCAACACACCAGATAATATCATCTCACCCCCCTACCCCACAACCCATGAACATATTCATCAACAACAAACCGTATTTTACAGAAGAGGAGAACCTCGCCGCTCTCATCAGTTCGCTCAACCTCTCAGAGAAAGGGCTCGCCGTAGCCATTGGCAACAAGATGATTCCCCGCACGGAATGGTCTTCCACCCTTCTTGATGAAGGCATGAATGTCGTCATCATTCAGGCTGCCTGCGGCGGATAACCCCCCTTTACTCTTTCATCAGTTTTTTATCAGGATTATTTTTTATATCAAGAATTAAAGAATTTAAGAATTTCTCTTCTTGAGGATAATCTTTGATAAAAATACGAATAAAGAAAAAATTCTGTAATTCTGTAATTCTGTAATTCTTGATAAAAATAAAAAGAAAAAATTCTGTAATTCTTAAATTCTTGATAAAAAAGAAGAAAAGAAAAATTCTGTAATTCTTGATAAAAAGAAATTCATGATACAATTCATATCACACAAGACAGAAAGAATTGATTACCTCGAAGGAATAGAAAAAGCCCTCGAAGGAGGATGCCGCTGGGTGCAACTGAGAATGAAGGAAGCAAAGCCGGAAGACATCATAGAGACAGGAAAGCAAGCCCGGAGACTATGCGACAAATACTCCGCCACGCTAATCATTGACGACCACGTAGAACTGGTCAAAGAGACAGGAGCCGACGGTGTGCACCTTGGCAAGAACGACATGCCCATCAGCGAAGCAAGGAAGATACTCGGGAACGACATTATCATCGGGGGCACTGCCAACACTTTCGACGACGTAAGAAACCACTATGAGGCATCTGCCGACTACATCGGCTGCGGACCTTTCCGCTTCACCACGACAAAGAAAGTCCTCGCTCCAATCCTCGCTCTGCAAGGCTATAGCGACATCACCGCAAGGATGAAAGCCGAAGGCATTGACATACCCATCATTGCCATCGGCGGCATCACCCTTGACGACATACCCGACCTCATGCAGACTGGCATCAACGGCATAGCAATCTCCGGCTCCATCCTCCAAGCCGAAGACCCCGTGGGCGAAATGAGGAAGATGGTTACTTTGGGGTTGTAGGTTGTGGGTTGTGGGTTGTAGGTCACATTACTGAGATTTCAGCCAGCCCCACAAACAAAGAAGCAACGAAGCAACCCCCGGTTCTCTTCGACCAGGTCGAAGAGAACACAAAACAAGAAAATCAACTAAACAACAAAACAATATGTCCAAACTAACAATAGCAGGAAGAGAGTTCAACTCACGCCTGTTCCTCGGAACAGGCAAGTTCAACAACAACGCACTGATGGCAAAAGCCATAGAAGCGTCAGAGACAGAAATGGTCACAGTAGCAATGAAGCGCATCGAACTCGATGATGCTAACGACGACCTGCTGACCCACATCACGCAAAAGCCAAACATCCAACTACTCCCCAACACCAGCGGCGTGCGCAACGCGGAAGAAGCAGTCTTTGCAGCACAGATGGCACGTGAGGCATTCGGCACCAACTGGCTGAAACTGGAGATACACCCCGACCCACGCTATCTCCTACCCGACTCCGTAGAGACACTGAAAGCCACGGAGCAACTCGTCAAGCTCGGTTTCGTGGTGCTGCCCTACTGCCAGGCCGACCCTACGCTCTGCAAGCATCTGGAAGAAGCCGGCGCAGCCACCGTCATGCCTCTCGCTGCGCCCATCGGCACCAACAAAGGACTGCGCATGAAAGACTTCCTGCAGATTATCATCGAGCAAGCCACGGTGCCCGTAGTAGTGGATGCAGGCATCGGCGCACCAAGCCATGCGGCAGAAGCCATGGAGATGGGAGCCGACTGCTGTCTCGTCAACACAGCCATTGCCGTGGCAGGCGACCCCGTGGAGATGGCAAAAGCCTTCAAGGAAGCCGTCATTGCAGGACGCAGAGCCTACGAGGCTGGACTGGGTGCCGTAGCCGACTGTGCTGAAGCAAGCAGCCCCCTCACCGCCTTCCTCGACAAGATATAAGCAAGAAGAAAAAGCAAGAAGAAACAAAGAAAAAAACAATATGCCCAACGACAACAAAGCATACGCAAAGAGAGAGAAAGCCTACATGCAAGGCAAACTCTTCCCATTCATCAAGGTAGGCATGACAAAGGTAAACCTCACCCCTACCGTGACAAAAGACGAAAGAGGAATACCTCACACAGAGACTAACGACCCCGTGTATATCTACGACACCAGCGGACCGTTCTCCGACCCCAACATAGAGATAGACCTCAAGAAAGGACTGCCACGGATGCGAGAACAATGGATACTCGACCGCGACGACACAGAGCAGCTGCCAGAGGTAACCAGCGAATACGGAAAACAGCGTCTCGCCGACCATTCCCTCGACAGCCTGCGCTTTGAGCACATACAGCTGCCGCGAAGGGCAAAGGCAGGAAAAGCTATCACGCAGATGGCTTACGCAAAAGCAGGTATCGTGACACCAGAAATGGAATATGTCGCCATACGCGAAAACATGAACTGCCAACAACTGGGCATAAAGTCACACATCACACCGGAATTCGTGCGCGACGAGATAGCACGAGGACGTGCCGTGCTGCCTGCCAATATCAACCACCCAGAGAGCGAACCCATGATAATAGGCAGACACTTCCTCGTGAAAATCAATACCAACATCGGCAACTCTGCCACCACGTCAAGCATCGAAGAAGAAGTGGACAAAGCAGTGTGGTCATGCAAATGGGGAGGCGACACGCTCATGGACCTCTCCACGGGCGACAACATCCACGAGACACGCGAATGGATAGTGCGCAACTGCCCCGTACCAGTAGGCACTGTGCCTATCTATCAGGCTCTGGAAAAAGTGAATGGAAGGGTGGAAGACCTCACATGGGAGGTATATAAGGACACACTCATCGAACAATGCGAGCAGGGAGTTGACTACTTCACCATACACGCCGGAATACGCCGACACAACGTACACCTCGCCGACTCGCGACTCTGCGGCATAGTAAGCCGCGGAGGAAGCATCATGTCAAAATGGTGCCTCATACACGACAGAGAGTCTTTCCTCTACGAACACTTCGATGACATCTGCGACATCGTGGCACAATACGACGTGGCATTGTCACTCGGCGACGGACTGCGACCCGGATGCACCGCCGACGCCAACGACGCAGCACAGTTTGCCGAACTCGACACCATGGGTGAACTCGTCATCCGCGCCTGGGAAAAGAACGTGCAGGCATTCATCGAAGGACCAGGTCACGTACCCATGCACAAGATACGCGAAAACATGGAACGGCAGCTCGACCATTGCCACGAGGCTCCCTTCTACACCCTCGGACCTATCGTCACCGACATTGCGCCAGGCTACGACCATATCACCTCAGCCATCGGAGGAGCACAGATAGCATGGCTCGGCACAGCGATGCTCTGCTATGTCACGCCCAAAGAACATCTCGCACTGCCTAATCGCGAAGACGTGCGCACAGGTGTGGTGACCTACAAGATAGCAGCACACGCAGCTGACCTCGCCAAGGGACACCCCGGAGCTCAGATACGCGACAACGCTCTGTCAAAGGCACGCTTCGACTTCCGATGGAGAGACCAGTTCCACCTGTCACTCGACCCGGAAAAAGCACTGCAATACTACGAGGAAGCAGGACACACCGACGGAGAATACTGCACCATGTGCGGTCCGAATTTCTGCGCCGCAAAGCTCACCCACGACCTGCGGAAGATAAAGAACTGAAGTTTCGCAAGCTTCAACTTCTTCGGTTTAAAGGTTATATGGTTGTACGGTCGCTTCGCTTTTACGGAAGTTACGCGCCTCCGCATAACCGTATAACCGTAAAACCGCATAACCGTGAATAAAGAAATAATCACCCCTCACAATTCATGCACACCAGATACGACAGGCAGATAATTCTTCCAGAGATAGGAGAACAGGGACAACAACTGCTATCACAGGCAAAAGTGCTGATAGTAGGCGTGGGAGGACTCGGTTCGCCCATCGCCCTCTACCTTGCAGGAGCAGGAGTAGGCACTCTGGGTCTCATCGACGACGACAACGTGAGCATCTCAAACCTCCACCGGCAAGTCATCTACGACGAGACAATGACAGGGCTTCCAAAGGCAGAATGTGCAAGGAAAAGACTCCTCTCAATCAACTCCTCCATCAACGTCTGCGCCCACAGCCACCGACTCACTAAAGAGAATGTCGAAGAGATAATATCCCGCTACGACATCGTAGTAGATGGTTGCGACAACTTCGCCACCCGCTACATCATCAGCGATGCGTGTCAGGCTCTCGCAAAGCCTTACGTATATGGAGCCATCTGCGGACTGCAAGGACAAGTGGCAGTGCTCTGCAAGGGTCACGCCACCTACCGCACCCTCTTCCCCGACGAACAGCAGACCACCACCCTACCCCACCCCGGCAAACAAGTGGCAGGTCCCACGCCGGGAGTGGTGGGAAGCATACAAGCACTGCAAGCCATCTTCCTCATCTGTCAGTCAGGTCACCCCCTCATCGACAGACTTTGGACCATAGACCTCTCCACCATGCAGTCATTTGAAATGGAATTATAGCTTTTTTTGGGAGAGCATTCCTCGCCCCCAAATAAGCAAAAAAAAGGTATTCTTCGACCAGGTCGAAGAACACAAACCCCAAAAAAAGAAAAAAAATGTTTTCAGAAGAACTAAAAAAAATAAGCTGGGAAGAAACCACAGATCGCATAGCCCACATGACCGATACAGACGTGCGACGCGCACTCGCCAAAGATCACTGCGACGTCAATGACTTCATGGCACTGCTCTCCCCAGCAGCAGAACCATACCTCGAACACATGGCAAGACTCTCACGCAAATACACGGAAGAGAGATTCGGAAAGACCATGTCGATGTTCATACCACTCTACATCACCAACGCCTGCAGCAACTCATGCGTCTATTGCGGCTTCCACCGCGAAAACCCTATGGCACGCACCATACTCACACCCGAACAGATAGAAGACGAATACCGCGCAATAAAAAAACTCGCACCATTCGAGAACATACTCCTCGTCACAGGAGAAAACCCCGCCAAAGCCGGAGTGCCATACCTCGCCAAAGCCATCGACATAGCAAAGAAATATTTCTCCAACATCAAGATAGAAGTGATGCCCCTCTCCGCAGAAGACTACCGCGAACTGACACACCACGGACTCAACGGCGTCATCTGCTTCCAAGAGACCTACCACCGCGACAACTACAAACTATACCACCCACGAGGCATGAAGAGCCGCTTCGAATGGCGGTGCGACGGCTTCGACCGCATGGGACAGGCAGGTGTCCACTCCATCGGAATGGGCGTGCTCATAGGACTCGAAAAAGAATGGCGCACCGATGTCACCATGATGGCATACCACCTGCGCTACCTCCAGAAGCACTATTGGCGCACCAAGTACAGCGTCAACTTCCCTCGCATGCGCCCCGCACAGAACGAAGGCTTCCACCCCAACTGCTACATGACCGACCGCGAACTCGCACAGGCCACATTCGCCATGCGCATCTTCGACCACGACGTAGATATATCCTACTCCACACGCGAGCCTGCATATATCCGCGACAATATGTGTACACTCGGCGTCACCACCATGTCGGCAGAGTCAAAGGTAAACCCCGGCGGATACCATACCTACCCGCAGGCCCTCGAACAGTTCACCGTCTCCGACGAGCGCACAGCAAAAGTCATCAACAAAAGACTGAAAGAACTCGGACGCGAACCCGTATGGAAAGACTGGGACGCCTCCTTCGACCTCGTGGGAAAGAGGTGATATATATTGGTTGTAGGTTGTGGGTTGTAGGTTGTGGGTTGTAGGTTCTGAGTTGTGGGTTGTAGGTTGTGGGTTGGGATACCATTGCCTCATGAGCAAGACTCCATTTGCAACGCATTACCAACCAAAAACCCAAAACCAAAAACCAAAAACCATACCTCCACAATGGAAATTATCGTCATAACGCCCCCTACCCCATTGCAAGCCCCGCCCGAGACAGCCAACGCCCTCTTCGAGGCAGGTCTGCAACGGCTGCACCTGCGCTTCCCCGACACCGACCGCAAGCACACGGCACAGTGGGTAGAGCAGATAGCGCAGCCCTACCGCCAGCGCATCGTCATCCACGACCACCACGACCTCGCAGGCGCAATGGCTCTCGGAGGCATACACCTCAACAGCCGCAACCCCCAGCCGCCACATTGGTACAACCCCGACACCGGCATCACCCTCTCACGCTCCTGCCACACCATCGACGAGCTCAAGCAATACGCCCGTCAGTTCGACTACCTCTTCCTCAGTCCCATCTTCGACAGCATCTCAAAGCAAGGCTACACAGCCTCATTCACCACACAGCAGCTCCAGCAGATACGGCAGCTCCCCACAGACAACATCTACGCCCTCGGAGGCATCACCGCCGAACGCCTGCCCATCATCCGCCAACTCGGATTCAAGGGAGCAGCCATCCTCGGCGACCTCTGGCAACAACCCGACACACAAGCCATACTGCAACGATTCAGAAATTACAGCAAAATTCAGGAGAAAACAAAAGCATTGATATTGCAGGGTAATAACTAAGCTTTTACCCTGCAATATCAATGCTTTCATCCACTAATATCAATGCTTTTGTTGCTTGATTGATTTGTTGTCTTGTTGCTTGATTGATTTGTTGTCTTGTTGCTTGGCTGATTTGTTGTCTTGTTTCATGATTAATAAAACATGACAAAAAAAAACACATTTTCCCGATTTTTTTTTGCTTTATTAAAATTTTTTGATTACTTTTGAACCGCATTATCTTTTTCCACTAAAAACACATGCTGCCATGCCTTTTCCATTACCCATAGTAGAGGCATAGGCAAGCAGACATGAAACCTACCTCTAAAACACTATACAATTACTATAAATCACAAAACAATTACTATAAAAACACTACACAATCATGACAGGCGCAATCATCATAATAATATTCGGAATACTCATCATGGCAGTGCTGCCCAACTTTCTGTCAGGCTCAAAGCGAAGCAAGGCAAAGAAGCAGAAAGTGCTCATCTGCAAGGTTATAGGCTGGCTGCTGATATTCCTCGGCGTGTATGACGCACTGAGCACGCTGCTCGGAGGATAAACACCAACCTCTCCCCGCTTGTGGAAAAAGACAAAAAAAGAAAACAAAAAAACAAAATACTTTCTCACTATGATAAACAAATTTCTTTCATTTGCTACACTCCTCGTAGGAACACTTCTCCTCTTCTCATGCTCGTCAAACCGAGTAGAGGATATGGACAACATCGCTTCGTTCCACAAGTACACATCAGGCAAAGCCGCCAATATCCTCGCCACGGATGCCGAGGGCAAGGGAGGCGCAGTGGTGGACCTGTACATCGACTACTCCGACTGCATGACGACAGCCGGCCAGTCGCAGTATTACCACAGCGTGCAGCCTGCCATCATAGCCTGCAACCCCAACTACTATTCCATCAAGGGCAATGCCATCACGATGGAGACCAACGACAAGATGAAGGTGCACCAGCTGCTCAACACCATCACCAACGTGGACTACTCCGACATCAAGGGAGCGGTAGATAGCATCATAGCCAACAAGCATGAGGCTATACTCATCACCGACGGTGAGTACTATCTGAAAGGCATAGGAGCCAGTCTGAACAACCCCTACCTCGCCGACGAGTTCAAGAAATGGCTCAGCATGGGTCTCGACATCTACGTGTATAGCGAGCCTTACCAGTCAGGGAAGTTCATAAAGAACCGCTACTATATGCTCTTCACCGACCACCGCATCGACAACAACATCCACGAGATATTCTCACGCGTAGCTCCAAAGCAGGCAGACGTGAGCATGGTACACCTCTACAGCGGCATCCCTTCCATGAAGGTAGCAGAGACAGGCGTCGTACTGAACGACCTCCTCATGCCAGAAGAGACCAACGGCATCTACCCCGCCCTCTCCTGCGAATGGCACCTGCAGGACGAGAAATGGGAGAACGTCTATGACTTCGTCCTCAACGCCGAGGATGACAACGGCAACCCCATCAAGGGCGGCGACTTCTACCTCAAGGGTCTGAAGCTCAACATTACGGCAGAAGATGCCTACAAGCCATCGGAAATAGAAGTGAAGTGCTACGAGGTAAGCAGCCTCTACACCTCTTTCGACGCCAAGGCGAAGAAGCAGATACAGCTTCCTGAGCCGCTCACCAATATGTTCGTCATCGACGAGGCAGCATGGAAGCAAGGCGAAATCGTCATAAAGCTCTCTCCGAAATTCGACGGCAGTTGCCTGACGGGCGAGGAAGGCAATCTCCTGCGCCTTGACATCTGCGTAAAGAAGTCAAAGGAGAACTTCTCCAGCAACCCCGAGATAGGCAGCAAGTTCCAGTTCGACTCCCCCTACGGCTACAACACGTCCGTCTATGAGAGCCTGAAGCAGACGCTCCTTGACCCTGCCATCAGTCCTGAGAACAGCGGCAACCCCGTCATCTACAGCATCTACCTCTCCACCTTCACCAACTAAGGGCAAGCAGAGGGCAAAGGTATTCTTCGACCTGGTCGAAGAACACAAGACAAAAACAAAAGGCAAAAAACTAAAAAACTAAAAAACTAAAAAACTAAACAACTAAACAACTAAACAACTAAACAACTAAACAACTAAACAACAAAAAAACTAAACAACTATGGCAAGCTTCACAGACAAAATCGACACCGTAGCAAAGCTACATTCAGCAGAGATGGCAACCTACCTTACAGATGCAGTAATCGCAGTAGCATTCATAGTACTCATCATCATCGTGGCTAACCTCATAGCATGGCAGCCGGGCGCACATGACCCGTCACCGGCAAAACGCAAGACGTGGTTCTGGTCACTCGGCGTGGCATCACTCTTCACCTGTCTCGCCGTGGATTACCTGACATGGATGCGCCATATCACCAAGGCACAGTTTACCAGCGAATATATCATGCACATGATGATAGCCGCCATCCTCTGCGCCGTCATCTATGGTGTGGTGACATTCATCATCTGCAAGTTGCAGAAGAAGGACACCAAGCTCGCTTCCATGTTCTGATTGCGGTAGAACGGGAAGGGGAATGTATTTCCTCGACCCCGTCGAAGAACACCTGACCGCAAGCCGGGCAGACCATGAAAAGAAAGAAGACAAAGACAAAGACAAAGACAAAGACAAAAACAAAGACAAAAACAAAAACAAAAAACTATAACGATAACCATGCAAAAATTCAACGTCATAGCCATAGGAGGAACAGGTATGCGCTGTGCGGAGTGCCTCGTGCATCTCTGCTCCATGGGCATGTTCGACGATACGGAAGTACACCTTCTCGCCCTCGACACCGACTATGAGAACGGTAACTTCAAGAGGCTTCAGGAGCTTATCAACAACTACAACCGCGTGACGGCAGACAGGGACGGCGTAGCATCCGACACATTGTTCTCGGCAAAGATAGTATATTACTCGTTCAGTCCCAACTATAAGGCCGGCACTACGTACAACGGTGTGGCAAACTACAATCAGGCAGAGACCACGACACACGACGAAGACGGAGTGAAATGGAGCGACGCTGACCTTGCCAACCTCTTCCTCACTCCCGACATGCGTGACATGGATTTGCAGCACGGTTATCGTGCCCAGACGCAGATGGGCTCCATGCTGATGTACCATGCCATCAAGGAGGAGGCTTACAAGAACAGGTCCAACGGCAGCGACCTCGTCAGATACGTGCAGAACCTGATGGACGGCAGCAGCATCGTCTTCCTCTTCGGTTCGGTATTCGGCGGTACGGGAGCTTCTTCCATCCCTATCCTCCCCCACGCTCTTCAGGAAGCGGCGAAGATAATATCCGACAAAGGCAACGGTGACGTTCTCTCAAAAAACTATTTCGGCACCGTGATGCTTACCAACTATTTCAGTTTCGACGTACCCAACACGACAGACAAGGTATATGCCACCTCGGACAAGTTTGCCCTTAACTCACAGGCCGCCCTTGCTTTCTACAACGAGGACGAGACGGTCAACAAGACCTACAAGCGTCTCTACCTCATCGGTCGCGATACGCCACGCAACGTATCTTCCAAGGATGCACGCAGCGTGACGGGCGGCGACTCACAGCGCAACCCCGAGGATTACATCGAACTGATGGCAGCCTCCGCAGCCTACGACTTCTTCCATACGGCTCTCCGCAATGCTGACAAGCCAGTCTTCGGAGACAAGGCAGAGGTATATTACCGCACGATAGGAACGGACGAGAATGACAACCTTACGTTTGAGAGTTTCTTCGGTGAAGACCGTGAGAAGTTTGCCCAGAAGTGCGGCATCATGATGGCTTCCGCCTTCCTCTTCGGTCCTCAGGACTTTGCCAGCAACCGCCGCGCCCACACTTCTTTCCAAGCCCTTACGGAACAGAACGTGAAGGACATCCGCGATTATTTCCGCAGGTTCTACGACCTTGAATGCCTTGACGAGAAAGAGCCCGGCAGCGGATGGATAAAGCAGATGCAGGAGTCAGCCACAGACCAGGGCTACAGAGGTTTCCTCTTCAACGAGGCCGCCTACAGCACGTCGTCCAAGTCTGCCGGTAAGTTCAAGTACAACCAGTTGCTCTACCCGACCGGTTCTGCCCACGGCTATCAGGTCAGCATGCTCGGCAGCGCATACGACACGTTCAAGAAGGAGTTTGGCGACACTGTCTTCACCGATAGTGACAAGACCGCCGTCTCCGCCCTCCTGAAGCGTACCTATACCACATTCTCCAAACTATTCGGTTTCACCGCATAAGGTGGGTTCTATTAATTCCCACCGCCAAAAATGTTTATTATGTAGGTTTGACGTTTTGTCATCTTTTGGTTTCTTTTCGGTACAAATCGTAAGTCTCATCGGTCACGTAGCCCGCTACGCTCCCTCTTCAACTTACAATTTGTCCTCGAAAATAAATCCAAAATATGACAAAGCGAATTAACAGAACCCACCTTTATCTCTACTGAATCATGGCCATAACAAAGAATCTCTTACCAAAGAGCACCAGCAACACCCAGCAGACCAAGCCCAACACATGGGAACAGATGCAGATGGTGGCACAGTTCATCGACAGCATTGATACGACCGGCGGTGAAATGAGTCAATCGGCAAAATTCAATCTCTTAGTCTCCAGCGTGCCGTCGCCCTGGGCAAGGGTACACCTGACCCAGCATGCCATCATGCCTGGCAATGATACCAAAGACACACGCACGCTGACACAATTCTATAATTTCCTGCGTAACGAATGGCGCGGACTCATAGCAGCCTACGTGCTGTACCCCGAGGATTTTGAGCTGACCAAGCCCATCGACCTCGTGTCAAAGGATATGAGACAGCGCGACGGAAAGTTTGACATCATCAGCACATACGCCGAGATGCTCTTTGAGAACACCTCGCTGTGGAAGCACGTGCGCGGTGACAAGAGCGAACCGAAGATACAGCTTCTCTACTACCATAACGGCGACAACCGCTTCCTCATAGGCGCAACGTCACCTTTCAGCATCCTCTTCTCCAGCATGAACTACAGGATGCAGGCTGACGACCAGAGGATGTACTGGATAACGCAGGACGGAAAGTTCCAGGACCCGGCTTCCAAGCAGTATGAGATATACTACAAGGAGGGTGAGGTAAAATACAACGACAAGCACTACAACAACCTGAAGAAACTCTACTCTTTCCTCTATGGAGTACAGAAGAACACGGCTACCTACATAGAGACGCTGAAGGGCATCTGGGACAATGACCACAACAAGGACAACAAGCCCATCACGACCGATGCCCGCTACTATCAGGTACAGAGTGTGCTCAGCGGGGCTATATCCGCCTGGATGAACGAGATAAAGGCTATCCTCGGTGAGAACAACGCCGAGAGGTCACAGAATATCCCCGTCAACCACAAGCGTCCGGAAGGACCGCTGGGCGAACTGCTCAACATCAAGGCAACGTACTACTGGAAGAGCGGTATCTTCTACACCAAACTGCTCAACAATGCCATGGCAACGGCAGACGGCAACGAGGTAAAGGTGGATGACGTGGAACGACTGTTCATCGACAGCGACTACATTGCCGTGTGGCGTGACTGCGCTGTTCCCGTGACCGACAGCAACGGCAAGGCGACGACGAAGATGGAGCATGACTACCGTATGTCGCCCGTACACTTCATCCGTACCGTGGAAAATGGTGTCACATGGTTCATCGCCGTGCCATTCAGCGAGTTTGCACTCGACGAAGTCTTCAAGCAGGAGTTTGCACCTATAATCAAGGGCGGCAACAATAATGTCAAGATAGAGGCAGAGAAGATAGGCAACAGAGTGGATATCTATCTCAAGGCACGCATCGACGGCGAAGGCGAATGGGTGAATATCCGCAACCGCTCGTTCAACACCGAGAGCCCCAATCCGCTGAAAAAAGTCTTCGCATGGCCTAACTTCTGCTCCGCCAAGTGGCAGAAATACTATTATTACAGCGAGTTCCCCACCAATGCCACGACAGACGTGCAGATGGTGCCCGTATTCGATGACATAGTGGACGTGGAGGATACGACCCTGCTGGAGACCATCGACAAGGAAGCATTCCTCCAAATGGCAAAATATCCGGCTGATGCAGCCACCGATACCCATGCCTACGAGATAATGCGTACCAACAAGCCGCTGCGCAGGATAAAGATGCGCAAGCGCATAGGCAACAGCATGTGCGACCTCGGATGGATTATCATACGCCGTGACAATGACAACAAGGAAGGTGCCACGACGCTTCAGGTGCTCAGAGATTCCGACAACCTTACCCCGGCTACCGTGGGCTTCGACTTCGGCAGCACCAATTCCTGCGCCTATTATGCAGGGCAGGACGGCAGCGATGTCAAGCCTGTGCCTTTCACCAACAGACGTCTCGCCATCATCGGCTTCGACAACAAACCCGTCAATATTGCCGAGCACAACGAACTGCTGTTCATCTCCAACGAAGAGCCGTGCAACAAGAACGGACAGATAAAGTCATGGCTGCACGAACATGACCCGAGATTCATCAACCAAAACATGATGGGAGAAGAACTCATCGGCGGCGTTCCTGTCAATGAGACCAACATCAAGGTCAACAACATGGACAGATACCAGATAACGACGAATGCCGGACGTCTGCACTACAACATGAAATGGCTGGTAGATACCGAGGGCAGCCGACGCAAGACAGCCTTCGTCAAGATGATATGGATACAGATATACGCTGACCTCTTCGCCGAAGGACTCTACCCCAACACGCTCAACTGGTCATATCCGAGCGCGATGGGAGCCAATGACATGGGAACTCTCGAAAGCATCTTCAGCGATATTCCCTCACCATGCCCCGACTATAGAATAGAGAACAAGAACTCCTACACCGAGGCAGAAGCCGTATGCTCTTACTTCCTCGACAAGAGGATAGCCCTGGAGAACTACAAACTCTTCGTAGGCATCGACATCGGTGGTTCTACCTCCGACATCCTCGTACTCGGAAAGGAGACAAACAATGTCGCCATTCCCGAGCCAGCGGCAGCACAACAGGCAGAACCCGCCGCCGTCACCAATGCAGCCGCCCCTACCCCATCCTACGACTACGACGAGATGGGACGCAGGGAACTGTCAGACCTTGCCCTTGAGCGCAGGCTTGCAAGCGAAAGGGAACTGGACGACATGAGCCGCAGCGAGATTGTCGAACTGCTCAAGGCCAACGAGGGCGGTGCAGGCATCGACTATGACGAACTGTCACGCAGCGAACTGTGCGAAATGGCTCTCAATCAAAGGCTTGCAAGCGCAAGGGAACTGGATGACATGAGCCGCAGCCAGATAGTCGAACTGCTCAAGGCCAACGAGGGCGGTGCAGGCATCGACTACGATGAACTGAGCCGCAGCGAGCTCAGCGACCTCGCCCTGCAGCGCAGACTTGCAAGCGCAAGGGAACTGGACGACATGAGCCGCAGCGAAATAGTCGAACTGCTCAAGGCAAGAAAGGCTGCTCCCGTACAGAAAGCGTCTGCTCCAGTCGCACAGCCACGCACAGCCCCAGCCGCTCCCGCCAACTGCCAGAAGCCCGGACAGACCGACCGCAGGCTCTACACGCAATGCTCCGTACGCATGGCGGCAGGAGTGTTCTTCGACGCTATCCTGGGCTCAAAGAGATTCCGTGACTGCATCGTGCGCTTCCATGCCTCAAGGACGACAAATATCCGGGTGGAAGACATCAACAGCATAGAGTCAAACCCACAGAGAGCACCTTATTACCTCAACAATATCTTCGACCAGCTGAAAGGCGACAAGGAGTTCAAGACCTTCTACAACTACCTCAAGGGTGACGTGCCTTTCGTCTTCACGCTGCCTGCCTACATCGTGGGAGCACTGATGACATACTCCGGAATGCTCGTGAGAAATGCCATCCTCACGCAGAACATGCAGGAAGTCGAGGAGGTACACTTCCGCTACTTCGGTAAGGGAGGACGACTCTTCGAATGGCTCTTCTTCTCGTTCAACAAAGACACCGTGGAATCTTACCTCGATGCCTGCTTCAACGCAGGACTGAAGAACGACGTCATCAATGCCAAGTTCGGACGCAACGGCAAGGAAATAAAGTGCATCTTCGACAACTGCTCTGACGACCAGTGGAGTCAAAACGACAACTCCGAGAACAAGTCGGAGGTGGCACGCGGTCTCGTCTCCCGCCATGAGATTTCCGGCATACAGCCTAACCGCAAGAATTTCTACGGCAAACGGAACGAAAAGGCAAAGAATGAGTACGATGCCCGCAAGCAGGAGGTTATCGGAGAGATAGGCATCAAGCTGAACGGCGTGGAAATCGACGAACTTGCTCTCGTAGATGACAACTTCTATGAGTACGAAGGAGCCATCTCCGTGCCTCGCCGCTTCGAGAACTTCAGCGAGTTTATGAACATATTCCTCCAATTTGTAGGCAATGCAACGCCTATCTATCCTCAGACCAACAGCCTGGACAGCAAGGTAGAGATGGTGAGCAACGTGCGCAACTTCATCGTAAGAGACAGCGAATACAGGAAGTACGTGGAGAATATCCGCAAGAGCAACAATGACTCCTACCGTATGCCGATATTCATCGCCACTGCGCTGTACTACCTCGAAGAGGTGCTGCTCAGAGAAGTATTCGGAAAGAATTGACTTTGTTTGGTTGTTTGGTTGTTTTGTTGTTTTGTGGTTTTGTTGTTTGTCTTCGCAATGGAGTCTGGCTAACAACAATACAACCAACCAACCAAACAACTAAACAACCAAACAACCAAACAACTAAACAACAAAAATGCCCAAATACCTGCAACTATACCTCGATGCCGACTATATCATCCCGATAGGCATCGGTGAGAATGGAAATGTCAATAAATATATTGACCAGCAAGCATCCCGCCGCCTGTGGCTGTTCTTCAACCGTGGCAACAATGGTATGTTCAATGCCAACGAGACGAACAAAGCCAATGCCGAGGCGGGAAAGGAAGGTTACTATGGAGACTTCTGGAAACATCTCGAAGAAGGAGACAACGTGCCGGGAGAAAACTATAGGTTCATCGAACTGCTTGACCTTGCCGGCATCATAGGAGCGTTGCGTGACTGGGCAAATGCCACGCTCTTCACCGATACACCGGAGGTAGTGCTGCACTTCGCCACCGTCATACCGCTGAAAGCACGCCGTGCCTTTGCCGGGTATATAGAGCAAAGACTGGGACGGGTGCGCAGCTACAGCAAGGAAATCTATGACCTCCTGGCTGACAAGGTGAACTATGACAACCGCACGATGTCGCCCTCGTTCGGTGACCAGATGCTTGTCATACAGTCATCAGGCAACGACATACTGCTCTCCGTGCAGACATGGTGCGGAGAACAGTTCATGCAGGGCGATGACGCAATACGCCTGAAGAAGCAGGGTAGCGAGTTCCTGAAATACCAGCTCGCCAAGATGGTTGTAGATCTCTACGAGAGGAACAACAACATGCTCTACGGCACAGAGGAAAAGGAGCGGGAATACAGGTATCAGATGCAGTTTGCCGAGGTATGGCTGAAGGAATGGAAAGACGAGACGTTTTGGGTGGAACGCTTCCATTACTCACGCAATCCGGGCAATATATACCCTCCCATCGAGATTGACGGCAGACAGCTGCGCCTGCTCGTGGAGGATGCCATCCGCGAGACCATCGCCGCCGTAAGGAAATACTACAAGGAGAGTATCCGCAACAACCATCTCCACACGGTGCTCATGGGTGACGTGTTCAAGGACAAGACATTCCTCGGAAAATGCGTCAGCGAGACGGAGAGCGACGGGAAATATACCTACTTTGACGACAATGCCGTACAGGAAGCATTGGGCAGATACAACGTCATGTATTCCTCCCTTGAGGAAAATCTCAACGACCTTGAGCGGATATACATGGACAAGGCCAACGAACGGGAGAGAATACGCGAGTACGTAAAGAATGCCGAGACCTTAGGCAGACTGCGCTCAGATGCAGGCATGGCTGTAAGGCAACTGCGAGATGCCTACGACAGCGTCACGGCAAGCAACATAAACCAGACCCTTTCATGGGAAACGCTGATGCAGCACAGCCAGTTTGACGAGGCAGAGAAGATTATCGCCAAGATGTCCACCAGCGACAGCCTTACACTCGCAAACGGCAAAGCCTTCGACACACTGAAAGAGATAGAGCGGAACAACTCCCTGCTCATCAATCTCATGCAACTGCGAGAAGTCAGGGACATAGTCGAGGACATACGTGAGAAGGAGGAAGAACTGAGGACTTACCTCGACAAGACCAACCAGCTCCAGGACATGCCCGACGTCCTCCGCAGGAAAGTGAAGAAATACCGCGACCTCTATCCCAAGTATCTGGAAGAGAAACGACTGTTTGAGAGCGAACCTACCCTCGTAGCCAAGCGCAAGCATCTGGAGCAGATGAGGGAAATGACCATGGAGTCACTGCCCGTACTTGACATAGAGGACGTAAAAGGCAGCGTCACCGTCAGCGTGGAGAAGTCAGGAGGATTCCTCGGATTTAAAGCAAAGAAAACGATAAGCATAAAATTGCAGATTACCAAACCTCTGCCATGCCGGGGAGTGCTCATAATATCACCAAAGACTATCACGAAGATACCCGAGGATAGAAGAGGCGTGGTATGCTTTGACGTGGAGAAAGGCGCAGAAGACATCGTCGTGGATGAAAAAGGCGAGCCTTCCAAGTTCGGTCTCGGCAAGGATGACAAGACATTCATGGTGAAGTTCTGGCCCCATGAGGACGAGAACGTCCCCATCAACAGATTCGACATCCGAGGCACCGGCAGCTATAATCTGTAATAAGAGAAAGAGGAGAGAGAGAGAGAGAGAAAGAGGAAGGAAAAAAAAACAAAAAAAAAGGAAATCACCATGGCAAAGACAATATTATGCCCATACTGCTTTGAGAGCTTCAATAATACAGAGGTGATGGTGCAGTGCGAGAACTATGCCACCCGCACCATTGATGGCATGCCGCAAGAAGTATGCGAACGCGAGGAAAACCAGAGATTCAACGAACACTGGGATGAGAAAGTTATGTCAAAGCACGTCTTCTACCCTGAAATAGGATGGAAAGACAAGCTTTTCGGATATAAGCCGAAAGCGTGCAAGTGCGACAAATGCGGCACGCCCTCTACACGATTCGTATGCCCCCACTGCAACAACTGGCTACCTACAGAGATGATAGAGAAAGGCTCGGAAATAGTTTCCGTCATCGGAGGTCCTGCCAGCGGCAAGTCAAACTATATCGTCACCCTCATCCAGCAGATGCAGAAATACGGCTATAAGCTGTCACTCTCGCAGATAGTGCCGCAACTCGTGGGAAGGACAAAGACAGAATACACGAACCATCTCTACGGAAGAGCAAAGGATACGATATTCAAGGATCATACACCCGTGCCGCAGACACGAGTGACATCACACCCTATACCATGGCTGTTCCGCCTTGAGAGCCACACTACGAACAAGGCGGTCTATCTCGTCTTCTACGATACGGCAGGCGAGAGTTTCCGTGACCCCGAAGAGATAAAGAAGAATGCCAAGTACCTGCAGAAATCAAAGGCTGTCATAGTGCTTCTCGATACTCTCTCCC
Source organism: uncultured Prevotella sp. (assembly GCA_945787895.1). Taxonomy (GTDB): domain Bacteria; phylum Bacteroidota; class Bacteroidia; order Bacteroidales; family Bacteroidaceae; genus Prevotella. Next base: position 12,833 of record CALZJQ010000017.1, on the reverse strand, counting down.
TGCCATACATCCAAAACATACTGGCATCAAAGAACATCGTCAATCAGGACAAGGCAACACCTTTCAGCGAAACGATGGATGCGTTGCGTTCATTCGTCACCGACAATCCAAAACTGAAAGAGACACCTTTCGCTTTCGTCATGAGTAAGTTCGACTCCGTCATACAGAATCAGGAAGACCTCGAATTTGACATCACTGCATTCAAGCACAACAGTTCGTTCATCAACACAGGAGTCTTCTCACTGAAAGAGATTGACGAGGCAAGCAACATGATAAAGGGCTATATGGAGGAACACTGGGACGAGGGAGCTCTCGGCGATGACATCACTCACCTATGGGGCGACAATGCCAGGTTCTTCGGAGTGTCGGCTCTCGGAAGCATGACCAACGCCATGATGAAGATAGACATACTGGACAACGAGCAGGTGAAACCATTCCGCGTCATGGACCCGCTGATATGGGTGCTCCACAAGATTGGAGGCTTCGGCATACCGACAGACAATAAATGACCGGAGGCTTCGGCATACCAGTAGATAACAGAAAGAACTAAAACCTCGACAACCCGATTATCATGAACTACTACCACATAATATACAACTCCTCAGAGAGTTCAATGACAGGAGGTGCAGGCTTCGGAATAAGGACTGCAACGGAGGGAACACCCGAATCACTCATTGAAGCCATCAGGGACATCAACCTCTTCAATGATATGTGGGAAGACCTCTCCAACCAGCCCACTACGGCACAGATAAAGGAGCACCCTGAAATAATGGACGACATAGCAAAATACTATGCCGTCACCAGCATCACCGACAGGCAGGGCAAGATGTTCCACATCATAGCACGCAGAGCCTACGTAGGCTTCAACTATGCTTTTTACAGCAATGGCATTCCCACGCGTCCTGGCAACTACGTCATCGACTACTACGCCTTTGAAGAACTGCCGGAGTCCTCTGTCTATCAGATACTCTACGAGAAAGCCTTGCCGGAGTCAAACCATTTCATCCCCGCCTCCGTGCGACCGACAGAGGACAACGAGGAGATGAGAACCATATCTCTCGGCAAGCAGACTCCGCTGCCCGTAGAGACAAAGTCCTTTGAGGCTGACGTAAAGGACTCGCTCGACAAAGATGTCGTGAAACTCTTCTTCACGTATCTAAAAGCAAAGCAGAACGGCAAGAAACTCGTCGTAAGGGTAACGAAAGAACGTGCCCGCACGCTTGCAGCAGACTTCTACAGAATGCTCGACAGAAAGTCTGCCACAGAGATACACACCCTTGTCAACCACAGGAGCAATGGCATCAACAATTATTTCGACATCTATTTCATCCTGCCGGACTATCCCCACCAACTATATCCCGGACTCTACGAGTATATGGACATAGACAATGCCGAAATGCCCGACACGGACGAAGCAAAAACATTCGGCAAGGAACTACTATCACTCGTGAGCAGCGCGTTCGGCAACAACAAGACGCAGATAGACGACATTCTGCGCTGGCTCATGATGCCCGAGTATGCGACAGTGAAGAAAATGTCCAAAGAGACCATCGACAATTTCTTCCTCTACTGCATACAGCGTCATAGATTCAACTACACCACCCTGAAATATTCAAGCGATGAATTACTCAGAGTCCTCAGCGAGTACACCAAGAAAGACACACCGAATGCAGAGCATTTCGACAACCTCGTCACCGAGGCCATGAACACCTGCACGACGGAGAACATCATCGACCTCATCAGCGATTTCCATAAGTTTGAGTCCTACGGCTTCAATATGCAGGACAACACGCAGGCTGTCATGGGCAGCGTCAGCAGATGTATCCTAAGCAGTGCGGCATTCCTCTGCAAAGTACTCGACAAGCACACGGTAAAGGGAACAAGACAGTTCTTCGACAAGAGCGTCTTCGAGGAACACTGTGACTACGTGGAGGAAAAAGTGCTGTATCCCTATATGCTCGACCTCTACAAGGTATTCCTTACCGAAGCCGAACTCAAGGGCAAGGACAATATGCTCTACAACCGCTTTGTCCTGCCCGACATGGAGAAGAAATATCTCATACCCATCATCGACGATACCCATGGAAGCGACAACGAGGCAAAGGTGCAGTTCTTCATCACCATTCTGCAGAAAAGAGCCAAGCCGGCAGGCATGATGTGGGAGATGCTGGAGCACTATCTCAACCAAGGCACCTGTCCCGACCTGCTCAATGCCTTCAGCGACAGACTTACCGAAAAGGAATATGCTCCGCTGTTCTATTATTCCATCAAGGCAAACAGAAACCCTTACCGGACAATCAGTGGGGTAGAGCAACTGACAGAAATTCTCGAAGGTAATGACTCGCTGAAAAAACTCATCAGCAATGGTTTCAACAGCGACAATCTCTACACACCTTTCCTCGGAGAGATAAAGAGGATGTACAAGGACAATCACGAGAATGCCGCCGAGGCCCTGCGCAAGCTCAACAGCAACGTTCTCGGATTCCTCAACATCAGAAACGAGAGTTTCGTCAACCTTGCCATGTACCTCGATATGGTAGTATATGACAGATACGACGATATGTCCGCTTCCACCATACCCGCCATGTTCTATCTCGTCAGGGAATTGGAAGACAGAGACTCCTTCGACAGACTGCTCCATGCCTTCCTCAAAGCTGCGGATAAGAATAGCATCACTCAGAAAGAACTCATAGCACTCTATGAGAACTTCAACCCAGGAGTCGATGTAAAAGAAGAGATTGACGACCTTAATGCTGCCGTCGCCGACCCTCTGAAACTCGACATTATCCTAAGGGAAAGAAAGAAGATGACATTCAAGAAAGCATTTGAAATCATTTCCACGCTCGACATGAAAAAAGAATGGAAAGAGGCTTTCTTTGAAAAATCATACGCAAAAGAATACAAGAGTTATAAACGCATTCAGAAAATAAAGGGATTTTTCAAGGCTATCTTTGGTGTCTTCAAACCAAAGAAATAGGGTGTTTTGTTGTTTTGTTGTCTTGTTGTTTAGTTGATAGTATCCGACTCAATTGCGCCACAAACAACCAAACAACTAAACAACAAAACAACAAAACAACAAAACAACAAAACAACAAAACAACAAAACATGATTCCCTTACTAAGCATCACACCCCTCGCAGGAATATATATCCCTGGACAAACGGCAGAAATAGTGTTATGGATATTCGCCATTCTGGCATTGGTAACCCTCGCAGTCGCATTCACCTTAGACAAATGGAAGGAGATATGGGAAAACCTCAGCGGAGAATATGACGAGAACGGAATGCGCAGGATGTTTATGTTCAACAAGCAACCATACATGGCTGTTGCATACATCGCCATGGCCATCGTGGTATCCGCTGCTTTCTCTGCATTCATCCTCTTCGCTGTAGGAGGAATAGGCTACGGACTGCTGTGGTTTGTAAAAATACTCCTTTGGGGACTCATCATCATAGGATATATCCTCCTCGCCATAGGCGTGCTGTGCCTCATAGGAATGCAGCCCGTAGGCTGTCTCCCCGTACTGATAGGAGGAGTGATAGTCTATTATAAAGACAACATCGAAACATTCGCAAACGATTGTGTCGAAGCGGGATTCAACTTCTACAGCGCACTCAACCTATGGGAACTCGGCAAATTCGCTGTAACGGAGTACGGCATGTTGTTCCTCATCATTGCCCTCACACCGATAATGCTGGGAGTAGCCGCTGCAATAATCACGATGATTGTAGCAGGATCCTTCATGCTCGTGGAGTACGTGATGACCTCAAAGTACAACATCAAGCATCCATGCCCGTTCTGCCATAACCCGTCAGAACCCGCTACATACCTCTCAGAAGGCTATGAACTGCCCATAAAGCTGCGCCCCGGTCCTTACGGACTCTTCCATATCAAGCATCCACAGACGGAAGAGGAGATGCCCACCATGCTGCTCAACGGCAGAGACTCACTCGAAAGAATGTGCCCGCACTGCAAACGCATCATCAACTATCAGACCGGTGTGGAGAAACACATCGCCTTCGTAGGACTGCCAGAGTCAGGCAAGACCTGCCTCACCTACAGATTCGTGGGCAATATGATGAGACGCTTTGCCGAGGTGACCTTCACAGACCAAGTAAGCAAGGAAGCACAGAAGATAATCACCGACATAAAGGAAGGCAAAGAACAGGAGATAGCAGCACAGACCAGCATCAACGATATGCGCAGAAGCCTGCAAATCCTTGTGCCGGGAAAAGCACCGCTACCGTACCACTTCTTCATCAACGACATAGGCGGAGAGCTGTTCACCAACGTCAAGTCAGACTATATGCAGTTCTTCAAAGACGTGGAAGTAGTATCTATCCTTGTCGATCCGTTCACCATGGACTTTACGGAATATGACATTGACGGCGACTTTGCAGCGTGGTACAACGAAAACATAGCAAAGAAAGCCATCAAGCCGACATCAAAGCTCTCGGATGTCATTCATTCCGTCAAGGCACTCTCCGACCAGTTTACCCATGCTACTGACAAGATACATGTCAATCTCATTCTCGTAAAGGCAGACACAGGCTACGTGCCACAGGAAATGATGGACGACGAAGCACAGCTCAAAGACTTCTTCATCCAGCAGTTAGGTATGGCAGCCGAGGTAAACAACCTGGAGAACACATACGCCTCACTGCACTTCTTCGCCGTCTCCGCCCTCAAGAACATCGGCGTTGACAAGATGACCGACAGCATCATAGAAAACCTCAAGGTAAAATTGTGATACAGGGGATGACGTGAATAACGTGAATAACGTAAGTAACGAAAGCCCCCAAAAAACCTCATAACCGAAATGAAGATGCAAGACATCAGCAACAAACTGTTCCTATGCTACGCCTGGGAAGATGCGGCAGAAGTAAAGGAATTTGTCAAGGAACTGGAATACGAACTCAACGCAAAGGTCTCCACTGCCATGCAGGATGGCAATGACAATACCTACAATGAGGAAAAAGAAAGGAAAATAGAGGAGACCGCATTCCTCGTACTCTTCATCAGCGATGCTGCAAGAAACTCTGACTACGTTGCTGAATGCGTCAGATATGCACAGAATATCAACCGTAACATTCTGCCCATCGTCATCGAGAAAAAGAAACTTTTCACCTCCGCAGGCGACAAGTTCAACCTGAGAAGCAAACCGTATTCCATCACAGATGAAAAGTCGAAAGAAAAACTCTTCGGACAGTTCAAGGCTCTCCTCGGACAAACCGTAGAGGCCGGAGACGAATACGGCACACTCGTACACATCGTCATCGAAGAACGCAATGCCAAGGTAAGACGATACGGAGAGGAACTGGACACCGCCTACGCAGGAAAAGACTGCAAAATAAGACTTGCAAAAGGAAAACATCTCCTGGAGTTTATTGATATAGAAACCCCCGAGGTGAGATGCTCCGTGGAATATGAAGTAAACGGAAAGGATAAAGAGCAGTTCCTGAAAGTCAATCTCATCGACCTTTACAAAGAAAACGAAAGAGAAAGGCAGAGACAACAAAAAGAAGAGGAACTGAACAAAAAGATAGAAGATGAAGCCTATCAGAAAAGACTGGAACTATACCAGAAACAAATGGAAATAGAACACCAGCAACAACTGGCGCAGATAGAAGAGCAAAAAAGATTAGAAGAGCAAAGAAGAAGAGAAGAGGAAAGACAAACGACATACGAGGACAGAGAAAAACCAAGCGGATGCCTCATAGCAGTCATCGTAGTACTGGGAATAGCCATGCCTGGCACCCTGCTTATCTCCCTGCCATACCTCTACTTCAAATATTATAAAAAATAATCCCCCTCAAAACAAAAAACAAAAAACAAAAAACAAAAACCTGGTACTTTTCGACCTGGTCGAAGAGTACAACACAAGAAAAAATAAAACAGCATAGTCATGAAAAAAATACTGTTCATTGCCTTCATGGCACTCTCTGCAATGATATTCACATCATGCAACAAACAGCAGGAAGCACTCGACGAACTCAGGGGTTTCACAGAGTACCTGAAAGAAAACTCTGATGATTTCTCCAAACAGGACTGGAAAGAGGCTAAACTGCAGTATGAAGACATTGTGACACAACTCGAAGAGTATGACTACTCCGACGAAGAACTCAAGGAGATAGGACGGCTCAAGGCTGCTTGCTACAAGGTCATGAGCAAGGGAGCGGCAAGCCAGTTGGAGAAGACCATCAACAGCATCACCAATCAGGTAGAAGGCTTCATAGAGGAATTTTCAGGCTATGGAGATGATGACGATGCCGCAGAAGAATGACAATCATCAGAAACCAACAGGAAAAACGTACGGATACGAGAAAAGTGCCTTGAACCTGCAGGAATGATTCCAGCAGTTCAAGGCACTTTGATTTTCTTTGAAATGAAGACGAAAAGAGTAGGGAAGGGAAGGGGTGAGAGCAGGGGAAGACAAGGAAAGAACAGGAAAACGAGGAAAGAATTTTGTGGTTTGGGGATTTTATCGTAACTTTGCACCTTATAATTGTTTACAAGCAAAAACAACATAAGGTAGAAGAATGGCTGCAACACGCAATGATATAATTCAGTTAATGCACTCAAGAATACTTATTCTCGATGGTGCTACAGGCACTTACCTGCAGAAACTCGGACTCACTGAGGAAGATTTCCGTGGAAAGACGTTCCGTGAGCACAGCATTCCGCTCAAAGGATGCAATGACGTGCTCTGTATCACGCAGCCCGGGACGGTAACTAAGATGCACCTCGACTATATCAATGCCGGAGCAGACATTATAGAGACCAACAGCTTCAACTGCAACAGGTTCTCCCTGCAAGACTACGGACTTGAGGACAGGGTATATGACATCGCCAAAGCTGCTGCCACCTGCGCCAGTCAGGCTTGCAAAGAGGCTATATCCGCAGGGAATGACATTGACGACGCAAGCCAAAAGGAGGGCAAAAGGAATATAATCATTGCAGGTTCTCTCGGACCTACCAACAGAACGGCTTCCATCTCGGCTGACGTAAACAATCCCGCCTCACGCGATGTCACCTTCACAGAGCTCACAGAGACCTACTGCGACGCCGTAAGAGGACTCATGGACGGCGGAGCGGACATCATCCTCGTAGAGACTGTCTTTGACACGCTCAACGCTAAAGCGGCACTCAAGGCAGTAGATACCGTGGCAGAAGAAAAGGGTAGGGACATCCCCGTCATGGTCAGCGGTACGCTTTCTGATGCCTCGGGAAGAACGCTATCAGGACAGACTGTCGAAGCCTTTGCAGCATCACTGTCACACCCCAACCTCCTGTCTATCGGTCTCAACTGCGGCTTCGGCGCAAAACAACTGAAGCAATGGCTGCAACGTCTGGAGGCTGTAGCAGAATGCCCCGTCTCCATGCATCCCAATGCCGGACTGCCCAACGTGATGGGTGGATATGACGAAACGCCCGAGACGTTCGCTGCCGTAGCAGAGGAACTGTTCAGCCAACGACTCGTCAATATCTATGGCGGGTGCTGCGGTACGACACCGGAACATATCCGTGCCGTAGCCACAGTGGCAAAGAGATACCAACCGCGAGAGATAAAGACAAAGCACAAGCAGGTATGCACCCTCTCAGGACTTGAACCCCTCGTTCTCAATGCCGACACAGGATTTGTGAACATTGGCGAGAGAACTAACGTGGCAGGCTCGGCAAAATTCAAGAAACTCATTCAGGCTGGCAACTATACCGAAGCCCTCACCGTGGCAAGGGCACAGGTAGATGCAGGAGCACAGGTGATAGACGTCTGCATGGATGACGGACTCATCAATGGCGTGGAGGCTATGACCACGTTCCTCAATCTCATTGCCTCAGAGCCGGAGATAGCACGAGTGCCCGTGATGATTGACTCCTCAAAATGGGAGATTCTGCAGGCAGGACTGCAATGCGTGCAGGGAAAGAGTATCGTCAACTCTATATCCCTCAAGGAAGGCGAAGAGAAATTCCTGAAGAAAGCAAGGTATATCCATTCCAGGGGGGCTGCCGCTGTCGTCATGCTCTTTGACGAAAAAGGACAGGCCGATACATACGATAGAAAGATAGAAGTGGCACGACGTGCCTACTCACTGCTCAAAGGTATCGGTTTCCCGGGAGAAGACATCATATTCGACCCTAATGTCCTCGCTGTCGCAACGGGAATGCCCGAGCACGATGACTATGGCAGGGCTTTCATAGAGGCTTGCCGCACTATCCATGAGGAAATGCCCGAGGTGCATCTCTCCGGCGGCATATCAAACCTCTCCTTCTCCTTCCGCGGAAACAACACCGTGCGGCAGGCAATGCACTCCGTATTCCTCTATCATGCCATAAAGGCGGGTCTCGACATGAGCATCGTCAACCCCGCCATGCTGACCATCTACGACGACATACCAGAGCAGCTGCGCCGCCATGTAGAGGATGTGATACTCAACAGGGACAAGGACGCTGCAGAACGTCTGACAGACTTTGCACAGCAACTGAAAGAAAAGGAAGAGGCAGCAAAGGAAACTGACAACGGAAAGAACGCTGAGAAGAAGACGGCAATGCCTGCTGACCTGAAGGAACGCATCGCCTTCGCCATGCTGAAAGGCCTGGACAGCAATATCGACGCTGACACTCTGGAAGCATTTCGTGAAGCTGGCACTCCGCTCGCCGTCATCGACAACTATCTGATGCCCGCCATGGAGCAGGTAGGCAGACTGTTCGGAGAAGGAAAAATGTTCCTGCCACAGGTGGTAAAGTCTGCAAGAGTGATGAAGAAAGCCGTCGCAGTGCTGGAGCCATACATGAAAGCCACAAAAAAAAGCCTCCGCGACGGGAGGCTTGAGGACACTGTCCGTGTCGTTATTGCGACGGTAAAGGGTGATGTCCACGACATAGGAAAGAATATTGTAGGTGTCGTCATGCAATGCAATGGCTTTGAAGTGAAAGACCTCGGCGTGATGGTGGAACCGGAAACCATCGTAGAGGAGGCAAGACGCTGGCAGGCCGACGTGATAGGGCTCTCCGGACTCATCACCCCCTCGCTGACAGAGATGACCAACGTCGTGAGGTTACTTGGCAAAAGCGGCATGACAACGCCTGTCATCATCGGTGGAGCAACCACATCACCGCTACACACCGCCGTGAAGATAGCACCGGAATATCCCGATGGCATAGTCATCTGCGCCCATGCGGCTGCTGACAACCCCAGTATCATCAGACGGCTGAAAGCTGACGACAGCAGGGAATACATCGCTGAACTGAAAGCCCAGCAGAAGATTATACGTGACAATTACATCTCCCGCGAGGCAGACAAGACTCTTCTCACGGTGGAGGAGTCACGCCGCCGGCGCTTTGTCAAGACTCAGGAACTCGTTGCCGTGCCGAGAAACACCGAGCAGGTGAACCTCAACGTGAAAATCAGCGACGTGACTGACCGCATATCATGGCAGATGTTCTATCAGGCATGGGGCATGAAAGGCGAAGCACGTGAGTCGGAAGAAGGGCTGAAACTGCGCCGTGATGCTGAGGCAATGTTACGGGAAATGGAAGAGAAACAGATGATAAGCCTGCAGGCTGCTGCCAGAATTCTTCCCGCACGCTCCACTGACGAGGATGAAATCATCATCACGTGCGACGGAAAGGACTATTCCCTGCCATTCCCCCGCTCACTGAAAGACGAGCGTCAGACGCAATGTCTTGCCGACCACATCATGCGAGGTTACCACGCACGCCAGCTGAGGCTCTGCCCATGTTGCCAAGGTCAGCACGCCACGGACTTTATCTGCCCGTTTGTAGTGACTGCCGGCATCGGACTCGATGCTCTTCAGGAGAAATATCGCAGGGAAAACGATGAATATCATGCCATAATGTCAAAGTTGCTCTGTGACCGCCTCGCCGAAGCATTGGCGGAATACGTGCAGGAATATATGCAGAAACACCTCTTCTGGGGAAGCAACGGCATAAGGATGGCATTCGGCTATGGTGCCTGTCCTGACCACGCCCTTAAAGTCCCTGTGCTCGACATGCTTCAGGCAAGGGAAAGGATGGGTCTCTCACTCACGTCAACAAACATGATAAACCCCGGAGAAAGTATCTGCGGACTGATATTCGCCAATACTCCCGTGAAATATTTTAATGTATAGTTTTCGGTGGTTGGTTTTCGGTTGTTGGTTTTCGGTTAGTAATGTGTTTCTAATGGAAGATTACTCATAAGAAAAAGGTTACCCAACCCAAAACCAACAACCCAAAACCAACAACCGAGCAAATAAAATGAAAATAACAGAAATAATACAGAAAGCAAAGGAAGAAGGCAAGAACCGCTTCTCCTTTGAATTGCTCCCACCGCTGAAAGGCGACGGACTCGACAAGACGTTTGCGGCGATAGACTCGTTGATGCCCTACAATCCTGCATTCATCAACGTGACCTGCCACCGCGAAGAAACGAAATATACGGAGCGTCCCGACGGTCTGATAGAGAAGCACGTGGTGCGCCGTCGCCCCGGTACCGTAGGTGTCTCTGCTGCCATAATGAAGAAATACGGCATAGAAGTGGTGCCACACGTCATCTGCGGAGGACAGTCACGCTATGACATCGAGGACACACTCATCGACCTCGACTTCCTCGGCATACACAACGTGCTCGCACTTCGCGGTGATGCCATGCACGGCGACTCACGTTTCCGCCCTCATCCCGAGGGTTTGGAGCACGCCGATGCCCTCGTCAAGCAGATTATGGACATGAATGCCGGACGCTTTATCGACGGCGAACCCAACACCAAGCACAACAGCCAGTTCTGTATCGGTGTGGCTGGTTACCCAGAGAAGCACGTGGAGTCGCCTAACAAACTCACCGACCTCGGTTATCTCAAGCAGAAGGTTGATGCCGGAGCGGAGTATATAGCCACGCAGATATGCTATGATGCCGACCGTATCATCCAGTATCGTGATGAATGCGACAAGGCAGGCATTCATGCTCCCATCCTCCCAGGACTGAAACCTTTTGCCACAAAGACGCAGCTCACGGTTCTTCCACAGACCTTTGCAGTGGATTTGCCGCAGGAACTCGTGGAAAAAGTGTTGCGTTGCAATGACAACAGCGACGTAAAGAAAGTGGGAATAGAGTGGGCGATAAGCCAAGGCGAGAAACTCCTGGCCGCTGGTTTCCCCGTCCTCCATTTCTACACGATGACCCGCACGGAGCAGGTACAGAGCATCGTCCGGGAACTGTTCAAGTAATTCCGTCAAAGAAAAAAACAGTCAAAGAAAAAATAATAAATATTTATGGCATTAAAATGTGGTATCGTAGGACTGCCTAATGTTGGCAAATCTACATTGTTCAACTGCCTTTCAAGCGCAAAGGCGCAGGCAGCTAATTTCCCTTTCTGCACGATAGAGCCTAACGTCGGTGTGATTACCGTACCCGACGAGCGGCTGACGAAACTGGCAGAGATAGTGCATCCCGGTCGTATCGTTCCCGCTACCTGCGAGATAGTAGATATTGCAGGCCTTGTGAAAGGAGCGTCAAAAGGCGAGGGACTCGGCAACAAGTTCCTCGGAAATATCCGCGAGACCGACGCTATCATCCATGTACTGCGCTGCTTTGAGGACGAAAACATCACTCACGTGGACGGCACCATCGACCCTATCCGCGACAAGGAGATTATCGACACGGAACTGCAGTTGAAAGACCTTGAGACCATCGAGAGCCGCTATGCCAAGACACAGAAGACGGCTTCTGCCGGCAATAAGGATGCCAAGATAGAACTGGCTGTCCTCAACGCATACAAGGAATGCCTGTCACAAGGCAAGAACGCACGCACCGTGGAGTTTGAGAGCAAGGATGAGCAGGACGCTGCCCGCAATCTCTTTCTTCTCACATCCAAGCCCGTGCTCTATGTCTGCAACGTAGATGAGGCTTCTGCCAAGGACGGCAACGAATGGACCCGCAAGGTGGAGGCACTGGCAAAGGAAGAGGGAGCAGAGTCAATGGTAGTGGCTGCCAAGACGGAGGAAGACATCGCCGGCTTTGACAGCTATGAGGACAAGCAACTGTTCCTTGAGGAACTGGGATTGGAAGAGAGCGGCGTGAACCGCCTTATCAAGAAAGCATACGCCCTGCTCAATCTCCAGACGTTTATCACGGCAGGCGAGATGGAAGTGAAGGCATGGACCTTCAAGAAAGGCTGGAAAGCTCCTCAGTGCGCCGGCGTCATCCATACCGACTTTGAGAAAGGCTTCATCCGTGCCGAAGTCATCAAGTATGAGGACTACATGGAATACAAGTCAGAGGCTGCGATAAAGGAAGCCGGAAAACTGGGTATCGAAGGTAAGGAATATGTAGTGCAGGACGGTGACATCATGCACTTCCGATTTAATGTTTAATATAATGCATAATTCATAATGCATAATGCATAATTATGTTAGCTTATGAAAGACTATAATCCTATAGAGATAAAAGCAAAGAGTTCGCTCTACGCATAATAAAACTCTATAAGTACCTTACTATAAACGCAGAAACGAGAGAATACGTCTTGTCAAAACAAGTTCTCAGAAGCGGAACAAGTGTAGGTGCAAATATAAAGGAAGCCTTACGAGCACAGACCACTGCAGATTTCAGAGCTAAGATGAATATAGCATTAAAAGAAGCAAGTGAAACAGAATACTGGCTTGAATTATTGCATGAAAGTGATTACATAGATGACTTGTCATTTGACTCCATAATAAATGATAATATCGAACTAATCAAAATTCTTACAAGTATTGTTAAAAATACAGTATGCAATAAATAAGAATTATGATTTAATTATTATGATTTAATTATTATGATTTAATTATTATGATTTAAT
>CALZJQ010000016.1 GCA_945787895.1 uncultured Prevotella sp. | reverse complement strand
ATTGCATCTGTTTCCTCAACTTCCACCTGAACGGGTTTACTCCCTGCAAGCAGCGCACAGTGCAGCTCAAGGTGGAGGAGACGGAGGAAGTCTTCTCCGACAAACTGAAGGTCTTCACGCTCGAACTGCCCGACTACCGCAGCATGCGTGAGGAGGACTGCAAGACACAGATAGACTACTGGTTGTACAACATTGCAAATCTTGAGACTATGACGACGAACATCCCTTTCCAGCAGCAGCAAGCCGTCTTTGAGAAGGTGGGCAACATAGCAGAACTGGTGTGCATGACACCGGACGAACTCAAACTGTATAACATCAGCATTGACACCTACCGTACGAACCTATCCATCATGAGGAATGAGAGGGCGGAAGGGCGTGCGGAAGGGCGTGCGGAAGGCATAGCGGAGGAGCGTGCCAAGGCAGAGTCTGAGAAACTGGACAGTGCCCGCCAGTTACTGGCCATGGGAATGCCCGCAAGCCAGGTAGCCCTGGTCCTGAAACTGCCTATAGACACGGTCAATGCGCTCCCAAAATAACGTGAGTCCGACGAATCCTGATGTTCATAAGTTGTAATGTATGTAGCAAGAGGTGTGTCAGTTTGCTTTGCTGACACTTATGCCGCATACCTATCCTGCATCACTAATCAATACAATCATCATGGAAACTCAGGTTTCGCAGGCTTCAGCTTCTTCGGTTTTATGGTTTAGTATCTGGTTGTAGGTTGGTATGAAACTTTAGTTACAGAAATAAATATGCACACCTACTCAGGACAGCAGGGGGATAGCCTTCCCGACCGTATTACCTGCCGTTGAGCTTGCATCTCAGACCGACGCTGAAACTGAAATTGAGGGGTTTATCCTTGTATATCGTGCTGAGAGAGGAGCGGTCGTCGAAATAATAGCTGAGACCTGGTTCTACGAAGATGCCGATATTCTTCACCACGTCGTACTGCACGCCTGCAGCAGCATTGACAGAGAGTTGCAAAGGCTTTGATTCTATTGCCTGCTGTTCGGTCTTTCTGCTTTCGTTGTTGATGATATAATTGCGTGAAAGGTTTCCTGAGACGCATTTTTCTGTCATCACCCCTGCTGAGGCATAGAGGCTGAAACGTGAGTATGACAGAGCATTATACTTGACATTGAGAGGTATTCCCACGTAGTTCAGTCGCTGACTGCCAGAGATATGAGTTGAGAGAGTGCCTTCTTTTGTGTCTGACGAGAGACGGGTGTAGGTCACACCGCTCTCAATGCTCCATCTGTCGTTGAGCCTGTAGGCAAGGCTTATCCCCATTCTTACAGGCAGATGATGATTGTATTCCCTTTCCGTCTCCTTACCTTTGTTGAGCACTGCGATGCCAAGCATAGGGCTGTCTCTCCATTCTGCCGTTTCTCCTACCGTAGGGTCGGACAGCATTCGGTTAGACATAGGGTCGGAGGCGGTGCCTGTCATGCCGGAAACACCGGTGCTGATGCTCCATCGTGATGCTCTGTGAGAGGATTTTTTTCTGTCAGTGAGCGTAGAGGCGATATTGTCATTTGAGTCTGATGATGTGGTAAAGCGAGAGTCATTGCGTGGCTTTTGCTTAGATTTCGCAGAGTTGTCGTTATCTGTGTACGCATCTGTCTGCTGACGTTCTTTCTCCTGAGCGTTCATTGTGTTGTCAGAAATGACAACATTATTGTTTGCAGAAATATTGTCGTCATTGGCAGATGACGTGTTGGTGGGCGATAGTCTGTGTGCTGTCTGGCGGACTATCGCCATGAGTTTCGTCGATGGGGTGTAATAGTTATTGTCAGTATTTAGTAGTTTTTGATTTGTTTTTGCGAAGTTATTTCCTTGTTTTGCCACATTATTTTCTTCCGCTGTACGAGGACTGTCATAATAGGTGTCGTTGATGTGCAGAGCCAAAGCGACGACAATACAGGCAGCAGCAGCTACACCAGCGGTACGTAGCATGGTAATCACCGTGCTTTTACTTCGCTTTTTCATGCTATCTGTATCGCTGTTTATCACGGGCATAGCCTCACAGATACCCTCCCAGAGTCCTTCCGGGGCCTCTTTTTCATAGTTGCCCATGCGGTCGTGTATGTCTTTTGTCCAGTCTTTTCTCATAATTCAGGTGGGATTAGTGGTTCTGTATTGCTTTATTCTTTTTGCGAGCATCGCCTTAGCCTTGTGCAGTTGTGATGCAGAGGTGTTGACTTTTATGCCAAGCGTTTGCGCTATTTCCTTGTGGCTCTTTTCTTCTATGACGTAGAGGTTGAAGACTGTGCGGTAACCATCTGGCAGTTCCTGTATGAATTGGTGTAGCATCTCGTCAGTGATGCCGTCGGTTTCTACGTCTTCTTCCGTGGTATCCACGTCGTGATTGTCTATATCTACTGTGTCGAAGTGTGTGTTTTTCCTTATGAAAGAGAGCGTTTCGTTGAGTGTTATCCGTGCCATCCACGCCTTCAGTGAGCCTTTCCCTCTAAAGGTAAATGAGTCCAACGAATTATATATCTTGATAAACGTATCTTGTAGTACGTCTCTTATGTCTTCGTCATTTGTGATATAACGCGAACAGAGAGCTGTAAGATAGCGCACGTGATGCCGATAAAGCCACTCAATAGCGGCCTTATCACCATCACGTACCTTTTTGAGCATCTGCTCTTCGTCGGTGGTTCCTTTGTTCCAGAAAGTGAAGAGGGACATTGAAAGGAATGTTTTGTTGTTTTGTTGTTTTGTTGTTTAGTTGTTTTGTTGTTTAGTTGTTTGACTTCGTAATAGAATCGAACTATCAACCAAACAACTAAACAACCAAACAACTAAACAACCAACTACTCTACATACCTGCTCATAGGCAGTCGCTCAGAGGTGGCGATGCTTTGAGACTGATGTTTTTTCAACTTAAACTCTGTAGATTTCGGACCGCTGAATGAAGTCCAGTTCAACTTTATTGTCACTTCATCCTCATGCTCTTTGAGTATATCGTTGAGGTCGAAAGCTATGAGAGCGTCGCCCATGCTGCCCATGGTGTCGCCTGCGGCATTGTGCTTGAGCGTAAATTCAAGGGGATTGTCGGGGTTCACGCCGCTGAGAAGATTGACCACATGAGTCTTTGTGCCTCCCCAGATAGTGCGGAATCTGAGAGTAAGGAAACCGTCCTCGGCCACTGTCACCCAGTCGCGGATTATCTCTACGGGGTCATTTCCATACACTGCATTGTCCTCTTCTCCTACAGATACCACGGGTTTTTTAGTGCGGATGCTGTCAATCCAGTTGATGTGAATGTTGCGCACGTCGCCGCCTGTTTTCTCCTGTTCAGTGAAATTGACGAGAGCCCTTACGACTTTATCACCGTATGGCGATGCGGTCATATTCGTGGGAACGAGTCTTGTCCGGTCATCGAGTTGCAGGAAGAACCCTGTTTCCTCTGGATATACCGTGACGAGAGCAGTAGGCAGACGAGAGTAATCCCAGTCACAATCATTATCGTCGCATGATGTCAGCGCAAGGGCAGAGAGAGTGAACGCTGCCACGAGGGAGAAAAATCTTAATTTTGTCATAATACCTTTAGTTTTATGTTTCATTTGTTTATTGTTTGTTCATCCCATGAAATAAAGGTATTAGAGAAATCTTGCCTGCTGTGATGCAAAAAACAGTTAAATCGGTGTTGTTGCAAAGATAACACTATATTTTCTAAGCACCAAATCTTTTATTGAAAAGTTACAAGGCAAGTATAGATTACTGCACCAAAACGCAGTCCTTTCGCTCGTTTTTGTAAGTCAGAAAAAGAAAACAAGAGGAAATGTCGCTGAAGAGTAGATGTTTTTCGGAGATTTTTTTGTTGATATTAATAATTCTCAAAAGCAAGCCAAAAAAGGTACTTCAAATTGGATACCTATCTTAAACTCACCAATATGAGGACTGCATCGCACTGCTCTACGGTGAATATAAAAAAAATAGATGGTAATAGTTGGAGATATGAATGAAATATTGTATCTTTGCAAAAGCATTTGCATAGGATATTAAAGGTAGGTATGCAGAATTGTTTTTATAATCCTTGTCCCGAACAGGGGTATTAATTGTTCCTCAGAAAAAGTGAAATAAACAATGCAGGGTTATTTGCGAATACGATTCGTTCTTTTCTTCATTTTTCTTACAATAATGTATGAAGATTGTTTTTGTGAGAGCAAAAACAATGTATTGACGAGGGTCGTAAAGGAATTGTGTGTAAATATTCCGCATGGCATATATACGTTTTCGATTGTGCAAACAGAATTTGCTCAGAATGACAGTGCTGGTAGATTATGGAGAAATGAGTTGAATTTTGAATCTGTTGGGCGTTATTATAATCACCTTATTAATCGCTGTAATGATAAGCAAGATGAACGTCTTTTGGATTATTTTTGCCTTATAGATACTATAGCCCCCGTATCAAAAAATACAATGTCTGCATGCATATACCCCCTTGAGACAGAACAAATTATAACTGGACATATAGGGGGTATATTTAAGAATGTTGATAACTTTGTATTGAAAGTATTTATACCTTCAATAGGAGATATTCAAGAAATCATTGTTCCTGGTAATAGATTTCGTCTCGAGGGATTGGATTTTTGTGATGGTACTTTGATTACACTACAGGCAATAAGAAACAATGGAAGTGATAAATCTCTGCAATTGGATATAGATTCTCTTCAATATCCGAATATTTCGGTAAAAAATTATCATATCCCATTTATGGATGAAAGACGAGTAGAAACTGCTAAACAATATAGTTCTAAAGGTTGTACTATATCTAAGCTTCGGGAGACAATCGAGCTACCGGAAGTTGTGGCTAAGGGACGACATATTAAGCCAATGAATAGAATGGGGTTTGAACCAGACCGTACAATAGGAGAAAACGATTCACTGTTAGAATTGGTACAAACAATGGAGGTGCTCGTTTCGCGTTTTGGACTTAGCAGAGGATATGGAATTGTAAAAGAAGCATCCGATGCAGAAGAAGAAATTCTTATTGAGGCTTTGGGACATAGAGCCAGAGGAACTTTTATACCTTGTGAGGTTATGTTGAATGATGATCTTGTAAGAGGTTATGCACTGACAGATATTCTTTATATTAATCCTTTGGATATAAAACAAATGGAATATTTCCTTCCTTCAAACTATGAAATGTTTGGAAATCTCGCAGATGGTAGTATTAAAGGATTGTATGGCGCAGCAAGTAGGAGAGGGCTACTTATGATTTGGACGAAATCCCCAACGGCATTCACGAATTATAAGCATGACAAACCTCTTTCGGTAGCCACGGTAAGACAACTTGGGTATATGCCACAAAAGATGTTTGACGTAAAGAAAACAGCGTTTACTTCTCCTACCAAATATTGGAATCCTTATTTCAGTCCGCAGAATTTTGATTGGAATATATTGAAATACATAGACTTCATCGATTCAACGAGTTATACAATAACAATTGAGGGGATCAGTGATGAGGGTGTGCCAATAAGTAATCAAATAACAGTTTGTTTATGAAAATGTTAAATGACAAACAAATCTGGTTTTAGATGAAGCATATAATATCTCTACTTTTTACGATGGTAATCATGCAGCAATTATATGCGCAGGTTACTTCAGATGTGTACACAGGCAAAAACTTTGTGGGTGAGCAAAGAGAGAAAATAATTATCCAAACCAATCAACAATTGTATAGAAAAGGAGATACAATCTGGATTAGATGTCACTTAGTTGATGGAGCAACACAAATACCATCGACAAGTCCTGAATATTCTGGAGTCAAATCAAAGTATGTCTATGTGGAATTCCATGATTGTATGTCAGACACATTGGTGCATAGATATAAAATAAAAGCTGATTCTTTGGGAGTCTTTGCAAATGCTATAGCAATACCTGATAACATAAAAGAGGGGTATTATATGTTGGTAGCATACACAAGGTGGATGATGAATTTTAGTGATAAAAATTACGGATACAGGGAGATTTATGTTATGGGAGATGATAACATGAACACGACATCATCCGTGCGAGATAAGAATTTGACAGTACAGATATATCCCGAGGGAGGAGTATTGGTTCCTCGACATATACAGAATATTATATATACAATTATGGACTCTCAACATTGTCCGAAAAAAGCAGAGGTAAGACTAGTGAATAAGGGAAACGACTCCATAGTTGCATATTCGCATACTGAGTATGATGGTTTAGGGCAATTGTATTTCTGTCCGGAGGAGGGACAACACTATTGTCTTGAAGCTTATACAGACAGTGGAGCGTATGGTCGTTATGATATATGCAATTCAATAAAGGATGGTGTCACATTACAAATAAAAAGAAGAAAATCGTTAGTTTTAATAAACATAGTCAGTCAAAATTATGATATTAGTAAACTTCAGTTACTCATATATAATAATGGTTGCGTATCTGCAATAGATACCTTAGAAGATTCTGTCGTACTATCAAGTGATACTTTCAAAAAAGGAAAGGTAACGTTTATCTTGATGGATTCGTCAGATTATTCAATTCTCTCAACAAGAACTATTTTCGTAAAGTAAAATATTATTCAACTGTCGCTTTAGTTGACTTGCTCAGTTTTATGCGGTTTTGCGGTTATAAGGTTGTAGGGTTTTACGGAAGTTACAATCAGTCCTCACAAATATCCGCATAACCGCATAACCTTATAACCTTATAACCGCAAACACCTTTTTCCAAGTCCATTCGAGCGTGAAGAATACGGCGATGGCGGTGATGAATCCTGCCATGGCATCCACGGCATAGTGGGGCAGGAGATATACTGTGCCCATGCAGAGGAAGGCGTAGGGCACTGCCCACAGGAGGAGATATTTCCACATCCTCAGCCTCATTGCCATGAGCATGGTGATGGTGGAGATGCCTACGTGGCTGCTTGGAAAGGCTGCTGTGGGTCGTTCTCCTGCATCGTGACTTGCCTGTACGAGGTTATGGAAGAGTCCGTCCTGCCATCCTGGTATGGGGAGACACTCGGTATGGTTGGCGAAATAGTTGCCAAGTGCGGGAAAATGTCCTGCTGCGATGTCCTCAATGCCTACTGCGAGGTAGTAGTACTGCGGTCCGGCAACGGGCAAAAGGTCAAAGACTACGTAATATACGAAGAATGATGTGATGATGATAAATGCGGTCTTCTGGAAGTCCTTGTACCGTTTTATGAAGATATAGGCTATCAGTGAGACGAACATGAGGAAGTAGAGGGAGTAGCCCATTGCCATCAGTTCGGAGACTATGGGAGAGGGGAAAGCCTTGCTCCATACCAAGGCGGGCTGGAAACCGAAGAGTGCCTGGTCCCAAGCTGCGAAGATATGGTCGAGATTGTCGAAATGTCGGTTGAGGAGATACGTGTCGGGGTACCACCAGCCGAGCGTGAGCAGCAGCAGCAGTATGCGTGCAAGGTTCATCAGGGGGCAGGTCCAGATGCGATATACTATCCACAGTGCTACCGTGAGGAGCATTATCCTGATGCGCCACCAGATGAGTTCATCTGCGTTTGGAAGGCTTGTGTATGTAAAGGCTATGAGCAGGAGGGTGAACAGGGAGTAGAGCATCATGCCGGTTTCTGCCGGCAACAGCCACTTGTATGCCTTTCCTTCTGCCTTACTTCCTGTCACGTCCTTTATCCAGGTGATGATATTTCCGTTCTTTTTCTTTGCCATTTCTTTTCAATACAAAACAACCAAACAACTAAACAACCAGACAACCAAACAACAAGCAACTACAACCATCCATTCTCCTTGTACCACGCCATGGCTTCCTTAACGCCCCTTTCGAGGTCATATTGCGGAGCATAGCCGAGGTCGCGTCGTGCGGGAGAGATGTCGCATTTCCAGTTTCTCTGGCGCAGTATGTGGTATTTGTCGTTGTTGAGGGCTGTGACTTTGCCTGTCATCTTTCCCCATTTGTCGCCTACTGCCGTGACTATACGCAACACCCATACGGGGGCTTTGATGCGTATGAGGAAGCGAATGCCGAGTTCTTTCTGTATAAGGTCGGAGAAAGTGCGTGAGTCATACACCTGTCCGTCGCTGAGGAAGTAGGCCTTTCCTACGCATTCCTCCCGTTCCATGGCCAGGAATACGGCCTGCACTACGTCTTTCACATATACGAAAGTGATGTCCTGCCGTGAGAATCCTACGGCGAAGTCGGAGTGTCCCTTGATGCTTTTTGCCATGAGGAAATAGTCAGTCTCGCGTGGTCCATAGACTCCGGTAGGGCGAAGGATGACGAGTGGCAGGGACTTCTGCTCACGAAGCCATTGCTCTGCCTGCAGTTTGCTCTTGCCGTATGCGGTGTTGGGCTGCGGTGTGTCGGTGTCGAGTATTTCCTTGTGCGGCATTTCCTCGCGTATAGCTCCGAATATGCTCAGCGATGAGAGATAAACGAAGCGTCGCATGGGCTGTGCTGTCTGCTGGAGTGCAGTGACGAGATGCTTTGTTCCCTCGGTGTTGATGCGGTAGAAATCCTCGGGATTGATGCACTTTGTGGCTCCTGCTGCGTGTATTACGTAGTCGAAGCGGTGGTCTTTCAGTGCCTCGGTCATCTGCTCTGTAGATGAGAGGTTGAGTTCGATGAAGTGTATTCTCGGGTCGGTGAGGTATTTGCGGCTGGTAGTCTTTCTTATTGCCGCCCACACTTCTAATCCTCGTCTGAGGGCTTCCTCTACTATGAAACTGCCTATGAAGCCTGATGCTCCAGTGATTAGTGCTTTCATCTTCTTTGTGATTAGGTGGGTTCTATTAATTCGCTTTGTCATATTTTGGATTTATTTTCGAGGACAAATTGTAAGTTGAAGAGGGAGCGTAGCGGGCTACGTGACCGATGAGACTTACGATTTGTACCGAAAAGAAACCAAAAGATGACAAAACGTCAAACCTACAGAATTAATATTTTTGACGGTGGGAATTAATAGAACCCACCATTAGTCTTTTGTCAGTACAAGGATACTCTCCGGTCCCATGTTGAAGAGCAGGTCGAGGATGCTCATGTCGGGCTGGAATCCCTGCCTTGACTGGAATACTTGGTAATATGGTTGTGGGTTGTTGGTTGTGGGTTGTTGGTTGTTGGTTGTTGGTTGTTGGTTACTCATCGACTTGGTCGGTGAGCACGTTGGGGGCGTGGTAAGTATCTGCGGTGCTTTTATGTCGAGTAATGAGCATAAGGTCTCTGTTATCTCCTGGTTATAGTCGAAGAGCAGCGAGCGGTCGTATTGGGAATTGTCGGGGGAGAGCGGGTTTCTCTTCTCGAAGAACGGTGCTATGTCGTCGGCATAATACTCGAAGAAGGGTGAGGAACCGTAAGCGGTGCAGATGGCTTGCCAGTGCAGTCGTCTCCAGTTGTTGTGCTCAGAGATGCGTATTTCCTTGATATTGGCTTGCTTGGAGCCTTCTATTGGGATGGTCAGGGTTTGGGGACCCGTCGCTGTTGCTATGCGGTAGCGGTTGCGCAGGGTCTGTTTTTGAAAGGACTCCGTAGCGTCGATGAAGACTGGTTCGGGGGATTGTGCTATGAGCTTGTACCAGGAGACTGGTGCGAAGGGGGATGTATGTAGTATCATTGTTGCGGGTGGGGTTGTCGCTTCGACCTGGTCGAAGCGCACCAGGGGGGCTGTGGGCTGTTGTGGTGCCTGCTGCTCTTTGGCTGTGGGCTTGTGATTACTTCTTTTTTGGGTGGCGACGTGCCCATCCTTCTTCGGTGAAATCGGGCATTTCTGAGCGTTGGTCTGCTTTCTTTGAGCGGCGACGGCTTTGGTCATTGGGGATATTGAAGAACTGCCTCCAATCTCCAGTCTCTGGCATTGCTGCTGTATCGTAGTCGAAGTCTGTTCTCTTGCCACGCTTGTTTTTTTTCTCATAGCGTGAGAAGTCACCGTTGTTTTTGCGCTCTGGCTTGCGTGAGTGGTCGCTGTTGTCATTTTGGCTTGATGACTTGCGGGTTTGTCGTGAGTTGTTAGTCCTCTCGCTTGGCTTGCTTCCGTCCTCGTTGCAACGCACTTGCCGTCCTTTGTAGTACTTGCCGTCGATGGCTTTCATCACCTTTCTCGCATCTCGTTCAGGCACTTCGATGAATGAGAAGCCTGCCATGAGGTCGATATGTCCTATTTCCTGTCTGCCTTCTACGTGGCGGTTGATGAACTGCATGACCTCTCCGGGATAGAAACCGTGGTCTTTTCCGAGGTTGATGAAAAGGCGCGTGAACCCTTTTTCGGCAGTCTTTGCCGTACGTTTGCCGCGTTCTCCCCGTGCATTGGTGCGTTCTCCCCGTGCGGTGCGCTCTTTCTTTGTGGATGGCTTGATAATCTCCGGTGCATCGGCATAATATTCAAGGAAGCGTCCGAACTCTCTGCTGACCATCTTTTTCAGTATGTCCTCCTTGTCCACGTATTCGAAGTGTCGTCGTATCTCGGTCATGAACGGCTCTATCTGCTCTTCTATGACGTCAGTCTTCTCTATCTCGTCGATGGCGCGGAATAGTTGTTTGGTGCATATCTGCTGCGGTGTAGGCAGGTCTCCATCTACGAAGTCCTTGCCTATCTGTTTCTCCACGGCACGTATCTTGTGCTTCTCACGGGTGTGTATGATGGCTATCGAAGTGCCTTTCTTGCCTGCCCTGCCTGTCCTGCCCGAGCGGTGGGTGTAGGATTCTATGTCGTCGGGCATGCCATAGTTGATGACGTGCGTAAGGTCATCGACGTCAAGTCCCCGTGCAGCCACGTCGGTAGCCACGAGTATTTGTATGAGATGCTGGCGAAACTTCTGCATGGTGAGGTCTCTCTGCTGCTGCGAGAGGTCACCGTGCAGTGAGTCGGCGTTGTATCCGTCACGTATGAGGTGGTCAGCCACTTCCTGTGTCTCGAGTTTCGTGCGACAGAAGATGATGGCATATATGCGTGGGTAGTAATCCACGACGCGCTTCAGGGCGAGGTATTTGTCTTTGGCATTGACGAGGTAATAGACGTGGTTGACGTTCTCCGCTCCCTCGTTGCGTGAGCCTACGACAATCTCCTCGTAGTTGCGCAGGTATTGTTTCGCCACTCTTTCTACCTCGCGTGACATTGTAGCAGAGAAGAGCAGCGTGCTGTGGTTTTCAGGTATTGACTCGAAAATCTCGTTGATGCTTTCTGAGAAGCCCATGTTGAGCATCTCGTCGGCTTCGTCGAGCACGATACGGCTTACGTTGTCGAGCTTGGCATAGCCACGGTTCTTGAGGTCTATGAGTCGTCCCGGCGTGGCAACGATAATCTGTGCGCCATGTTTCAGTTCGTGGTGCTGGTTGATGATTGACGTTCCTCCATATACGGGCACGATATGCAGTCCCTTGATATACTTTGCAAAGTCCTTCATGTCGTCGGCAATCTGCAGGCAC
Source organism: uncultured Prevotella sp. (assembly GCA_945787895.1). Taxonomy (GTDB): domain Bacteria; phylum Bacteroidota; class Bacteroidia; order Bacteroidales; family Bacteroidaceae; genus Prevotella. Next base: position 21,870 of record CALZJQ010000016.1, on the reverse strand, counting down.
AGTTCCCTTGTCGGAGCTACGACGATGGCTTGCGTGGTGCGGTCTTCGGTGTCGATAGTCTGTATGAGGGGCAGTCCGAAGGCAGCTGTCTTGCCTGTGCCGGTCTGTGCCAGTGCTATGAGGTCGGCGTCAGTGGCGTTGAGGAGGAAGGGAATGGTCTTTTCCTGTACTGGCATGGGGTGCTCAAACCCCAGTTCTTCGATGGCGCGTCGTATGTCTTCTCTTACGCCCAGTGCTTCAAATGTCATCAATGTGGAATGTTTTTTTTGAGTTATTACTTTTCGCCGGACTTATCTTTTGCGCTATGTCGCTGCATTGGTGAGAATTATTTTTCCGGTAGGGAATGTCGGGTAATTGTCTGCAAAGGTAGTAAAAATATATGGAAAACCTGCCAGTTTTGCTGATTTTCACTACTTTTGTATGTTTTATTCCTTTGGAATGAATGGAATGTGTCAGCATTGACAGCCTTTTCTTGTGGAAGGACTTGTGAGGCGGGAGAAAAATGGAGGTCAGAGTGTAAGGAAATTCCTTGTTTTCGTTGCAAAATGTCAATGCTTCGTGATGGAATTGTCGGAGTCGGGGAATGACAGGACCCACCTCAAATGAGAAAGTAGGCGGAAGATGAGAAAAATTAACAGTTGTAATTCGTTCTTACAAAAAAAATGTAGTATTTTTGCGCAAAAATTGAAACACTATGGCAAAGAAATATCTTGATCCAAAAGCGGATCTTACATTCAAGAAAGTATTTGGCGAGCATCCTGATTTGGTAATCAGTCTGCTCAATGCTCTGCTTCCACTGAAGGAGGAAGAAGAGATAGAATCGGTAGAATACCTCCCGGCAGAACTGGTTCCGGAGACACCGCTGCGCAAGTACAGCATCGTCGATGTAAGATGCAGGGACAACAGGGGAAGGCAGTTTATTGTCGAGATGCAGATGGTATGGTCGAGGGAATTCATGCAGAGAGTGATGTTCAATTCTGCCAAGGCGTACGTAAGGCAGATGGACAGCGGTGAGGACTACAGACTCCTGGAGCCTGTCTATTCTCTCAACATCGTCAACGATGTCTTTGAAAAAGACGTGGATGACTACTATCACTACTACAGGATGGTGCATGAGATGTATTCCAACAAGGTCATAGATGGTTTGCATCTTGTGTTTGTCGAATTGCCGAAATTTACTCCCCAGACTATCTCTGAGAAGAAGATGAAGGTGCTGTGGCTCAGATATTTGACAGAGATAGAAGAGAAGACAAGAGATGTGCCACAGGAACTGCTCGACAGTCCTGAAATCAACAAGGCGCTGGCCGTAGTGGAAGAGTCTGCTTACACCGATGCCCAGTTGCTCGGCTATGATAAGTTCTGGGACATAATCCGTACTGAGCGCACTTTCTATAACAGCGCACATAGGGAAGGATATGAAAAAGGATTGAAGAATGGATATGACGAGGGCATTGAGAAAGGAATTAAAGAGGGCATTGAGAAAGGAATTAAAGAGGGCATTGAGAAAGGAATTAAAGAGGGCATGGAGAAAGGCATGGAGAAAGGCATGGAGAAAGGTATGGAGAAAGGCATGGAGAAAGGCATGGAGAAAGGCATGGAGAAAGAAAAGATGGAGACCATACACCGCCTTATCGCCAAAGGCATTGACATTGCGACTATTTCCATTGCAACTGGTATGAGCGAAGGAGAAATAAAAGAGATGATTTCAAAATAACGGTTATAAGGTTATACGGTTATCTGTTTCGGTTATAAGGTTATACGGTTGTGCGGAAGTAGGCATGGACATTACGAACAGCAATATGACATACAACACACATAGACTGAAGAATGGCTTGCGGATAATACATCTGCCACGTATGGGTGAGGTGGTATATTGCGGATATGCCATTGATGCCGGTTCGAGGGATGAGATGGATGGCGAAGAGGGGCTTGCGCATTTCTGCGAGCATACTACATTCAAGGGTACAGAGCGTCGTTCTCCTCTGCAAGTCATTAATACTCTGGAGCTTGTAGGTGGCGAGCTCAATGCTTTTACGACAAAGGAGGACACGTTCTACTATGCAGCCATTTTGCGCCAGCACTTTGCAAAGGCTGTCGATTTGCTCAGTGACATCGTCTTCTCCAGCGTGTATCCCGAGCATGAATTGGAGAAAGAGAAAGAGGTGGTGTGCGATGAGATAGACAGTTACCGCGACTCTCCTGCCGAATTGATATATGATGAATATGAGAACATCGTCTTTTCTCACCATTCCATCGGGCATAACGTCCTTGGAGAGAAGGAGACTGTGAGAGCTTTTACTACTGCTGACTGCCTGCGCTTTACTCGAAGAATGTACCGTCCGGAGAGATGTGTATTCTACGTGTCGGGCAACGTGGATTTCCGTATGCTTGTCAGGCGGTTGGAAAAGGCTTTCGGTGACACGCATGAAAGCAGGGCGGGGGAAGTCTTTGAGAGCAGACGTGAAGGGGAATATGCGTTCAGGGGCATGAAGGAGGAGCTCCTCGGCGCACGCATGGACGACAGTGAGCAGATGACCCATCAGTCGCACGTGATGATAGGAACGGTTTTCCATGGTGATATAGAGAAATACCGCTTACCGCTTTTCGTCCTTAACAATATCCTTGGCGGACCGAGTATGAACTCTCGTTTGAATCTGTCGCTGCGTGAACGTCGCGGATTGGTGTATAACGTGGAGAGCAATATGACGGAATATACGGATGCCTTGTTATGGACTGTCTATTTCGGATGTGACCCGCATGATGTCAATCGTTGCATCAGATTAGTGAAGAGAGAGTTGCATAGTTTGGCTAAGTCGCCACTTACATTACGCACGTTGAATGCAGCCAAGAGACAGTTGAAGGGGCAGATAGCCCTTTCAGCAGAGAACGCTGAGAACTATGCCATCAGCATGGCGAAGCAATATCTGCACAAAGGGACTCAAAAGTCTATCCCCCGTCTGTTAGAGAACGTCGATGCAGTCTCTCCAGAGTCTATCCATCGCTTGGCTTCCGAGTGCCTTTCAGATGAAAGGCTTTTCACATTAGTGTTTTCTTAAGGTGGGTTCTATTAATTATTCACACATATCTGATTTTTTAGAAGTGTTCATCAATTTCATAGTCCCACCGTCAAAAATATTAATTCTGTAGGTTTGACGTTTTGTCATCTTTTGGTTTCTTTTCGGTACAAATCGTAAGTCTCATCGGTCACGTAGCCCGCTACGGTCAATGGTCTTTACACCCCCTTCGGTTCCCCCGTTATCGGGGGACAGAAACCCTCTTCAACTTACAATTTGTCCTCGAAAATAAATCCAAAATATTACAAAGCGAATTAATAGAACCCACCTTAAGTGTTTGGTTGTTTGGTTAATAATTAGGGTGTCCAGTTTGTAGTGATAAAAAATGCACAGGATTTAGCCAATTAAATATTGAAGTTTCGCTGGGCTTCAACTTCTTCGGTTTTAAGGTTATATGGTTGTACGGTCGTAGTACTCTTTGTAGATGCATCCTTACTTGATGGTGCATTCGGCAGCTTGCGTGATATACGACTTTCAACCAATATCCGACAACCTAAACTCACAACTATGTACTACCACCAAACCGCCAAACGACATTTTTCAACAGTCATTATTTGGTTATGTGATGATAAATAAGTAATTTTGCAGAAATTTATCAATAACACAAGTATCCGCATGACTCGATATTTAGAGTTTTTGCACTATTTGAAAAAATCGACAATGAGGTAATGGGAATTACATCAATAGCAAGATTGTTCTTCCATAAGCGACAGAAAGAACTTGAGCGACACAGGAAGGAGGGCGTACAGATGCAGGCTGAAGTGCTCAGACATCTGCTCGCAAAGGCAAGCGATACGGAATATGGACGCAACCATATCTTCAATATGATGCGTTCGTATGAAGACTTTGTACGCAATGTCCCCGTGAATACCTACGAGGAGCTCAAAGGCGACATTGACCGTATGCGACATGGCGAAAAAGACATACTGTGGCGAGGCGCCGTAAAATGGTATGCCAAGTCATCAGGAACTACTAACGACAAGTCGAAGTTTATCCCCATAAGCTACGAAGGACTTCAGGACATCCACTACAAAGGTGGTACTGATGCCGTGGCTCTCTATTTGAGAAACAATCCCAGGAGCAGACTCTTTGACGGCAGGTCCCTCATTCTCGGAGGCTCCCACTCGCCAAACTATAATGCGGCAGGCTCACTCGTCGGTGACCTTAGTGCAATACTTATCGAGAACATCAACCCGCTGGTGAATCTTATACGCGTGCCAGACAAGCGCACCGCCCTCATATCTGACTTTGAGGTAAAGCGAGACAAGATAGCAGAAATATGTCTCAACAAGAACGTGACCAATATCTCTGGCGTGCCGTCGTGGATGATGTCCGTACTGCAACGCGTCATGGAACTCTCGGGAAAGCAGCACCTCGAAGAGGTATGGCCTAACCTTGAAGTGTTCTTCCATGGCGGCATAGCATTCACGCCTTACCGCAAAGCATACGAGACTCTCATCACCTCCCCCAATATGCACTACATGGAGACATACAACGCATCGGAGGGATTCTTCGGACTACAGGACGATCCTACGGACAGCAGTATGCTTCTCATGCTGGACTATGGAGTGTTCTATGAATTTATACCAATGGATGAGTTTGGCAAGGACAACCCTACAGTAGTGCCGCTCGAGGGTGTGGAGACAGGAAAGAACTACGCTATGCTCATCACTACCTCATGCGGACTGTGGCGTTATCTCATCGGCGATACAGTGAGGTTTACATCAAAGAACCCATATAAGTTTGTGATAACAGGTAGGACAAAGCATTTTATCAATGCCTTTGGAGAGGAACTCATCATCGACAATGCAGAAAAAGGACTGCAATATGCCTGCCAGAAGCATGGAGCACAGGTGAGAGAATACACCGCAGCACCTGTGTTCAGAGACAAGGACGTAGTGCCGCACCATCAGTGGGTCATCGAATTTTCGTGCCCTCCCGATGATGTGGAAGCCTTTGCAGATACCCTCGACGCAAAACTGCAGGAACTAAACTCCGACTATGAGGCAAAGAGATACAAGGACATCAATATGGTAAGGCTGAAGATAGTGGTCGCTTCCGACGGACTCTTTGAAGAATGGATGAAGCAAAGAGGAAAACTTGGAGGGCAAAACAAGGTGCCAAGACTATCCAATAGCCGTGAACACATCGATGAACTGCTAAGGATGAACGCATACAATGGATAAACGAACAATATATTTTTCAGCGACAATAATGGCTTTCCTCACAGTGTGGACAGCACTGATTTCATGTGCCAGAATGGGAAGTCCAGACGGAGGATGGTACGATGAAAAACCACCAAAAGTGATAAGTACTCTACCAGAGGACAGAGGTACGAACGCAAAAACAAAAAAAGTCATCATCAACTTTGATGAGTTTATCAAACTCGAAAACGCTTCGGAAAAAGTAGTCATCTCACCACCACAGATAGAACAGCCCGATATCAAGGCGGCAGGAAAGCGAATTATCGTTGAATTCAAGGACACAATGAAGGAAAACACCACCTATACCATTGACTTCTCCGACGCCATCAGCGACAACAACGAGGGCAACCCCATGGGAAACTATACCTATTGTTTCTCCACAGGCGACAAGATTGACACACTGGAGGTGGCGGGAACTGTGCTCAATGCCGAGAACCTCGAACCCGTGAAAGGCTCACTCGTAGGACTTTACCGTGTAGATAGCCTCGCTATAGACAGCATAAAAAACGGAGCAGCATTCTCAGGACTCAACGCCCTGTTCGAGAAAGAACCGATACAGCGGGTATCACGCACAGACTCAAGGGGCAGATTTATCATACGCGGCATAGCACCAGGCACATACAGAGTAGTAGCTCTCAACGATATGGACGGCAATTTCTTCTACTCCTCTGCTGCTGAGGCTATCGCTTTCGACCACCAACTCATAGTACCTTCTTACAAACCAGACATCCGACAGGACACGATATGGACTGATACGCTTCATATCAAGGATATAAAAAGAGTACCTTATACACATTTCCTGCCCGACGACATAGTGCTGCGCCAATTTGTCAAGGCACAGGCTGACCGCTTCTTCCTCAAGGTAGAGAGAAAAGAGCCTGAGTGCTTCTCCGTCTTCTTTAGCGGACCAGGCACGAAACTGCCGGAGATAAAGGGGCTCAACTTCGACAGTGACAGCGCATTCATCGTGGAAGCAACGCAGAAAATCGACACCGTCACTTACTGGCTCCGCGACACAATACTCGTAAATCAAGACACTCTCAACATTGCCATGACCTATGAGACGACCGACTCGCTCGGAAATCTCGTACCACAGACCGACACCCTTGAAGTTCTTGCAAAGGTATCATACGAAAAACGTATGAAAAACCTCAAGAAAGAGATGGAGGAATGGTACAAGCAATTAGAGAAAAAAAGAAAGAAAGCCACGGAGGAAATCAAAGATACCATCTTCCCCATCAAACGGTTGGAGCCAAAGTACGGCGGACAGAACAGCATTGCGCCCGATGGTAACATCACCATCGACTTCCCAAGACCTCTCGCAAGGCTCGACTCTGCTGCCATACACCTTTACGTCAAACAAGATACACTATGGTATAACGCCCCCTTCAGACTACGACAACGCACTGATGAGCATGCCACACCACGCAATATGGAGATAATTGCCGAGTGGGAACCTGATGCAGAGTATAGTCTGGAAATAGATACCCTCGCCTTTGAAGACATCTACGGACTTACATCAAAACCTTACAAGGCTGGTTTCAAGGTCAATGAACTTAACTCATACAGCACACTCTTCATCAAGCCCATATATGAAGGAGAAGGCACGGTCATCGTACAGATAATCGACAATTCAGAAAAAGTCATCAAGGAAGCACCCGTCGTAGATGGAGTAGCAGAGTTCTATTACGTCAATCCGGGAGAATACTTCTTGCGAGCATTCGTCGATAGAAATGACAACGGGAAATGGGATACGGGTGACATTGACGAAGACTTACAGCCAGAGGAGGTATATTACTTCCAGGAAAAAGTCGCTTGTCGTGCCAAATGGGACGTCACACGTGAATGGAGACTCAACGATATTCCACTCGATAAACAAAAACCAGCCAGCATCACCAAGCAGAAAGCCGACAAGCAGAAGACCATACGCATGAGAAATGCAGAGCGGGCAAGAGAGAAAGGCATAGCACTGCCAGAGGGATTGTGACACAACATCTATGGAATTTCCCCGGAGGAATAGGGATTTCCCCAATGCAAGACCAACGAAAATTGATACTTTTGCACCATGATAAAAAACAAAAGTAATCACATCATGAACAAGACAAAGAAAATATTTTCACTCATAGCAGCAGTGATAATGCAGGCTCTCGTATTCTCTACAGGAGCACAGGCACAGTGTAGCATGAAGAATACCGCTCTCGGAAAGAGTGAAGTGCTCGCTTATAACCTCTATTTCAACTGGCAGTTTATATGGGTAAAGGCAGGTACAGCATCCATGTCCACCGTCTCTACCGTCTATAAAGGCAAGCCAGCATTCCGCAGCAGCCTAATAACCAGAACCTCAGACAAGGTAGATAAATTCTTCAGAATGCGCGACACGCTGCTCGTTTATGCTACAGACCAGCTCGCTCCTCTATACTATCGTAAGGGAGCACACGAAGGAGAACGATATTATGTCGATGAAGCATGGTACGCATACCCCAATGGAAAATGCGCTGTCACCATGAAGCACAAGCACAGGGACGGATCCATCACTAACGAAAAGAAAACCTACGACCACTGCGTCTATGACATGCTCAACATCTTCCTGCGGGCCCGCAGCTTCGACCCGAAGAACTGGAAGAAAGGACACACCATCAATATCGACATCACAGGCGGTTCGGAACTCGTAAAGGCAAAGCTCGTATATCAAGGCAAAGAGACCGTAAAGGCGGACAACGAGAAGAAATACAAGTGTCTCGTGCTCTCATATATAGAAAAGGAGGACGGCAGGGACAAGGAAATAGTGCGCTTCTTCGTCACCGACGACAAGCGTCACGTCCCCATACGCCTCGACCTCTTCCTGCGCTTCGGCTCTGCAAAGGCATTCCTCAGCGGGATGAAATAATCGCACGGCCGCCACTCCATAGCACCGTACATCCCGACCCCGCAAGGTCGGGATTTTTTGTCTAAACGTCAAAAATTGTCTAAACATCAAAAACAGACAGCTTGAAACCCATGAAACTTGCATAATCCGACGATTTGCGCTACCTTTGCATATTATTGTGACACAATCGCACGACACCTTTTCGCAAGGAAGATTACACGGCGGAACGTGTCCTGCATTCATGTCGGGAACACTAATCACAGGCAAGGCGAAACACTAATCACAAACGATATGAAGACATCACGACTATCATTCTGCATTCTCATCACCCTGACTGCACTCTTCCGCTTCAACACGGCAGCGTGGGGACAGGACGACTATGCTCCCATGACGTGGGAGTGGTTTGGCGAGGGAGCCAGCTTTACAGGAGACGACGGCGTTCAGGACATCGCACTGTCCACCGAAAGCGACGGCCGGAGGGTCTATACCATCCACACCGCCCGCGGACTGGCATGGGTGGCATACGCCACCAACTATGCCCTTGAGTCCAAGGAGGTGGCGAATGCGCCCGAGAGACCCGGCTTTGCCGGCAGCACCATCCGTCTTGCCGCCGACATAGACCTCAGTGCCGCACCCGCCGGCGTTACGGAATTTGACACCCAATGGTCTCCCATAGGCAGTTCGCAATACAACGCCTTTGGCGGAATCTTCGACGGTGACGGTTACACCATCAGCGGTGTGACGGTGACAAAGGGAGACTTTGCAGGACTGTTCGGCTACGTGGCTCCCGGTGCTGCCGAGGCTCCGCAGATTATCAACCTTACCGTTGCAGGGGCAGAAATATGCGGTTTCATCGCAGGCGGCATAGCCGGATACTGCGACGGAGTAACCATCACCGACTGCTCGGTATCGGAAAGTAAGGTTTCCACGCTTGCTCCGCAGGAGATTGACCCTGCCCTCGAGTCGGCATATCAGTCCGCAGGAGGCATTGCAGGCTACATGATAAACGGCTTCCTGAAGAATTGCCAGAGCAGCGGCAGTGTCACCGCAGGCTGTTGCTGCGGAGGAATAGCAGGTCTTGCCGTGACATCCCAAATAAATAGCTCCCGTTCCTCCGCCAATGTCAGTGCCTCACAGGCGGCAGGCGGTATCTCCGGTGCGATGACCGGCGGCACCTTGCAGGACAGCTACGCCCTCGGCACGATAGACTCTCAGGGATATGCGGGAGGAATATGCGGCAGCGTTGCCGACAAGGATGCCGACTTCACCGCCTCCCTCCAACAATGTCTGGCACTGAATATCGGCGGTATCACGGCTGCGACAGCCTCGGGCACCGTCATCGGAGTCATCGACAATCCCGAAAACTGGGCGGTACACTCCAACTACGCCTCCATATTGCTGGGAGAAACCGGGGCGGACATCCGCAATGGAGTCCATTGCTCCTACGACACCTTTATGTCATTCTGCGGCAAAGATTCCCTGCTGCCGGCATACAAGTATATCGGCGGCGGAGAGATAACCCTTGCTGCGGGCGAGCACGTCTCCCTTACCCTCATCGACAAGGCGGCTGCCTCCCCGACAGCGAATTACGCAGAAGTAGTCCAGTTTACGGCAGTCGCCGATAAGGGATACAAGATTAAGTCGGTTACAGTGACGAGCAAGGACGATGATACGCTTATACCGACTACCGCTGACAGTGACACATACACCTTCTATATGCACTACAGACCGGTCACAATCACTGTCACGGCAGAGCCGGATGTGGTCACTAATACCATCACCGTCACTCCTACGTCCTGCGGAAAGATAGAAGTATATCAGGGAGTTGAAATGCTTACCCCCGATGCAGACAACCGCATATCCGTCCCTTACGGCACTGAAATCACCATCAAGGCCGTTGCCGATTCCGGCTACGGTTTCTCGTGGCTGAAGATTGACAACGTGCAGCAACAGGGAGCGACGGTCAACTATGAGGTAACAGAAGACATCACCCTCTCCGCCTCGTTCTACTACATCATTCCGAGCGTGTTCATGTACGACAACGTATGCTACGAGAAGCGGTGGGATGCCAACTATTTGAAAGAGGTGACGGTAAGGAATCTCGACTACTTCTACAACGACAAGCACTATACCGGCGACCTGAAACTGCCCGAGACAGTGCCATACTACGGCACTGACTACAAGGTGACAGCCATCGACAAGCGTGCGTTCAGCGGAAGCAGTAAGCTGAAGAGCGTGACGCTGACATCAACGGTGAACAAGATTGGCAGCTATGCCTTTGAGGGCTGCACGGGATTAGAGAAACTCGTCGTGAAGAGTCCCTCCTCTGCCCTTGGCAATGCCGCACCCCGCACGGCAACCCGTGCCGCCGGGACAATCACGCTTCCCGAAGTAGGCGAGCACGCCTTCGACGACATCATCGGCAGGGCTACGCTCTACGTGCCCGAGGAATGGAAGGCAGCAGTCAGGGAAGACCCCGTATGGCAGCAGTTCGAAGCAGTCAAGGAAATGACCGTCGAGGGCACCGTACTCGCCGAACTGACCATGACCGCATCCCCGGGCGGCAGGCTTACTGCCGAGTCCGTGACATCAGCAGGCGACACGAAGACCGTGAAAGTGGCAGAGAACACGGACGTCACCGTCACCGTCACGGCTGACGAGGGATATATACTGACAAGCCTGATGCTTGGCGACACTGACGTCACCGACCGCCTCGCTGACGGCAAACTGACCATCAGCAGCCTTGAGGGCGAGAACTCCCTCACTGCCGTGTTCAGCGACAACACCGGCATCTCCTCCGCCCACGGCAATGGCAGCGGCATATATGCAGGGCACGGCACGATAATCATCCGTGGCGCAGCACGAGGCGAGACCGTAACGATATGCGATGCGGCAGGCAGAGTGCTTCGCAGCGAGATGTCGGACGGCAGAACGATGTACATTCCCATGCCCGTCAACTACGTGTATATCGTAAGGATGGGCGGACGGACGGTCAAGATGACGCTGTAGGAAAGCAGGGCACGCCTGCTGAGGAAAGCAGGGTATGCCGACACTCCGCATACGTATGCAGAAGAGAGGGGAGGAATGTGCCGATGATTATTTTGTCCTATTCCCTCCCTTTTCTTACCGATTTGTAAATGCCTGTAAGACAGTACAATAGAAAAAGCGTTGAGATTACCGAGTAAAAGCTTGGCTTTTGCAAGGTAATATCAACGCTTTTGCATTGTAATAACGGCGCTTTTACGACGCAATATCCATGAGATCGTTTTGTCCTATTTCCCCTTGCCCGCAGATTCTCCCGGATTCTCTCCCCTATACGCTTGCTTTTGTCACGCAGATAACGCAGATGACGCAGATATGGAACGTGAAGTAAATCTGCGATATCTGTGGAACAAAGACAAAAAAAACCTGCGAAATCTGCGTCATCTGCGTGAAAAAGACAAAAAACCTGCGAAATCTGCGTGACAAAGACAAGAAATGCGATTTCTTTATCCCGACTGGCTTATAATTCGAGATATTTATGTAAATTTGCATCACAAGAACCGACAACGCCATGCTAATACACGACAACGCACCTACATCATCCTCGACTTTCCTGCCACACAGCCCCACGGCAGAGCACCTTGTAAGAAGATTCCGCCATAATCTCAATATTTCCTGACTTCGTCAATGCGTCACCAAATAGGGAGTAGTGTCTGGTTGGGAGGGTTTGAAGAAAACATAAAAAACAACCTTTGTGTCGTACAGGTCTCTCCGAGCCCTTGATGTAAAGTCTCAGTCAGTCATTGCCAAATCTCCCTGTCGGTCGGTTTGTCAATGCCTGACTGAGACTTTACATCTGCCTGCGGCATTGTACGACACAAAGGAAAAAACAGGAAAAACCGTTGGCGTATGGTTGTTGGTTTTGGGTTGTAGGTTTTTGGTTAATAATGCTTGTCTAATGGAGGATTCTCAAGAGTCAAGACTAATCAACCCAAAACCTATAACCTATAACCCACAACCAACAACCCGCCCCAAGTGTTTTTATTGTTTTCTTCTTTCAGATGGATAAAAGGTAACATTCTTCCCTAATTCATCAATGCGTCACCCTAAGTCACCCATTTTTTTGCATAACTAATTGATTTTCAATATGCGCTACGTGATGGTGTGCAAAAATGATGAAGTCAGGGGCAACATCCCTCCTTGTCTCGCCATGACAATGAGTAAACAAGCTCATCACTGCTCATCCGGCTTGTCGAGAACGTGCCAAATTACCCCCCCCCGATTTGCCGCAGACATAGTCGCTGACAGGCATTCCGGGATGGAAGAGCCCCGTGAGATACAAAGGCTCATGGTCAACAAACAAGCCGCAGCGGAACGTGTCGCCGACACACAGCTTGCTGTTCTCCGACTCAACCACGGTGAACATATTCTGCCCCTCATACCTTGTCGTCACCACACGGTCGGGACTCCACACAAGCTTCACCCTGTCACCATACTCCAGCGAATCAGTAAACAGCTTGCGATGCACAATCCGGAAACTTACGTCCCCGCCATTCACGCCGGCGACGTAAGCCTCCCATCCCGCATACCCCGCCATCCTCGCAAGCACGTCGAGCGAATAACGGCTCAGCCTGCTTCCTGACGGAATATACCCCCAAACCCTTTTCAGTGTGCTCACAGATAGAGTCTCGCCGGTATATCCCTCCACCTGACGTGAAAGAAAATCAAAGTCGCGAGGACCTGATATTTTCTTCCCCACCACCTTCTCCACCTGCGCCGTCAGTCTCTTTATGTCTTCCTTATTATATTCCATAGACAATTGTTTGTTGTGCAAAGTTACGTTTTTTTTCTTACACGCCACACCCTTTCACTTGTTTTTTGCGTGAACGCAAAATTGAACCAAATTGAACCAAGACGTTTTCGGAAATAATTAATAAATTTGCTGCTGATATTTCAATGATTCTACTTTTGCAAGTAATTACTTGCTCTGTTATTGATGGTTTTGAGGTCGTTCGGTTATGCAAAATAGAGCGCTGCCCCCCAAAACGAAACAACCATACGACCGTAAAACCGAACAACGAAAAGGTAGAAGCTCAACGAAACTTCAGCCAATGCAAAATAACAAAGATTTAATACCAAGAAAACGCTGAATCGCTTGAAAGGACGTAGGCAAAATATAAACTTTTGTATTATGATTGGATTAGTATTTTTCCTTTTTGGAATTATTGCGGTTATTGCCGGTGCATTCTTTATTGATGGTTGGGTATCCTGGGTTGTGGTCATAGTTGGTCTTTGCCTTCAAGGCTTGGGAAAAGCGTTGTCTGAAGATAATTCTAAAGCTGGAGTAGGATTGACAGACGAGACTATTCTTAGACTCCTATTTTATGCGTCACTTACAGATGGAAACAACAGTGAAGAGGAAAACAAATATATCAGAGAATATGTAAAGCGTAGAAGACTCAGCGAAAAGCAAGTTAAGGCAATTATTGAAGAATCAATGGCAAATAAAGCCTCAATGTTTATTCCAAATGATGAAGATGAAAAGATACGCATTATAGATGAAGTAGTTGGAGTCCTCAAAGCAGATGGTGTTGTTACCGACGATGAAAGGGAATTCCTTGGGGAAGTGGCAGACATAATAAAAATCGACAAGCAAAAGGCTTTTGAAAGATTAAATCGAGATAAATAATAAATGAGTGCAATTCCTTCAACAGCATATCATATAATGGTAAGGCATTGGAGGAATTGCCTATTATCTATGCAGTATGAAAATTAATAAAACAACAAGAATTTCAATCCTTTCACTACTTGCCTTGGTGCTGGCGTCGTGTGGCGGTAATAGCAATAAGGAGTCACTTGCCGAAAAGGCTGACGGCAACATCGATGAATACGAGAACAGTGAGGTGAACGCAATCGAACAGGCTCGCCCGCAGATTATGGTCATACCGGCAGATCAGACGCTGAAGTCGTTCGGAGCATTGAAAAAGAAGACTTTAGGTGACAGGGAATTCATCGAACGCAACTATCAAAGGTATATTGTGAAGGATGACCGTTTCCGCCGAATAGCCTCTTTTATACAAGATGCGTTTGTGAAGCAGAACTATCCTCTCGCAGACTTCGAGCAGACACTGAAGCAACTGGATACACAGTCGGCAACCGACATTGCAGACGGAATACAAACCGACGCCAAGACCCAGTTGTTGCAGACGGCACGTCCAGACATCATATTAGAGCTGAATTACTACAAGTCGTCATCGCTCACCAGTCATGACTACAAGCGGAAGAATGTATCCTACACTCTTTCGGCTATTGATGCCTATACAACTAATGTGGTGGCTACAATCACGGAAAGCAATCTGAAGACCGAGTCAACGACCGAGGTAATACAGAGCAGTATGGCTCAGAAGCTGCCCGGACTGATGTCGGACATACAGAAATACTACAGTGACATATTGAAGCGTGGGCGAGAGGTTAGCGTACGTATCACTGTGGAAGGCGGCAGCAATCAGGATCTCAGTGACGAGAGCATCAATGGCGACGTATATAGCGACTGGATTATCGACTATGTAAAGACACATACGGTGAAGGGCGCATACAAGATGGGACGCAACACTGCCAAGGAACTCACATTCACCAGTGCCCGCATCAAACTTCTCAACGACGACGGCACTCAGTATGGCGTGTACGACTGGGCACGTGACTTGCAGAAGTCCATCCGCAAGAACCTCGGTCTGAAGGTGTCCAACAAGTCGCAAGGCTTGGGCGAAATAGTGCTATCGGTTAAGGGAATGTAAAGTAGGATATAATTAATTTTACATAAATCATCGTTATGAAATCATACTTTTATATATTATTTGCCGCAGTGATGCTTACTGCATGTGGCGGCGATGCGAAGAAGAAAGTCTTTGCTCCAAAGGACAGGACAACTTCGTCGATGAGCAACGAAGACCGTATTGCAGCTATAGAGGCAAAACGCCAGAGCCTGATTCCTGTAAGTATCGACTCGTTGGTGGTGTCTCATGGTGTGAAATTTTCCATCCTGCCTCCTGCCGTTTCAGAGAATGTGCCGGAGAGTGCATCTGACAAACTAACAGGCAAGATGATTCAGATTGCTGCACAGAATGGCATTGGCGGACTATGCACAAACCCGGTGCTTGCCATGGTGTCAAAGGTGGATTGCATCGACAGAAGCCTTACAGGCACAGCTCCGCAGAAAGCTATAGTAAAGTATGAGGTCACGATATATTGCGGCAATATGGCTACCGGCGACATCTATGCTTCCTCATCACAGACAGTGACGGGAGTGGGAGCCAATTTTGAAGATGCCGCAAGCAAGGCATTCAACGACCTGAAGAACGACAACAAGATGCAGCAGATGCTTGCCACTGCAAGCGAGCGCGCCTTGAAGTGGTATAACGCCACGGGTAACGTGAAATCATTTGTCGAAAGGGCGATAAGCAAGCAGGACTATGCTCTTGCCTCGGCTCTCCTCTCCAGCGTGCCACAGCAATCGGCATCTTTCGATTATGCCGTAAAGAAGAACGAACAGGTGTCGGACTTGATGTTCCAAGAGAAGGCTGACGCACTTCTTGCAGCTATGCAGAATGCCATTTCAGAGGGTGGCGATTCGGCATACAACCCACAGGTAGGAGCTTGCTTAGAACTGATACCTCAGCGAAGCAAGGCATACCCAAAGGCAAAGAAGGCATACGATGCCTACGTCGCAAAGTTGGATGCTGCCGAAAAAGACCGACGCAACAAGGAGCACATGTTAGCGATGAAGGAGTTGGAGATACAGAAGATAAAGGCTCCGTTTGAGGCGCAGGCTGCCATTGAGGAGGCGAGGGCTGCCGCAAGTGTAAAGAAGGATGAAGTATGGGCAGGTGCTTTAACCAGTGCGGCAGAGTCAATAGGCAATGGAATGCGTGGTGGCATCTTTGGCGAGAATGGTATGTTCGGCAAAGGCGGAATATTCGGTATGGGTACTTTCGCGGAGCCGCTATCAGGTTTTATCGGTGGATTGTTTGACTAATAAATAAGTGAGAATAGAACAAATAATTTAATAATACAATAAAACATTTTTATTATGAAAACAAAAACATTTTTTATGTATGCTTTGATATTGGCGATTGGTCTGTCGTTTGCTAATTGTAATGGAAACAAACAGGAATTTCTTGATACAATTAAACATGGTGGAAATTATAAAAAAGCAGTAAAAGAAGGGGATTTTGAAACTGCACATGGCATATTAGAATCTATGCATGAGGAATTTGTTGAAGCTTTAGGCAAAGCCTCAGCTGACGAATATAAAGGGGATGAAATAGCTAATTTTAAGGTAGTAAGTAAGAAATATTTCGCTGCTATTGATTATATATATTCACAGGAGATTACGTCATTATTGACAAATGGAGATGAACAGGCAGCTGACAAGATCGTTTTTTTGCTCAGTGAAATTCCTCTTGATGGGGATGAAAGTGGTTATTATGGTGATAGCGACTGGCCTCGCAATCAAAGCAGAATAGCATACACAAATGTATGTATTGCAATTAATAAACTTTGCGATAAGGCATTGACATTAGCTATTAATAGACAGAACAAAGAATTTGCCCAAAATATTATTGAACTTTACAAGCCTGATTTTAGCGGTTCTGATAGTTATAAGACCAGAGACGCAGCTAAACAGAAACTTGAAGAAGCTATTAAAGATGGCAGATTTAATTAATTGACAGATTCAAAACATTAAGAATTTCAAATATGAATGTTTATATTGTTTCTCATCCACAAGATGAACCGTCTTATAATTGGAAACGCCCAACATCAAGATTATCCATTGGGTGGAATATTTGGTGAGAATGGTATGTTCGGCAAAGGCGGTATATTCGGTATGGGTACTTTTGCGGAGCCGTTATCAGGTTTTATCGGTGGATTGCTTGACTAATAATGATATAAAAATGGAAACAAGCGTAATTATTTCTTTGATATTTGGTATTAGCAGTATTGTCGCATCTTATTTTTATGGGTATATTCCTGCAATGAGAAAAGCAAAAATTGACAAATTAAATTCAAAAATATTATTGCTCTACAGGGATATTGACATTATGAATGACATAGAGAGTCGATTAATTGACGAACTCTCTGTAGCAACGAAAGAAAATAAAGAGACAATAAAGAGAAGAGTTCGAAAAGAAATAAGTGATAATAAAGGTTTTGTGTTAAGTGACCTGCGTAAACCTTCAAATGTAAAAAATGAGATTAATAGATATTTATCCAAAGAATATTGTTAACAAATAGTCAATATAATTATTATGAGAAAAATTTATCAAATTTTAATGCTATGTGTGATGTGTATTGCACTGGCAAGTTGTAATAAAGAAAAGAAATTCCAGCAACAGTATATGGAAGCATGTGAAAACAATGATTTTGCGAAGGCAAGTTCAATTGTTGACAGGATGGAGGTTGAATGTGATAGAAAAGAACTTGAGACTAGGATAGATGAACATAGAAGTTATGTAAGAAAAAAAGAGATATTATTTCTTATCGCACAAGGAACAGAGGAAAGTGCCAATAGACTTATGTTTCTCCTTAATGACATATCTGGGTCAGATTTCAGATATTTGGACTATAAATGTGATATGACAATTGAAAAAATTGTAGAACTGGCGATAAGTCAAAGCAATGAATTCCTTGCAAAAAAAATTGTTGAGACGGGAGCTGGAATTAATGAGAATACCATAAATGCGGCCTGTAGCGCAAAAATGGGAGATTTGGTATTGTTAATGCTGGCTAATTCAGATTTGTCTTGCAATGCCACCGTTGAGAAATTCCTGATGAAATATAATTTTGATGAATATGTGAAATATCTTGAAGGTTTACTCTCTACGCCAATCGAAGGCTCAAGGATTCCTGCAGGCTTAAATAACTTCAGAGCTTACATGATAACAAAGCCACTTGAAGATAATATTTACGACAGCGAGATAGAATTTTGTAGATTTTACCATTCGGTAGCTAAACGTAATAATTTATGCAAAAAAGTTCTCTCTGAGGCTATCAGAATAAATAATCTTTCATTAGCCAAAAAAGCAATCAGTTCTATGAAGGATAATATCGTTATGACTGATGGAAGCTACTCTGAGAATATTAGAATAAAGGGTGTGAGAGTTGATGGGGATGAATGTTATGTTCAATATCGTCCTGAAGATATTAATGAAGCAAAAAAGACTTTGAATGATGCAATAAATAGTGGTTACTTTAACTGACGAAAAACATGGACTACAAAAAACATTTTAAGGGAATACAGTTCTTTAGAAAAGGACTGAAGGCAGCGATGAACGATATGTGGGCTTCGGTGCAGGTGTTGCTTATAGCGACAATAGTGCTTGGCATATTGTTGTACATAGTTGAACCTGAATACAAAGGGTGGGACGGTTTACTATGGGCATTCATGAAGTATTTGGGCAACCCCGGTAAGTTTGCACCGGAAGACCCTTCCACCACCATTGGACGATATATATGGATAGTGATTTCGGTAATTCAGATTCTCATCTTTGCAGTCCCTGCCGGTCTTGTGGCTAATGGATTTCGCGAGGCGATGGCTAAGGACAAACGCGAAGAGAAACTTAAGAAATTCCGCAAACGAATGCACAAGGCTTTCCGCCGTAGGTCAAACAAGACTCTGCGTGAATATCTCAACACACTGCCCGACAAAGGAGGAAAGAAATTTGAGAGTCTCAACTTTGTACCACGTCGTTGTACCGTGGCTAAAATGCAGGTAAGGCAGGGAATGAGTTTGCAGGACATTATTGATACGGCATTGAAGTTCCCTGAGTTCAGATTAAAGACATTGGCATCTGCGATGGATGAGGAGGATACTGTTGACGACCGCTTCGTAGTGGAGATGTCGCCAATCAATCGTCCTTATGGTTGCTGCATAAACAGGAAGAGTAGGGTGACAATTGTTTCTACTTCGGGTTTTGAAGAAGTTGGAACAAGTTGGTTTACATACTATCTCGCTAAATTGGGTGGGTTTAACTATATAAGTAAAGAGGTAGAAATAGACAGTGATGAACTGGATTCATTCCTGAATATGAAGCCCGAACCTTTGTGCGATTTCAAGCCTCGCTCATTCTATGAAGAGAACGAGAAAAAATACAAGCAAGAACTTGATATAATTGACCATAAGCAGAAGAATCGTGATGCCTTCCTGAACGATCTGAAGACTCTTGCTGAGGGCAATGACTCGCCATGGGTGATTGTAATAACTGAGCACATAAAGAACAGTTCAAATAATGTGGATTTCCATTTTGGCGACAAGGATAAGGCAGGAAAACGTACGACTGTGATAGATACTGAGACATACGACAAACTGTATGAGGTCTTTTCAGATGTGATGCGTAAAGACTTACAATTGGAGGCAGTAAAGACTACACGTTATCCTAATCTGAAGAATAATTTACTGTATCACCTGCAAGACGATAAGGCTTTCCCGCAATTCAATGGTTTCGTCCTGCGTCCGTCAAGTCAGCTTATGACGTTCGACTCCCGTAGATTGCTTATTGCTTTCCGTATAGCAAAGGTTATTGCAGATGTGCTGGCTCCTGGATCAACTCTGCTCGACAGCGAAAAATCACATTTCGCTGCCGGATTCGGATATGCTGAACAGGAAGTGGAGAAACAAGATATATATGAAATAGACAGATAATCAATAACACGACAAGCACTATGGCTACATACACAGAAAAACTGCTTAGTTTCCTTGACGCCTCACCGGTGAACTATCTTGCGGTGAGGAATGTATGCGACGAATTGCTCAATAATGGGTTTGTGCAATTGCATGCAGAGAACGCAATAAAGAATCTGCCCGAGAAGTTCTACATCACCAAGAACGACTCTGCAGTCTTTGCATTCCACATGGGAAAGAAAGCGTTGTCTGAGGCTGGCTTCAGAATGATTGCCGCACATAGTGACTCGCCGACATTCCGCATCAAGCCGAATGCAGAGATGGCTGGCGAAGGAGGTATGGTGAGACTTAATACCGAGGCTTACGGAGGTTCAATACTTAACACATGGTTTGACCGTCCGCTGAGTCTTGCTGGTAGGGTTATTCTTCGGTCTGATGATGCATTGAAGCCAGAGTCACGTCTATTGCACATCAAGCGCCCGTTGCTCGTAATCCCCAATCTCGCCATACATTTCAACCGCCAGGTGAACGATGGCGTGAAGCTCAATAAGCAGAAAGACATGCTGCCGATCTTGGGTTATGTGAATGACAAACTTGAGGCGAATGGACTGATAATGCGTGTTATTGCCGACGAACTGAAGATAGATAAAGAGGCTATTATTGATTTCGACCTGTATCTATACGACACAACATCTGCATGTACGGTAGGACTGAACAACGAGTTTGTTTCTTCAGGACGATTGGATGATTTGTCAATGGTGCATGCTGGATTGGAGGCATTTAAGGCTGACGACGGACAACCTGATGCAACAAAGGTGTTGGCTGTCTTCGACAATGAGGAAACTGGCTCGGGAACAAAACAGGGAGCGGGCAGTAATTTCTTCATGTCGCTTCTGCAGCGAATCGTGATGGCACAAGGAGGCTCTCTCGACGATTATTTCCGCAGTGTTGAGAAAGCATTCATGGTGAGTGCAGACAATGCTCACGGATTCCATCCGAACTATGCGGAGAAGTATGATCCTACCAATCATGCTTTACTTGGAGGCGGTCCTGTCATAAAGATTAATGCAGCACAGAAGTATTCCACTGACGCAATGTCGGCAGCAGTCTTTCAGCAGATATGCGAAAGGGCAGGTGTGCCATGTCAGAGATTTGTCAATCGTAGTGACGTTGCCGGTGGAAGCACTCTTGGCAATATACTTACATCAAGTGTGGCTATTCGTGGTGTTGACATGGGCAATCCTGTTCTCGCGATGCACAGTGTGAGGGAATTGGCTTCTACAGCAGATCACGAGAACTGCATAAAGGCATTTATCGAGTTTTACAAATAACATAAACCGCCGAATCGCTTGAAAGGACGTAGGTATAAATTTTGAATATATATATATGGAAAATTTTGATTATATAGTTACTAAGAAATTAGATAAGGTTTATTGGAGTTATGACCCCGAAAAATTGTGTAAACAATTGGAGCGATTACGAAAATGGGCGCTTGCAGGTATTCATATCTTCGAGCTACCAGCAGCGATCAATAATAGTTATAATGAGAAGGAAATTGATTTTGTATTAATGCGATATTGTTATTACCGACTTATATATTTTTTAACCGAGAAATTAATCATTGATGTAAAAGCTGATAATTTGGACGATGATATTGCATGCGCTATAGAAAATAATTTAGTTTTATCGCCTATAGGCTGCGGAGTGACAGATGATGATATTTATAAACTATGCAAGTTAATTCTCGATAAATTTGGTCCATATTGCAATGACGCTCTTTTTGGAGATATGACAGCCTATGATGTGGCTAAAGAAATTATCGTCAATAATGGCATTACTAAAAAACTGTTGGTGAAGGCTATTATAAATCCTCTCTGATGCGGTGGAACTGAAAACTCAGAAATGAGAAGTGACAAATTAAAATTATTAATTCTAAATTTTAAGGATTATGCCAGCATTTATAATCACAGCCAAGTCAGACCGCTGCGGACGCAAGATCAAGAAGGGTCAGACATTCCAGATAGTCACCAACTATGAGAACATCTGCTCGGCAGCCATTGCCGACGG
>CALZJQ010000015.1 GCA_945787895.1 uncultured Prevotella sp. | reverse complement strand
CCGAATATCTCGGCTCATTCGATTATGTCATCATGCCTTCCATCCATGAGGGCCTAAGCATCTTTGCCCTTGAAGCGTCATTCAATGGTGCTCCAATGATTATCAACAAGTGTAACGGACTGTCAGACACGTTGCCGGAGGATTGGCCCTTGACAGTACATGACAACGACATAGACCAGTGGATAGACATATTCAAACACAGATTACCAGCCGCCAATCACGAACTATTGCAGGAAAAAGCATTTGACCATGTGAAAAAATTCTTTTCCATGGAAAAAATGCAGGACAAATACATACAGGTGTACTTGCAATAACCATATCCAGCCCCACCCCGGAAACATGACATTCCCACAGGGACAGCACGGATGCCACAGCGAAGAAATCTGCAAAATCACACAACTTTGTGTAACACAACCTTGTGTAATCCAAAATAAAGTATTACCTTTGCATCGGAATTAACAACTAAAGTTTCGCAAGCTTCAACTTCTTCGGTATTAAGGCTTTATGGTCTTAAGGTTTTTCGGAGGAAAGATGCGCAGTCAAGATTTCCCCATCAACCTCAATAACGGGAAAATCACAGTCCTGTAGAACCTTACGGAAAGCGGCGTCACGCTCTTGTCTTTACGCCATTCCCTGACAAAATATATAGGGATGCTCGGCTGGACCGTCACATTATCCATCAGATTATAGAGTTCAATGCTTGCATCCCTCAGCCTTTTATCAAAATCCCTCAGGCTGTCATTGGAAAAATACTTGCAGGAGGTCACGAGACAAGTACGATATGTATATCTGATATTACATAAAAGGAACTGTGTCATATATTGCTTCTTTTCCGCAGACAGCTCCCTCATATTCGAGAACACTGATATTTGGCGAAACAGGGTTTTCATTCCCTGGGAATGCAGGCTGGCTGCCCTCTTCGGGTCCACCGTCTGTCCCTCCCTTCCTACCAAGTATTTATATACAGACAGCTGAAGATAGCATGCTTTTTCCACCCTTTCCAAAGGCAGGAGTGCCCACTCGGTATCAGTAAAAGCGATTCCCTCTGTCTGAGAATAATTCATGTCACGAAGCATCTGGGTGCGATAGACTATCTCATGCATCTTGATCAGGTCATCAAGGCATCTTGACAGGAAATCCTCAGCGCGATATACCGTGCCCTCCTCCATCACGCCCCTTTTATGTGACGACGTCCTTTCTCCCTTTTCATTGACGATGACATAATCGGTAAGGCACAAATCCACATCCAGTTCGAGGAGTCTCTCTACCAACTTTGCAAACTCTGCCGTGTCATAAGAGTCATCCGCATCAAGTATCTTGACATACTTGCCCCTCGCTTCCTTCAAGCCCCTGTTGACACAGGAACCATAATTGCCGTTGGATTTGTCAACCACATTGAATACATCCGGATATTCCGCTTCAAACCCGCGTGCTATTTCCAACGAAGAATCCTTGCTTCCGTCATTTACGACAATTACATCAATAAACTCCTGACGATTACCTATCAAAAGAGACGAAAGACATTTGCGGAGATATTTCTCCATGTTGTACGTCGGAATTATGATTGAGAGTATCTTTTTCATGCTATTTTGATTTATTTTGAATGGAAGGAAATAATTTCAATTACTCAAGTTTCGCTGGGCTTCAACTTCTTCGGTTTTAGGGTTTTAAGGTTTTAGGGTTTTAAGGTTTGGTTTTACGGAAGTATGCAAAGGCTGATTGTAACTTCCGCATAACCTTAAAACCTTATAACCCTATGAAACTGAGCAAGTCACAGACTTGAGAAAGTTGAATTCAATTATCGAATAATGACAAGGTCCGAATGATGAACTAAACATTTCTACCTAACCATCTGCAAAATTAGCATTTTTTTTCAACATGGCAAAAATTAAGGACAGGACAATAATAAAAAAACCATGTTGCAGACAATCGTCCTTGGATTCCAGGCGAATCCACATTCCTGCATAGACAGCGATACAAGAAATAAGAATAAATCTCACCCGCCATTCCCGGTTATACTATTATGACATAAAAAAGGAATACAGGAGCAGCGATTCCGCAAAACCGATGTCTCGGCATCAAAAATCCGCCGTTTTAAGGATTTTATAAATGCCTGAACATCAGAAATATACAAAAATCACAGATTCCGTCATCAGAAAAGGCAAGACAAAAGGGTTGATATTGCGAGGCAATATCAACCCTTTTGCATTGCAAAAGCTAAGCTTTCGCAATGCAAAATCAAAGTTCTTGGAATGCAAAAGCACAGCTTTCACTCAAGGATGCGACATTTTTTCACTGAAAACCCTCCGGTTTCTGCTTTCCCAAAGGCTAAAACGAGGAAAACCAACGAGCCTTACCACCTGCAAGAAAACAGAAAACACCTCCATGAATGATACTTTCATAGCATCTATCTTCCAATGCAGGAACACAGGAATGACAGAAATGCAACAACAGGAAACAAAGGGGGAAAAACACTCTGTTCCAAGCTGATTCAGCCCCATCTCCTACACTTTCCAAAGAAAACTGCAATGTCATAAGCAAAGAAACAAAGGAAAAAAATTGTGTAGTCTCCGTTTTTTTTCATAACTTTGCACATTGAATGTGGGAAGTCCAAATATCCATACTACACAGCAATGGAATATTTCAGCGGGTGTACAAAATTATTCTTTAATCCTTGCACTGCCTGCTGCTCAATTTCAGCACGTGACCCAGATAAAGGGTTTTCGGTTTTGGGATTTGGGTTTTGGGTTTTCGATAAAATACAGAATACTTTTGCACACCTATTTTCTCATGAAGGAATCACTAAAGCAAAGAACTGCCAAAGGACTATTCTGGAGTGCTGTAAACAGTGGTAGCACACAAGTGCTCAATCTTGTAATCGGAATTATCCTCGCAAGGTTACTTACACCGGAAGATTATGGCATCGTCGGATTGCTTACCATATTCATTGCCCTTGCCGGCGATATACAGAGTGCAGGATTTACGTTAGGGCTTATCAACATCAAGCATCCTGAAGCAAAGGATTACAACTCCGTATTCTCTTTCAATGTATGCGCATCCGTGATATTATACACCCTGCTCTTCCTTGCTGCACCCATAATTGCTGATTTCTTCCACCAAGAGTGCCTCATAAAAGCATCAAGAGTAACCTTTCTCACATTCTTCATTTCCTCTCTCGGTATCGCACATGGAGGATATATGACAAAGAACATGATGAACAAGGAGATAGCCATAACCGGCGGCATAGCCCTCGTGAGTTCCGGGACGACCGGCATCACGCTGGCATTCCTTGACTACGGCTATTGGGCATTAATCTGGCAACAGATTACTTATTGTGTAGTAGTAATAATCTGCAGGTACCATTTTGTCAGGGAATGGAGACCTAAGCTGACCCTTAACTTTACTCCTGTATGGAACATGGGAATGTTTTCCATAAAGATACTTGTCACAAAACTGATCAACACTCTCAGCAACAACATATTGACCGTCATCTTCGGACGACTGTTCCCCATACATCAGGTAGGAAACTATTCCCAGGCATACAAATGGAACACGATGGCCAACTCCCTCGTAAGCAACACCGTAGGACAGATAGCACAGACAATATTCGTAGAAACAAACGACAATTACCAAACAGGAGACAACAACGACAGGCAACTGAGAGTATTCAGGAAAATGATGCGTTTCACGTGTTTCTTTTCCATGCCGTTAATGTTCGGCCTTGCCCTTGTAAGCAGAGAGTTCATCTTGATAACGATAAAGGAACAATGGCTCGGTTGCGTTCCCTTGCTGCAGACGCTCTGCATCTCCGGCGCATTCATGCCTATATATACCATGTACCAGAATCTTACTATCAGTCACGGCAGGAGCGGCCTGTATATGTGGATAAACACATTACAGATAATACTTCAAATAGCAGTCATACTTGCATTCTATCGTTTTGGAATGCAAACCATGGTATCAGCGTACTCGGCTTTCCTGATACTGTGGCTGATACCATGGCATTTGTTTTCCGGGAAACTGATAGGATACAGATTCACGGATGCGCTGAAAGACATCATGCCTTTCTGCATCATCTCAGCAGGAATAATGGCCGTCGTCTATTTCCTTACAGCAAGTCTGACAAACATCTGGGCACTCATATCCACCAGGATTGCATTATGCGTCGTCCTCTATTACATTGCCATGAAGGCTGCTCATGTAGAGATACTGAAAGAGGGGGAACATTTTATCAAGAACAATCTTCTCAAAAGACACAAAAAAAATGAAAGCTAAAGAAAGAGACCACACCTGTGACATAATGAAATGTATCGGTATCATTGCGGTGATTGCAGGTCACCTCACCTTGGCAGGACACCGGTTTATCTTTTCATGGCACATGCCCCTGTTCTTCATCATTGCAGGATATTTCTACCATGAGAAGGATACGCTTGTCATGGTAAAGAAAGATGCAAGGCACTTGCTCATCCCTTATTACCTTACGTGTTCAGCCGTCATCTTTTGCTTCGCTTTCAAGTCTCTCACGCATAACGAGGATTTAGTGTCATCATGGATTATTGCCTCACTGTATGCAAGCGGTTCGTTGCAACATACCTCTGAATATCTGGCAAACATCCCGATTATAGGGGCAATATGGTTTCTATGGGCATTGTTCTGGACAAAGAATGTTTTCAACATATTGTTCAAACGATACAGGAAACACTTCCTGCCCATCTGTTTCTTCATATCCATGGCAGCAACATTCACAGACCGATATGTCATCAACCTTCCATTGGCGATATTGCCAGGCATATCAGCCACACTGTTCTATGCCATAGGATACAAAGCCCGACAGCTGAAGGACAGCACAGTGACAGGAAAATACGCCATGTCATTTGCCTGTGTAAGCATAGCCACATGGATTGTCAGCTTCCTGTTCTACGACATGTCGATGGTAAGATGTCATTACGATAATCTTCCTGTCAACATCATCGGTGCCTGCGGAGGTACGTTATGCATTGGAATCATATCAGGATTTTTGTCAAAATACAAATGTATGGCGACAGACCTCCTTGAATGGATTGGCAGAAACAGTATGGTGTTCCTTTGCATACACGCCTTCGACATGTGCTACTCTATCAGGAATCACATTGATTTGTCAGACGCAGGACATATACTGTTTGTAGTATTTTACTGCATCCTCGGTACATATGTAATGTCATTCATCCCATTCACAAAAAGAGCTTTCAACATCAAATGACTGACCTATGCAATAATCCTGCCCTTTCAGCCGTCACTGCATCAGCGTGACAATCTCCTTTTATTTCACATTCCAATAACAGCAACCACAGATGAGTATCAAGCAACTGTTCAAAATATCAAAGGAGGAAAGACCAATAGCCTTGCTCCTTGCACTATTCTTCATAGCCCTGAACTCACTAAACGTCATCAAATACTTCGACCGTTTCTCACAACTTTCTGCCAACTATCACGACTTGTTCTGGAACAATTACCACGTATCCGGCTTTGACCTTATCACATATCATTCCATGTCAGAATGGGACGTAAGATATGAAGCCACGCGACACCCGCTGATGGCTTATTTCATTCACCCGCTGTACATGCTCAACAAATGGCTGATGAGCCTGACAGGCAGCAACTGGGCAACGACCATAACAGCCATCGTCTGGTGCGTGTCAGCCATATACTCATTCGTTTTCCTGTATCGCATATTAAGGCAACTGATGTCATTGAGCAAGATAAATGCCGTCACGTTGTGTCTTTTCTTCTACTCTATGGGATTTACCATGCTTGCCGTCTTCGTTCCCGACCATTTCGGACCGTCAATGACAATGCTGCTGTTGACAATCTACATCGTAGGAGACAACATCAAGAACAACAGGGAAACAGGTAAATCTCCCACTGCCTTCCTCTTTCTCTTCACGGCAGGTATTTCACTCAGCAACGGTATCAAGGTATTTATTGCGACCCTGACAAACAGGGGCAAAGCATTCTGGCATCCCAAGTTCCTTGGCACGGCAGTAATCCTTCCTTCTCTGCTGATATTGGGAGTAATCCTGGTCAATCATCATTTCTTCGTAACTCCGCGGGCAGAAGCAAGGAAGCAGGTCCAAGCCATCGAAAGCCAGAGAATGCTTGAAGAACTAAGGCGCGACTACCTTGACACGGCGACAGTCAAGAATCCAGAAGCAGTAGAAGCGGCGGTCAGAAGAATCGTAAAAGAAAGAGCCATCGAAAAATACAGGTACAACAGGAAGCAAGCATGGAGTATGCACGCAGGCAAGCCTATTTCCAAAGAAGGCTTCGCTGCATGGACTGACATTTCCACACCTCGATGGAAATCATTCGTAGAAAACATCTTTGGCGAACCTATTCAGTTTCACGAAGACTACTTCCTTGACGATGTAAACATCAAGCGACCTGTCATTGTAAACTACAATCACTGGTACAACTATGCAGTAGAAGGAATAATACTGCTCCTTGCCATCATAGGAATCATGAAAGGCTATCGCAACAAAGTGATACCCATGGTCCTTGCATTCTTCAGCTTTGACCTGCTTATCCACCTTGTATTGGGTTTTGGACTGAACGAGGTTTACATCATGTCTCCACATTACCTATTCATAATACCTATCTGCATTTCGCCTCTGCTGAAAGATAACAATATACTACAAAAAATCAGCATGACAACAATTGCCATGCTGACCCTATGGTTATACAATTGGAATCTTTCATTGCTGTTACCCTGGTTCGGGGAATAACTGACTGACACGGAAGCCTGATTAATCATCAATCATTTTATCAGACTGCAAAAAAAAATTAAAGTTCACATATTTGTGGTTCACATATTTGTGAACTTGGTTTTTCTTTCATAATTTTGCAGGCAGTAATAACAAAGAGCATGAAAAAACCTTTTGTTTACGGAAAGTCTGTAGATGCAGATAACTTCACTGACAGGCAGAATGAAACCAAGCGACTGCTGGCCAATTTCTGCTATGGGATGAATACCATCATCATTTCTCCAAGACGTATGGGAAAGACATCATTGGTCAGAAAAGTACAGAGGTCTATTCAAGATCCCAAAGTGAAGGTAATATACATGGATGTCTATGATTGCCGCAGCGAATATGACTTCCTGAACCGATTTGCATCTGTCATAATAAAAGAGACAGCAGGAACAATGGACAAGGTTCTTGATACTCTGCGGGAATTTCTGAGCAGAGTAACACCAAGAATATCCTATTCACCTGAACCGCTCAATGACTTTCAGCTGACATTAGGCATTACACCAAGAGATTTCTCACCCGAGGAAATACTTAATCTTCCCGAAGTCATTGCTCAGAAACGCAATATTAACATCGTGGTTTGTATTGACGAATTTCAACAAATAGGAGAATTTCCTGACAGTGTCACCGTTCAAAAGCGAATGCGCGGTGTATGGCAACATCAGAAAAACACGTCATACTGTATGTTTGGAAGCAAAAACCACATGATGATGAAGATTTTCCAAAACAAACGCATGCCATTCTTCATGTTCGGCGAGATGATGTATCTTGACAAAATCCCAAGAGAAGAATGGATAGACTTCATAACGGAAAAATTCCAACAGCAGGGAAAGAAAATATCCCGTGATATGGCAGCAAGGATATGTGACACCACTCAGTGTCATTCATCATACGTCCAGCAACTATCATGGAATGTACTTCTTGAAGCGGGGAAAGAAGTTACGGAACAGAATATTGATGATGGCATTTGCGATACATTGGAACAAAATTCCGGACTCTTTCAGAATCAGATTGCAGGCCTTACCTCGTACCAGATGAACTTTCTGAGGGCTATATGCTCTGGTTACCATAGCGATTTCACGTCAAAGGTCGTGACACAACTATTCGACCTTGGGGCAAAGTCAAACATTTATAGGATAAAGAACGCTCTTCTCGACTGTGAACTAATTGCAATAAAAATGAAAAAGGTTTATATCGCAGATCCTGTCTTTGAGATGTGGTTCAAGCGTGATTGTATGTAAACAAGACACTACGAACCTTGCTCGTACCTTGAGAATATCATATATCAGAAAACCAAAGAAACAACTCATTGCTTTTGTTCTGCAAGATACTCACCAGCAAATGCGACTTGAGACAAAAAGAAACAAAATGCGCACTCATAACATGACTTCAAAGGTAGCAGACAACAAAAGAATAGCAAAAAACACAGCGTTCCTGTATGTGAGAACGCTGGTAATTCTGTTCATAAGTTTCTACACCAGTCGCATCGTTCTTGATCAGCTTGGTGATTCTGACTTCGGACTGTACAATGTCGTGGGCAGTCTTGTAATGCTCTTTACATTCATTCAGGGCTCACTTACTTCAACCATTTCCAGATTTTTTTCTTTCGAGATAGGAGGTGGGAACAAGGAATCCCTCAATGAAGTTTTCTGCACGGCAATGAACGTACACATCATATATGCCGTCATCGTCTTCCTTCTGGCAGAAACAATCGGTCTGTGGTACGTTCAAAACAAGATGGTAATCCCCATGGAACGTATCACTGCGGCGACAACCGTCTATCATATTTCTACGCTGTCTGCAGTCATCACCATACTGACAGTACCCTTCAGCGCAATGATAATTGCTCAAGAGAAAATGAAGGCTTTTGCTTACATATCAATATTCGAGTCGCTTACGAAACTGGGCACTGCATTATACCTCGAAATAACAGGTTCCGACAAATTGATTGTGTTTGGATTGTCTTTGTTTGCCATACAGATGACGATTCAGTTTCTGAACATGGCTTATTGCAAGAGGAACTTTTCATGCACCAGATACAAACTGCTGTGGGACAAGAATAAATTCAAAGAAATATTCGTCTTTGCCGGATGGACATTAATATCATATTCAGCTTCCATAGTCAATCAAGCCACAAACCTTCTCCTCAATGCCTTTTTCGGGCCTGTAGTGAATGCGGCACGTGCCGTGGCGTATCAAGTACAGAACAACGTCACGGTCTTTGTGACAAATTTTCAGATTGCCATCAATCCTCAAATCATCAAGAATTATGCGGGAAAAGACATGGAGCGAGTGTACGACCTCGTGGACATGAGCACAAAGATTTCATTCTCCCTTCTCTTCATCTTGATGTTTCCACTATTGGTAAATCTTGATTTCGCATTGAATTTATGGTTGAAAAAAGTGCCGGACGATACTCCTGAATTTATCATTCTCATAAGCATCTTAACCTTACTGAGCATTATGCAAAATCCCTTGAATGTAGTATCTGAGGCTGCCAACAAACTTAAGAAATACAACATTGTCAATTCCATATACAACCTCTCCCAGATACCCATCTGCTATATGGCATTAAAGATTACGCATAATGTATATCTTGTGTTCATCATTCAGATAGCATTCTGCTTTGTCAGCTATTTCATTCGCTTGAGATTGATTAACGGATTCAGTCAAATACCCATGAGACGCCCTCTTATCGTATATTCAAAAACAGTTCTTACAATTATCGTGTCACTGATCGGAGGACATCTTGTAATGACCAGCATAGAAAATTCCGTTGCTGGATTCTTTATCAAATGCGCAATCATAACCATGTTTACCATACCATGGTCATATTTCTTCATACTGGACAGAAATGACAGAACCCCACTAAACAGTTACATTCTAAAAAAAATACACAGACAATGAAGATAATAATATTTCAGGAAGGACTCGGCAACCAACTATTCGAATATGCATTCTACGAATATGTAAAGAAAAACATCGACAATGATGTCAGATACGTATTTCGCGACACAAAGGCTCATAATGGATTTGAGATTACAAAGTGGTTTGATGTAAAACTGAGGAAAGCGCCATGGTGGTACAGGCTATACATCATGGTTGCCGACCAGTTGATGTGGAAAAAGATTATCAAAAACCCTTACAGCAACCAGCAGAACTATAAGGAGCGTCCGAGCATCATATATGACGGACGTTGGGTGAGACATGATTTCCACCTACATGCGGACATACGTTTCAGAAACGACCTGCCGATAAGCACGGCAAACAAGGAAACTCTCCAGATGATTGAAACATCAAACAGCGTTTCAATACATGTAAGACGGGGAGACTACCTAAATCCTGACATCGTCAAGTACTTTGGAAATATTTGCACAATAGAGTATTACAAGAAAGCAGTGGAGATAATCAGGCAAAAGTTTGGCGATGTCCGTTTCTTCATATTCTCTGATGACATAAAATGGGCAAGGGAGAACCTGCAATTTTTGGGAGACAGCTGTTTCGTGGATTGGAACAAAGGTAATGACAGCATCTACGATATTTACCTCATGAGCAGATGTAAGCACAACATCATTGCCAACAGTACCTTCAGTTTCTGGGCAGCCCGTCTCAACGTCAATGACAATACTGTGATATATCCAAAGAAATGGTATAACGAGCCATGGACAGCCCCGGACATATTCCCTGAAGAATGGATAGGAATATGATTCATTTTCTCATTACACAAACCACATCTGGAAGCACCTCAGTAAAAATATCAGAAACAAAGTGACCTATATGAAACAAGTCGTAAACAGCTGCAGCATATCCTATCACCATAATTGTCAATATATTACTCTTCTATTATTCTTTATATCCATCATTGCTTCTTCAAGCGACACACGTTTTTTGAGATTACAATAGTAACGCAAAGAATCATGTTTCATTATACGTTTGTCTTCTGTAGGTGGGGTCATATAATCACCGTACAGTAGGGTAAGATAATCATCGTATTTCATTGGCACTTTTACGACAAAATCATTGAAAGGCATTTCCATCAAGTCCTCAAACCACTTTGACCTGAATACACGCCCAACCCAAGTAAAAACACTTACACAGTTTTCTCCTGACTGAGTAGCAAACCACTTCTCATACTCCATAATCTCATTAAGCAGTCTATCCTTCTTCCACCATATCAACTTGTGCATTAGCCATGAATGTATCTTTTTCCTATCTTTTGTCCGAATAGCCTGAAAAAAACTCATGGCATTCATACTATGCTGATAATTCCACCATAGATGGTTGTATTTCTTCTGGAGCTTAACCACCTCCTCTTCTGACATATCAAAACTATCCGTAGGGAATACATCTATGAACGCACCAGTAATATATCGCAACAAAGTGATACCCATGGTCCTTGCATTCTTCAGCTTTGACCTGCGTATCCACCTTGTATTGGGTTTTGGACTGAACGAGGTTTACATCATGTCTCCACATTACCTATTCATAATACCTATCTGCATTTCGCCTCTGCTGAAAGATAACAATATACTACAAAAAATCAGCATGACAACAATTGCCATGCTGACCCTATGGTTATACAATTGGAATCTTTCAATGTTGTTACCCTGGTTCGGGGAATAACCAAGCGACTGACACGGAAGCCTGATTAATCATCATCATTTTATCAGACTGCAAAAAAAACTTAAAGTTCACAATATTGTGGTTCACATATTTGTGAACTTGGTTTTTCTTTCATAGCTTTGCATGCAGAAACTACAAAGAAGAAGAAAACAACAGGAATACTCAAATTTCGCAAGTCTGTGACTTGCTCAGTTTCTGGTTGTGGGTTGTGGGTTGTTGGTTGTTGGCCACGCATCAACAATCAATACAATAACTCAAGTTTAGCAAACTTCAACTTCTTCGGTTTTAAGGCTTTATGGTTTTAAGGTTTTTCGGAGATATGTCAAGGCAGATTGTACCTTCCATCAAACCGTAATACCGCATAACCTTAAAATCACATAACCCTATAAAACTGAGCAAGTCACAGAGTTGCGAAAGTTGAATACAATAATTATCCCAAAACAGCACACCTGATTACACCTACCTAACATAAAAAAAATTGCAATGAATCTGGAAGAAGAAATACGTAATGGATATACTGTAACTCAAGAAGCGAAGAAAGCATGGAATATACAATTGGACATGCTGAAAAAGCTATTGGAAGTATGCGACAAATACAATCTCAAAATATGGGCGGACAGCGGGACTCTCTTAGGTGCCGTACGACATCAGGGATTTATTCCATGGGATGACGACATTGACATGGTATTGATGAGAGAAGATTACGAAAAGCTCATTTCTGTGGCAAGTCAGGAATTTCACAGCCCCTATTTCTTCCAAAATGCCTATACGGACAAATACCACTGCTGTGGTCATTCACAGTTGAGATATGACGGAACAGCCCAAATCTTGTCTGCAGAAGTAAATTCCAAGCACCATCAAGGAATATTCATAGACATTTTCATCTTTGACACACTCCCTAAAGACAAAGGAGAACTTGCCAACCATATTCTAAAGGCAGAAACACTCAGAGAGTTTCTGTATCTTTGCAATCATGGCATAGATTGTACAAAAAGGAATGGGAAATACAAGAAAACAATACTGGCAAAATGGTTTATCGCAAAACTGTACGCCTTGTTTTCAGGTAGAAAGAAGATGTACTCAATGTTTCAAGAATTATACAGTTCTTACTCTTCCTCCCCATCCGAATATGTAGCTATGCCGACACTATATCTTGCCAATTTACTGAAATACAGGATGAAAAAAGAATGGTATTCGGAAACAGCAATGCTACCATTTGAGGACATCATGATTCCAGTTCCAAAGGACTACGACAAAGTTCTGACAGAGTATTATGGAGACTACATGACACCAGTCAAGTCACCGACTGCACATGGGGCTTCACTAATAGATACCAACCGTTCATACAAAGACGTCATAAAGGACATCAAGTCTGGAATAATATCTTTTCAATAACCCAAGCGGTTCTCTCATGTCTTTTTCAGTCATGAGCATAGGAACAGTCAACAAGGAAATTGCCAACACACATGGAATTTCTTGCTGACTTTTCTTCTATGTTCAAATCTGGGATTGATTTCATAACCCCTAATTCATCTTTGTCTTAGCTACAATCTTCGCTTTTAGTTCACTCGAACTTACTCCATCCGTCCGTCCCAAGACGATATGCTCGCACCCACGTTCTTCACATATCTTGACAGCACGCTGAAAACCTTCATGACATTGGTCCGGACCAGTCACGAAAACATCGAAGTCTATCTCTTGAACAATGGCATCCACATCAGTGTAAGTAATAACCTCATCAACATAACGAATGGATTTTATCATATATTTCCTATCTTCCGTAGAGTTTAGAACCTTAGCTTCGGGTTTATACTTTAATATAAAATCACCATCCTGAGCTGCAACAATAAGATAGTCACCCAATCCCTTTGCCCTTCTAAAAAGTTCCACATGACCTTTATGAAGAAGGTCATAGACCCCTACAGTGAGTATCTTCTTGTATTTTCGAGGTTTCATATTCGCCAGTTGTACATTTTCTGGCAGAGGGATTCCTGCAATCTCACAACGTTTTTTGAATCTTCGAAAATCCTTTTGGCGGTGAAGTAACAGCCATGAATAGTACAAATTGTCGGGAAGGTGGTCATAGACCCAAGTTTTCATATCACTCCATAGTCTCACTATCGAATTTGTTGAATAGAACACTGTCTGCCTGGGAATTGTCCAATCATTACCATACTGAAAAGACAGATATTCATCAACATTCTCCGGAACATTCAACAAAACCCCCTTAAAATTCCATTTGACAGTATTCTGCAAATACTTTTCATGGATGAAATCGGAACCTCCCGTATGACGCACATCACTGCTGATTTTGTGCAATACAAACACTTTGATGTATTCATCATCGCGCTTGAGATAATACAAGCCTCTACGCTCATGACGGACTAATTCAAATCCAGTTTCCAAAAGCAACCACAATATGTCCTTGAAACGTTCTTCGTCCTCTTTGAGAATATAAATATCAAAGGCTGGCTTCCATGATTGAAAATCATCATTGCGTACTACGCCGATAAGAGTGCCAAATGCCGGCCCCCAATTGATATCTATTTTATCAAGGTAAATAGAGAGTATCTTCAGATTGTCCAGCATGATTTCCTTGTCCATCACCTTATTGCCAAAGTTTAGATGATGGCTTGTATATTCAAGAAAACCTTTTGAAGTCTTTATATGTGCCATGCGTTTCGCTATTTTAATTTACTCATTCCCCATTTATAAACCATATCAATGAACGGACAAGATACATAATTTTCATGTGCAAGTTGCCATATATACTTAAGACCATAGGGGAAATCTTCCGTAAAATATCTACTACTATAGTCAGCTATCCAACCATCATCAGTTTCTTTCATAGGAGATGTTATTCCCTTAAAACATTCAATTGAAGAAAGTTTCTCAGTCAATGACTTGGCATCATAACTTTCGTAGTATTCAAGAGCAGTCGGGAGAAATCCTTCCGTTACAGGCAACTTTCTTAATAAGCTGAAAAATTCCTCATCCATCTTTATGTATAAATCAGCAGCTTCTTCTGTCCATTCCTCGTAAAACAATTGCATTCTTGAATACACTTTCCCTTCATTATTGTTTCCAAACATCGTGTATAGTCGAGATGTGTGCAAAAGAGGATTGCTGTTAGTAAGACTTGCTTCAAGATAGTTTTTCAAGAGTTTTACTGGACTTTTCAGCCATTCCTCAATCATTGAGGAGAATAGCAGTTTTTCTTCTGTAGATACATTCTCGACTGCAATATTATGCAAGTTCCTAAATCCCAGCAGATGCGCAGTCCTTCCATACTCATTGACACGAGAGATGAATGGAACTCTCTGAAATCCCCATAAAGGTTGCTTGTCGCTCAATATCCTTTTTGCTTCAAAAAAAAATCCTGTAGATGAAAATACACTTCCTACAAATGAGTTTGGTGAGATACAATATTTGATTTTCTCCAGTTCCTGTTCTATTAAATAACCAGGCAAGCATAAAAGGACTATATCAGCTTGTGGAACGACAAAATCTGGATTGCTACTTATTTTGGATAAACTACCTTTTAGAATACTTCCATCAGGAGTATCAATGCATATCTCATGCTCCCATTTCTCTGGTCTATTGGTAAGAACACTTACTACTGCACAATGATGAGCTGACAGCCATCCTGCCATCACATGTCCAAGAGAACCTCCTCCGCATATACAAACGTTCTTCATGCAATATTCTATTTATTTGGGATGAAACATCTAATTCTAATACTGTCAGAATCTATTAAATACAACCACCGGGAATGAATTTCCATAGAAATATCCAATTATTACTATTTTTCCAGCTCTTTCATTGCCTTGATAAACCTCTCATTGTCATCATGATTTCTTACAGCGATGCGCATATATCTGTTAGGCTCAATACCTTTCTTTGCAAGACATGCACTTGCGAGAATATTATACTTCCGCAATAGTATAGCACAAAGTTCCTTCGGTTTGTATGGAGGCATGACTTCAAGGAAGAAATAATTAGCCTGCGAAGGCATAACCTTTATGAATGGTATCTTATTCAGTTCAGCCTCAAAATCAGTTCTTGCTTGAATAAATTGATTACATGCTTGTAAATAGTCCTTGCGGTATTTGGGATAAACCTGCATGAAATACTCCGCAAAAGAATTGATGTTCCAAATACTGACCTGCTTTTTCATCTTGTTTATAAGAGAGGTATCAGCACTACACAAAATGCCAAGTCTTAATCCCGGAACTCCATAACTCTTACTAATTGACTTTATCACAACCATATGAGGATATTTCTCCAACAATTCATTTTTAAGGAATGTATTATTTTCATAGCCAATGCTAAAATCAACGAAACTCTCATCAAGAACAAATCGTATGGCTTTATCCTCACAATATCTCGCAATCCTGTGAATGTCCTCAACAGGAATGAAGTTTCCTGTCGGATTGTCAGGATTAATTAATAAAAGATTTTCAACTTGTCCCCCCCCCATGAATTGGATAAGATCATCAGCATCATATCTAAAATCGTCGTTTTGGGGAACAAACGTTTCAACCATTTCTTCGGGAAATCGATTGGGATATTCCTCAAAGGTGGGACGTACTATTCCTATTCGTCCCTTCAGATTCTCCATCAATGTCTTTATCAATTCTGCTGCGCCATTTCCAGGTATTATGTACTCTTGATTGACACCCCAACACTTGCTTGCAAGTTTTGAATTGACGGACATACCTGCAGGATATTCTGAAACAAGAGTGCGGAAATTGTCTTGCATCTCATCAAACAATTGAGAATCACAGAAATAAGGATTTACCAAATAACAATAATCCAACAACTCAGGATACTCCCAAAAACCTCCATAACGACCATATAATTCCATGAGGAACGCTTCGCTATCTTCTATTTTTCTTGTTTCGTTCATTTCTATTACTTTTACTGATATTAATCTCCAAAAACATCACGGGCAAAAAAATCCTAATATGATTTCCATTCTGATTATATCATCAAACGGCCCAATTATCCATCCATTGTCCTCGTCTGACATGATTTGCTAATAACCAACTGTATTCGTAATACTCTTTATCAACTGATTTGTTCTTTTTTCACTCAGATGATTGCAACACATCACAAACGACACAGGACTCATTCAGAATGAAGAGACTGGATTCATTCCCCATCAGTTTTATCTATGTTGTCAAGGACAACTGTACCTCATCGAAAAAAAACAGAGTCTTTCCGGGAACCATATTCTTTTTGGAAAACGCAGAAATACGCAACCACAAATCCACAAAACCAAATCAATCCCGATGCAAAGATAGCATAAATGATTGAAATACAATAATAAAACCAATGAAAAATACACTTTTCCAAGGTAATTTCATTGATTTTTTACACTTTTCCAAGGTAATTTCGCCCTATTTCCTACACTTTTCCAAGGTAATTTCGCCCCGTTTTCTACACTTTTCCAAGAAAACAGCAATGTTTACTTTCCACATTCATGCCGTTGAAACAGATGGAAAAGGCATGGAGATAGAGTCTGTCTGAATGATGTCCGTAGAGGTCATCGCCCAATATCGGCATCCCGAGACCCTCTTGGCTGGCACAATGGAGGCGCAACTGGTGTGTCCTGCCTGTCAAAGGGTGAAGGCGGAGGATTGTATGACCTTGATATTCTCCTATGACTTTATAGTGGGTAATAGCCTTCTTGCCTTTTTCATAATCCACTTTCTGACGCGGACGGTTGACATAATCTGCGCTTAGGGGAAGCGATATGACTCCTTCTCGGGCGATATTATCGGACAACCGTCCCTCAAGGA
Source organism: uncultured Prevotella sp. (assembly GCA_945787895.1). Taxonomy (GTDB): domain Bacteria; phylum Bacteroidota; class Bacteroidia; order Bacteroidales; family Bacteroidaceae; genus Prevotella. The sequence goes on along the minus strand of CALZJQ010000015.1, from coordinate 17,196 downwards.
GGGCGTAATAGGTCTTGGTTATCTTGCTATGATTGAGGAAGAGAGACTGCATTTCCTTGTATGCCTCCATCGTCTTTGCAGCTACAAGCACTCCGGAAGTCTGCATATCAAGACGATGAACCATCATCAAATCGGGGCATTCGGGACGCATCATGCGGAGTATGTCCCAGGCACTGCGACGCTTTGACTTTCCCGGAACACTGAGCATACCAGTTGGTTTGTCAACAATGATTAGTCTTTCATCCTCATAAAGCACCGCAAGCGTCTCCCTCACCTCCTCTGTTTCCAATGGATTGACATCCACCTCAAGCCCTTGCAGCATCCAGCGAAGAATGGGAGCACATCGTCCTTGACATGCTCCACGACACACCACCCTCCCCTCTCGTACAATAAACTCTGCGATTTCTATAGGTTTCAGATGATGAATAAATGCGTATTGTAACAGCTTCGGCGCACAACACTCACCCGAGCCAGAGGGTGGAACGAGACATTTTGACCCCGTCTCTTCTGCCCATGACGAGAAAATATCAATAAGGTTACGGCTCTCTCCTCTCGCATTGAGCATCATAAACTGTCGGAAGAGCCACTGCTGAAGGTCATCGGAACGTTGCTTCCGTTCCCGTTTCAGAGATGAAATCTCATCCTGAATGGTCTGTAGTGCATTACGCTTTTCCTCCAAAAGCGCATTCCAACGTGCCTTTTGCCTTCGGTATTCCCCCTTCTCATGCTGCCTTTCCCGAATATATCTCTCCCTTTGTTCTTCGTCATCAGGCATCTTTCGCGAAGGAGGAATGGCTGGTTTTTGCTTTTCTACGGCATACAATGCCTCACGGGCATCACGCAGCATAGCCGAACCCTCTATCCTTTTTATCTCTTCGTTGATTGAGACTATCTCTGCTTCGTGCCTCTTAAAATACCCATTCTCCTGAAGATAGTCAAAGACTGGCGGCACAAAACCCTCCCAATCACTGCGTCCGAGTATCTGTCCGGAATAGGCTTTCAGCGTCATCCTCTGCCCTGCCCCATCCTCTGCTATCAGTATTCCGAACATTTTTCCATTCTCCACCTCCCCTTTCCACTCCTCATGCGAGATGATTTCACGCAAGAAAGCCTGAATGTCATCAAGCATTTCGGGGGATGAAGTATAATAGAAAGGGTTGTTCATAGAGGTTTTTTTTGCGATAACCTTTAACTACTGTAAGGCATCAAACGGCATTGATAAGCAGATGTGCATATCAACCGACTACAAGGGATCTACATCATAGTATATCTGAAGGGACTTATAGCGGGGGTCTTGCATCATCTGGAGTACAGTATTGTGAAGATATTGACGGATATTGCTGACAGAAAGGTTTAGTTCCAGTTTCAGCATCACCTTACGGATGAATAGGGTCTTGACCCTTGCAACGGCAGGTTTGTCAGGTCCGAGAACCCGATGTTTCAGATTCTGCCTTAGTCTGTTGGCAAGTTCGATGCCTGCCGACTCTACAATATTATTATCTTTATGCTTTATATAGATGTATATAAGCCTTGTAAAGGGAGGATAATTGAAAGTGTTGCGCTCTTCCAGCAGATTGTTGTAGAATGTCTGATAATCATTATCTACTATCTGACGGATGACAGGCAACTGCGGTTTGGCGGTTTGCAGTATGACAATGCCTCGTTTTCCCTTTCTTCCAGCCCTTCCGGCGACCTGGGTCATCATCATGAAAGCATGCTCCCATGCACGGAAATCTGGGACATTAAGCATGGAGTCGGCAGATAATATGCCGACAACGCTGACGTGGTCAAAGTCCAGTCCCTTGGTCACCATCTGCGTACCAATGAGAAGATTGGTTCTGTGGGAAGAGAAATCACTGATAATCTTCTCGTAAGCGTTGCGTGTCCGTGTTGTATCGAGATCCATTCTCGCTATCTTTGCCTCGGGAAACTCTGTCCTTATGATATCTTCTATCTTCTCAGTACCATATCCAACGTCGGTAAGGTTTGTGTTATTACACTCGGGACAAGCTGTCGGCATACGGTAAGTGTAGCCACAATAATGGCATGAGAGTTGGTTCATATTCTTGTGATAGGTGAGGGAGACATCACAATGGGCACATCTCGGCACCCAACAGCATTCCCTACACTCTATGACAGGCGAGAAACCTCTGCGGTTTTGGAACAGTATCACCTGCTCTCCGTTGTGCAAAGCCTCTGCAATAGCATCTTTCAAGACAGGAGAAAGGATGCCTTTCATTATCTTTCTGCGGCGCAAGTCCTTGGTATCGATAATCCTTATCTCAGGCAATTGTAAGTCTTTATAGCGTCGGAGGAGCGATACAATGCCATATTTTCCCTGCATGGCATTGTAATAAGTCTCCATACACGGCGTTGCTGTGCCGAGCAGGGTCTTCGCTCCATACATATTTGCCAGTACAATAGCTGCAGAACGTGCGTGATACCGTGGTGCTGGGTCTTGCTGCTTAAAGGAGTTTTCATGTTCTTCGTCGATGATTACCAATCCAAGACGCTGAAAAGGAAGAAAGACAGCCGACCTCGCACCGAGGATTACGTCGTAGGGAGTGTCGGAAAGTTGTTTCTGCCATATCTCTACCCGCTCTTCATCGGAGTACTTCGAATGGTATATTCCAAGGCGATTGCCGAACACTCTGTGCAGTCTCTCGGTTATCTGTACCGTAAGAGCAATCTCAGGAAGCAGGTAAAGCACCTGTTTCCCCTCGTCTATAGCCCTCTGTATCATGGATATGTATATCTCTGTCTTTCCGCTTGACGTCACTCCATGCAGGAGACATACATTGTGCTTGTTCCATTCTTCATATATCGCATCGAAAACCTTCTGCTGATATTCGTTGAGAATTTTAATGTTTTCGGGGTGTGCCGTTCCCGTATGATTAAGTCTTCCGACCTCCTTGTCATAGAGGCGCAATATACCTTTATCACAAAGAGCCCTGATGATGGCGATGTTTGCATGAGCCTCATTCTGCAGTGTCTCGCGGGTTATCTCCGTTATTTTCTCAGTCGGAGCATTTCCCTCGATGCTATTCCAATGAGATAATTCAAGAAAAGCGTTGAAGACCTCAAGTTGTTTCCTTGATTTCACAAGCATATTGAGGAGAATATGTATTGCTTCCTCGCTCTGATATTTCTCCGAAAGAGCTATGTATGTTTCTGTCCTTGGTCTGTAATGTCCTTGCGATTTGAGTCCTTTTGGCAAGGCACAACGATACACATCCCCTAAAGGAGCCATGTAATAGGATGCTATCCATTGCCATAGACGATATTGTTGTGGCAACAATACGGGTGCATCGTCAATGACAGCGATGATAGATTTTAGTTTTTCGGGATTGACATTCTCCTTCAAAGAATCGGAGACAGTGATGACAATAGCAGTATATGTCTTTGTGATACCGAGCGGCACTTGCACTCTAATGTAAGGTATCATGTTCCTCTCCATGTCCTCTGGCACGGAGTAGGTATAGAGAGCGTCTATTCCAAGCGGCAATATGACATCTACATATCTCACCTTTTCTCCAGACTATGGCGGGTAACGGTGAAGGAATGATTAGAAATATACGGTGGCTCCTACCTGACAGGTATTCTTTTTCGCAGAATCAAAGTGGCGCACTGCCTCTCCTATCTCGTCAAGATAGTTGACATCAGCCGTCTTTCCTGTTGCGAGATTGTAATTTGCACGCAGTTCGATATGGTTGAGCAACATCACTCCAAATCCGAAATTGAGCGTAAAGTCACTGTCTTTCCATCTCCATTCCCTTGAACTATCATAAGCATTCTTGAGCGACCTGCACTTATCTCCGAGATTGAATCCGAATTGTGGACCTGCAAAAACGAAGACACTTAACCTGTCTCCGAAACCAAATCCCTTGCGCAGATTGAACTGAAGGTTCATGTTCTTATCCTTAAACTTTTCCCCCTCTATCTCTATATCGCACTGATCGTATAGTGCTGCAAGGTCAAAATCCAAGATCGGCGTGCCTATTTTGATGGCAGGACCTATGTAAAAACCAGTCTTATTATCTGAGGAAATCTCTGACAATTTCCATTTCATATCCACCATATTATATCCACCACGCAGTCCGAACTTAATCTTGGCACTGACAGGCATGATAACAATCATGGATAAAACCATGACAATAAATAATCTGAAGCCTTGCCTTTGTAGATTATGAGCACAGCATTTTGTTGCATCAACGGGTTTCATAATTATGTTTGGGTATTGGTTGATAGAGGAAAAATGTATTAATGTCTCTGTCTTCTTACGCTGACACGAGCTGCAGATGATGAAGAAGATGAGGACTTATTCTTTGATTTCTTTTCCTTTACTTTCGTCTCCTTGTCAGCAGAAGCATTGCTATTGGCAGCCGTTTTCTTTTGTTTACGTACTCTCTTTGAGTCTTTCTCTACCTTTGCGATACTGTCAAGGGAGTCTTTTTTTGCCCTGTCGCCCCAGATGTTCTCCTCAAAAGCCTTGAGCTGTGCCTCTATCTTCTGCTGTTCTGCCTTGAGTTTCTTTTCCTTCTCCGCCTCGTCTTCCGTGCCATCCGCCACCTGTTGTGCGAGAACAGTACCAAGCATATTGTTTGTCTTGTAGATATCTCCACGGTATTTGTTCTTGACAAAGTAGTCATCAATGCTCATGACTGCGGCATTGTTGAGATTGGACGTCATGATCATCTGCTTTGCAAGGAACGGAGCGATGTCGTCATACTTGACCCAGAAGAGCGGATATTTCGCTTCCTGGTCGCTGAAATCGTCGGCACGGCTCATGATAGGACAGAGGGCAATGACCTTTGTATGGAACGTAGCAGTGCGCTGGTCATAATATGACGACTCCTTTACGTAGTAAGATTTCACCTCTCGGCTTGGTATGTCGGAGTTGTCAAGTTTCAGTTTGCCGTCCTTCCTCTCATAATAAATATGGTAGTTGTCGAGAAAAGCGAGTGGTTTCACCTTTGCATCCGGCTCAAAAGACTCATTTCCGTCGAGTCGGTACTCGTAGGCTGTTATCTGTCCTGAGAGCATCAACTTGAACATATACGTGAAAAGATTCATCTGCGAACCTACAGGCTCTACGGGATAATAGAGTCCTGAGTTCTCATCCTTTGTCAGGTCAAGCTCACGATATACATCACGACGCCAGACTACATCCTCCTCCATCTTCTGTTGTGTAGGGAAGGAGATGAGTGCCCGCTGCGTCATGTTGTTGGCATTGCTTTTCTTTTGCGTGGCCTGCGCCTTCTGTGCATTGGCATTACGTCGTGCAGCAGGCTGTGCTGTTGCCGTTATTGTTGCTGTAATGAGCAGTAATATGGTTGTGAAGAGTTTCATGAGGGTGGGGTTTTTGGTTGTGGGTTGGAGGTTGTGGGTTGTGGGTTGTGGTTATTTGGTCGTGGGTTAGAGGTGATGCAGACAAACACATTCTTCCGCAAAACCGCATAACCGCAAAACCATATAACTGCAAAACCATATAACCGCAAAACCGAATAACCGCATAACCTATATTAAACTACTTAATTTTTACTTCCATGGAAGCCGGTAATTGCCTTGCTATACCATCGGGACCGACGGCTTTAATGCTTGAGATATAGAATCTCTTGGAGCGTGACAGTTTTCTGAACGTGTCCTTCTGTCGTCCGGAGAAGTTTGCACCGTCACTGACAATGGGAACAGCATTACCCATATTGTCGTAGAACACCGCCTCAAAGCCTGTCACCTTGAACTCAATATCGAGGAGACCATCGTCGATGGCAGCGCGTATTCCCGTGCTTCCGAGCAGTGATGCCTTGGATATAGGACCACCTCTGAACCTTGTATCGCCGATGAGAATATAGGCAGTAGGGTCAGGCAGTTTCCTTACATGGAAAGAAAACTGCCCCATCTGTACAGGCTTTCCGGTCTGAGTGCTTGACACAGTGAACGTCACATCCTTTCCTACTGCCGCAGGACGGGCGATATACTTGCCCGGTCCCACTGCGGTAAGCGAGCCTCCTGTCATGGTAGCCACCACCTTATTGAGGGGAACGCCGGGAATAGAGACGCTCATCGGGTTGCTGTAACCTGCATAAAGGACGTTCATAAGGTCTGCAGAAACGGTAGCCGAGGGGTCAACGACGGTGTATTTCTGCTCAAAGTTGCGTCTGATAGTCTCGCCTCCACCATTCTGCATGGTCATATATCCAGAGAAAGTGAAGTCTCCTGTCTTGGAAGCGACAAACTCGTATGTGTTGTTTCTCAGGTTTACCTGTCTTCCTCCGATGAAGATCTGTGGCTGCTGTGTAGTATCTACCGCAGCCATTACAATCTGTGCGGAGAACTTATCACCCCTTACCACGGTCTGGGCATTGGGTATGACGAAGGCCGACAGCTTGTTGACCCTTATATCTTTCACGTCAATATTGCTGACGAGATTATGCAATACCTCTCCTTCTGCATATCTCACATCGTTCTGGAGCTTTGAGAGCATGGTGATTGCGGCGGCAACAGGCATACCTTCAAACATATACTCTTCCCAATTCTTGTTGAGAGGGTTTTTCTTTCCCTTCATTGTCGTGGTGAAGTTGCCCGCAATGATTCGTCTTTGGTTCTCGTCCGTAATCATGGTAAGTATCTTGTCCCTATACTCTTCGATACATTTTCTCAATGCGCTTCCCTTTCCAGTGCCGGGAGCGAGCATTACCCGATTGGCAGCTTCGAGGTCATCCACGCGGTCGATATTGTCCACATCACCATCTTCTCCGTCAGCTTCCTTGACGATAGCCACCTTCAACGACTGTGCAAAGTTGTAGAGGGAGTCGCTCATTCTCTTCACTCCCACAGCCTTGTTGTACCATTCCTGCACCTTTGCAGGGTTGGCTTTCATCTGCTGGTCGAAGGCAGAGTATATGTTCTGGTTCTGTTTCTCCGCATTGTCCGTTGACCGGACGAGACTCTCATCCACGATGCTGAAACCATCAAGCACCTCGTTGGAGATATTCATCGCCAACATAGCCATCAGTACGACATACATCAGATTGATCATCTTCTGACGTGGGGAAACAGTTCTTTTCTTTATTGCCATCTTTTCTTTTTTTGTGTTCTTCGACCAGGTCGAAGAAAACCATTTTGATTATTGCCCTTTCATAAAGCAAAAACCGAAAACGAGACCGGAAAACCGAAAACCAAAAACTAAAACCAAAAACTAAAACCAAAAACTAAAACCAAAAACTAAAACCAAATACATAAAACCAAATACCTAAAACCAAAAACCGAAACCCTACCTCCTGGCATTCATAGCCTCTATCATGCGGGCATAGATGTCGTTAAGTTCCTGTATCTGTTGTGCCAGTTTCTTCGTCTGTTCGTTGATTTCATCCTGCGTCGTGATTTGCTGTGAAGCAGACTTGAGTTGCATTTCATAGACACGTGCGATGCCGGTAAGGGTGCGATTGAGATTTTCCATCTCTTCGGAGTCGGTGGTGATGCGCTCTGTCTGCGCTCCAACCTTGAGCAGGAGCTCGTTGAGTTCGTTGAGACGGTCCACGTATGTCGTCGTTGCCTCTTCCATAGCCTGTGCTGTTTCTGGTGTCACAGCCGGTGCAGGTGCTCCCGTTACTATATTATCAACGCCAGCAGAGCTGCCCCCTGCAACAATGATATTGTCAGTATTATCTGCTGAAAGTGCGTCACTCTGATTGGTCTGAGACATCATTTCCGCTCCTATTATTACTGTACCTCCGTTGGAAGCGAGAGGAGGAACCTTTTCCTTTGCGCCTTGTTGCGTTGCAGTATTGCCTGCGATAGGAATACCTCCCGTCACAATTACTCCGCCCGCGATAGTAGTATTTGCAGGTTCAGGTGACATATTACCCTCTGTCATTCTCTCCATATCGGCCTGTGCAGCAAGCTGGCTGTCGGTGGCGAGTTCGCGTCCGTCCTGCGTTTTATCGAACGGACGGTCAAAAGCAGATATAAAGAAGACGAAGACTTCTGTTCCCATACCTATGAATAGCATGGTGTTAGCGCCTGGAAGGTGTGTCAGCTTGAAGAGAGTACCGAGAATGACGACAGCAGCTCCCCATGAATAAGCGTAGTTCATGAAGGTCTGTCCTGCTACGCTGTCCATCCATTTCTGCAGGAGATATACTATATTGAATTTGCTATACTTTGCCATTTTTTTACTTTCGTTTAGTAGAAGATTACTTCTATGCCCTGAGATATGGTAATAATCTTAAAGCTATTTCTTCTTGCTTGTAGGACTTGCAAATGAGCGGACGCATCTGAATCCTATGTAAGAACGTGGCTGGTTCTGGTATTCCCATGACCTCCATGCGGAGCGTATGAGGCTTTCAGGGTCTTTCCACGAGCCTCCTCTTACGCTTTTCTTCTTGAGACGATACGGGTCTTCCTTTGCAGCTTTGTACTGTAGTTGTGGGTTAAGGTCGTTCATAGCCTCTACACCAGCTTCGGTATAAACGGTAGAAGTCCACTCTGCTACGTTTCCCGCCATGTCAAAGAGTCCGTTGGAGTTGGCAGAATAGATGCCTGTCTTTGACGTTATGAGGTTTCCATCCTTGGTATAGTTGCCTCTTTCAGGCTTGAAATTGGCATAGAAGCATCCGTCTCCGTTCTTTACGTCAGGGTTGTCCCACGGAAACTCCGTACCGTCCTTGCCTCTTGCGGCATACTCCCATTCGGCTTCAGTAGGCAATCGATAGCGTTGTATGTATCGTGCCTCGCCCCCAAGACCCTTTAGAAGGAAGTCAGTGCGCCATGCGCAGAATGCTTCAGCCTGCTCCCATGTGACGCCTACTACGGGATAATCATTGTATGTAGGATTGGAGAAATAGTTGCGTAGATATACTTCGTTGTCGGAATTGGGGAAGTCATTGACCCAACAGGTGGTGTCTGGATAGATATTTACGATGTATGTGTTGAGGAAGTCCCATGGCCCTGAGAGAGGTCTGTTGATAGTTTCACGGATTATGCGTCCCTCATCATCAATATATGCAGTATCTTTACTTATCATTACCACCTCTTCTGGATTGACAATGATGTCGGTATTGAGGTTTCGCTCTTCGGGTTTGAGTCGGTTTCGGCGCAGGGCAGCCGTAGTATAGTCATAGATTTCATATCTATAATTCATCTGACTTGCGTCGAGAAGTTTCTCTCCTGTGACGGGATTGGTCACATATAGGCTTTCGATGGCACGCCTTTGATCCTCGTCAGGCTTTCTTGGAAGAGTTTTTTTCCAGTTGATGCGCGGCTCAATAGGGTCACCATTCTTGTCTTCTGTAATCATATACGTCTCGTCACCGCCGTATGCGGGGTCGGCAAGACGTGTGCGAAGGATGCTGTCACGCACCCACATCACGAACTGTCTGTACTTCGCATTGCTCACTTCCGTCTCGTCCATCCAGAAACCATCGACGCTGATGTCCTTGGTAGGAGCCTGATTGCCCCAGAGAGAATCCTGTTTCTCGATGCCCATGCGTAGCGATCCGCGGTTGATTTTGGTCATTCCGTAAGGAGTAGGTTCGTTGAAACCCCTGCCGTTACTTATTCCTGTCACCTCTCCACCAGTCGTAGTATTCATCATTTTTCCGCCAAAGCATGCTGAAAGTGACAGTGTTGCTATGGTGAATAGAGATCCAAGTATTGCGTTGCGGATGTTCATTGTTTGTATTTGTTGTTATTTTGTTTAGTTGTTTTGTTGTTTGGTCAGCGGGCAATCAGAGATACCTTACAGCCTGATGGCGGTTTTTTCCTTTTGGAAAGAAGTTGATGTCGGTCTGATATGTGACTGATATTTCATGGGCACCATCGCCGATGTTGAGCCCAGAGGTGTAGATTTCGTAGCTGTATCCGAGGATAATGCCGTGGAAACTGCCACCTATATATATAGTAGCGGAGTTGTCGGGACTGTAACCTACACCAGCCGAGAGGCGTTTCCCATCGTTGTTGTAGAGAAGTCGTGCCGTGAAGTCAGCCCGATACGCTGCAAAATCTGTGCGCAGGAGTGTGGATGTAGCGATAGAAAGGAAGGGATTTCTCAGGCGGAAGAGGTAGCCTCCATTGAGATAGAGCGTAGGATCCACCTTTATCTCGTTCCTTTCTCCAAGCGATATGAGTGGGGCGTTTGCGTGCTGGATGGATGCTCCTGCATACCATGGTCCGTTGTCGTAATAGATTCCTGCTGCAAGGTCGATGCCATTGCCATCTACTTTTGATGTAGGGATTACGTCATCTCCCGATTCTTCCATGTCAGCATTGGCTCCATCGAAGGTTTCAGTGAGCAAAGCCGCTTGTATTCCAATGCCGAGATTGCCTCCGGCGAGCTTTCTGCGATAGACATATTGCGCTGCAATAGACTGGTGGGTGAAGAGTCCCAACTTATCGTTGAGAAACTTGAGCCCCACTCCATGACGCATATTCAAGGCATGAAAGGGCATATCAGCCGAGATGTATGCTGTCTGTGGACTATTCTCGAAGCCTATGAGGCTCATTGCGTAGCCTACGTTTACGTTGAGGCGGGTGTCTTTTCCTGCCGCTGCGGGGTTGAATGCCGTGGGTTTATCAAAGTAGTGAGCGAATGCCACGTCATACTGTGCGCTGGCAGTCATTGGAGTCAGCGATGCAATGAAGGTCAATATAGTCACTACATGATAGTATCTCACTTTTTGATTAACGGCAGTTTTGTGATAATATTGTGCCTTACGGGCATTTTTTTCTTTTCTGTTTTTCAGAATAAGCATGAGAAAGCAAGAGCCCGGGGCATTGTTTTCCCCGGGCTATGTGGTATTTGCCCTGCGAGGGCTATGATTATTGGATAAGGATTAATTGGATTCTTGCAGTTCCTTTATCCTTTCTTCTCTTGCTTTCTCCTCAGCGCGGTCAACGTCGGCTGCTGTGAAGTCAAAGACTTTAGAGTTAACATCGTTTTGGTTAACAGTGATTATCTCTGTCTGACGAACGCAGACATATAGTTTTCCATTGACATTTATCTGGAGAGAGTCTTTTGTGAGGGCTACGATTTCAGAGGTATCTGGCAGAGTGGTGAATGTTACATTTTTCTCCTCGTCAGCCTCTGCGTTGAGATAAGTGAGTATGAGCATGCCGTTCTTTATCTTCCAATGGGAGAGAGAAACGTCTTTGTTTCCTACAGATATTGCCCTTCCATCCGGCTCGAGACGCATACCGTCTCCCTCGGTGCCTTGTATCATCCAAAAGCCTTTCAGTTCGGAAAGGTTGATGACAGAGCGCACAGCTTTAGTCTTGACGTCTGCCATAACGGCGAGAGAATCGCCAATGTTCAACTGTCCATGAACAGCCCCTGCCTGTTTAGCGGCAGCGAAAGAGAGCGTCATACGAGTGCTATCTTCGAGGAGAGTGACGTTGATGGTATCGCCATTGAGAGCATCGAGACGTACATACATAGTGGAGTCGGGAGTCTCTGGAACGAAATGAATATCGCTACCACCGCTGCAGGAATTGCAGGAGGAGAGATACATGGAGAGCATCATCGCAGAGACGATGTAGCAGAAGAAAGAAAATACTTTTTTCATATTTTCAATAGTTTATTGTTCTAACACACGGAATATCCGTGAGCTTGTTTAGCAAAACATCAACTCAATAAGAGAGGTCTTGCTGAAAAAAATGGGGGAAGGAGAAAACTCCTTCCCCCAAATTTTATATTGGAGTATTAAAACTCTTAACTCAAATTAGTGCTTCTTTGCTTTAGCCTGAGATGGATCAACTTTAATCTCACCTTTGATAACTGACTCGATACCCCACATATCAAGTATATGAATCTCAATAGTCAGGATGCACTCGGAAGTAGCAGCACCTTTATTGATTGTGAACTCAAGACGGTTATCAGTGGTATTAACAGTGATTGTCTTATTAAGGACAAGAGCATAGTTATTAGATGTATCTTCAATGAGCTTACAAGTTACGCTCTTAATACGATTGTCGTTAATCTTGAATTCCTTCATGTTGTTAGAGTAATCTTTCCAAACGAAAGAATCAAGAGGAGCCTCGCAATAACCAACATTGTTACATGTAGCTTCAACTTCCTTCTTACCACCACGGAAGATACCATAGTTGATAGGACTTACAACACTGTACCAGAATGTATCGTGAGTCTTATATGCATTAGCAAGACCGAAGAAGTGGATGTTCTGGTTGATCTTGAAGCGAACCTTATCGTTATCGCCTACAGGAGCTGCACCAGCATTAGTATTTGATGCCAAAACATCATTACTTGCGTAAACGCGGATGTTCTGTACCTTTACAGAGTCAGTAGCTTCTGCTGTTCTCTTTTGGAAGTCATTGTACTGAGCTGCATCTGGTGCCTCGTAGTCAATGTAAGATGTAGCGTCGCCCTTTGCTGCAGCCAAAGTAGTGAAGCGGGCAATATTGAATGAGTGAGTATCCCAGAGGTAGTTAACCTTCTTAGTAACAGGGTTTACATTATTAGCCCAAGCTACAGTGTAATCCTTAGAGTAGTCCTTATCTGTATCAATTACATTGAACGCAGAACCAATACGCATATTGAGTTTATCGTAAGTTTCAGGGAGAATAACAGTAAGAGTATAGTTGATTGTAGCAACCTTAAGACCAGTAGCATCAACAAACTCCATTGGCTGAGTAAGAACACACTTGTTATTCACGAACTTAAGAGCTTTTGGAACATACTTAAATGTATTATTGATAGTATCACCAGCCGTTTCAACGTGGATACGATATACATTAGACTTAACTGAATCGAGTGGAAGAGCAGCATGCTTAGCGAAAAGCTTTGCAGCATCATCACCCTTCTTAGCCTTGAGCTGAGCGATTACAGCATCAGTTATATCCAGTATCTTATCAGTGCTCTGAGATAGTGTGTCAGAAACTTCTACATTAATAGTACCGAAGATAGAGCGTGTGAATACAACAGCCTCATTTGTTGTATACTTGATGCTACCATCGTAGTTAAGTACATAACCCTTAACAGGAATTGCTTCATTGAGAAGAGACTCAGGAGCTGTGATCACAATAGGAGTCTCGATGTCCTTACCTTTGAGAACTTTATTCTGGCTAAGTTTTACATCCTTGAATTTGATGTACTCAGCATTGCCAGCAGTATCAAGTTCTACATAAGCAGCAAAGACTTCAGAAGAGGTCTTGTCGAATTTGAATGAACCTGCGATTGAATCTTTATCTGCCAGTTCAAACTTCATTGTGTATGGCTTGCCTGTAACATCCTGACCAGGCTTAACTGCTTTCAAATCTACATCAGTTACTGGCGTAGCCTTCTGAGGAACGATAGCTAAGTCATAGTGAGAAGTCACTGTACGAGAAGAGTCACCAGCCTTATATTCAGCCTGCAGGGCGTATGCGATGCAAGCATTCTGTGCTGTACCAGGAGTTGCAGCAGTAGCATATACAGAGTTAGGACCAACGAACTCAGAAGATTTGATACCAGACTTCTTTGCTTCAATCTCGAATTTGTAGAGACCGTTACCAAAACCAGGAGCAGTACGTGTGATGGTAAGAATAGGATCAGATTCAGTTACGAGCTGAGCCTTTCCGAGAGAGAAGAGAGCGTGCTCCTTGTTCTGGCTGTTAACAATCTTTACAGATGATCCAGCGAAGTCAATCTCAGCAGGGTTGATTGTAGCATAAACGAGACCGTTGTTTACAGTCATCAAAGAAGAATCGTTTATAAGTTTGATAGAGTCAGCGCCCTTGTAAGCGTTGTATGGGAAACGTGTATTACCAGCAAACTTATTAGCATCCATTGTACCATAAACTACGGCATTCTTAGTCTGACCGTTGTAGATGATGCTTGTGATGAGGTTGCTGAGGTCAGCGTTGATGATAGCGAGACGAGATTCGATAGCCTCGACGCGATCCTTAACAGACTGAATAGAGTCCTCGATGTCGCCGATATTCTTCTCAGCAGTAGCTATTCTATCCTTAACATTTTTGAGAGTATCGTTTACAGCACCCTTGAGAGAGTCGATACGAACGTTTGAAGCAGAGATGCTTGCATTGAGAGTCTGTGTAGCACCCTGAATAGCCTGAGTGTAAGCTGTAGCGAGAGAATCCTTCACAAATTCGATGCGTGTAGCGTTTGCAGCTATCTTAGCATCAAGAGTCTTGAGGCTGTCGCATACAACGAGCATGTGACTATTGAGGCTTTCGAGAGTCTTAGTGTGCTTTTCTGTGAGTTCATTGAGTGTGCTGATAGCAGTCTTGTTAGCTTCAACATCACTTTCTATGTTTCCTGCACGAGTCTTGAGAGCTGAGATTTCCTGAAGGTTCTCACCGATTTTTGCTTCAAGTTCGCTCTTAACAGTGTTGAGGCTTGTGTTAACCTCAGCGATTTTTGCAGCGAGCTCATCCTTAGTAGCGTAAGTAGCCTTGATATTCTCAGCGAGAGTGAGAGCCTTGTCGGCAGTAGCCTGTGCTGTGTTTACAGCTGCATTGAGCTTTTCGTCAGCCGCGAGAAGCTTTGCAATCTCTTCCTTGTTAGACTTCACGTCTGCCTTGATAAGTTCGTCAGCAGCCTTGTAAGCAGCCTCGAGGTCGCTCTGAGCTTTCTGAAGTTCAGCTTTTGTAGCGTAGGTAGCAGCAACCTGCACCATAGCATCCTCTACAGCCTTCTTTGCAGCTGCGAGAGTAGCGGCATCACCATCAGTGATAGCCTTGTTAGCAGCGTCGATGTTAGCCTGAAGCTTCTTGTCAGCATCAGCGCAAGCTTTTTCAGCAGCATCGAGCGCATCGTTTACTTTTTGAATCTCAGCATCAACGATAGCGATCTTATCGTTTACGAGCTTGGTGAGATCAGTGTTGTTTTTAGTGATTTGTTCCTGAAGGTTGCTGATGTCATCATCATAATCCTTACAAGACACAAATGTACTTGTTGAAGCCACTGTGAAGAGACCCAACAAGAGTGCACTTAAGATTTTTTTTCTCATAATGATAAAAAATTAATTTATAAATTAAAAAAATTGAATTATTCAAGGATTGAAAGTCGGCACCATGAGCCATCGTGTGGCAGTAGTGCCTTTTTGCTGGAATTGACGTTGAGTCATCGTCTCCGCAATGGGTTTGTTTCGGTTCTCTTTTTCCTTTTGTTTACTTTTGTTAAGTTATACAAATTTCTATGCGCTTGGCGAATGTCAGCTGTATTGTCAGCGACCTACCTTCTTTCCCTAATGCTTTCTATAAATCTTTTCGGCGATGCTCCTTTCCTTGACTTGAAGACATCGTAGAACGTGCTTCTTGACCAAAAACCGAGTTTCTCGTTGAGAGTCTCGATGTTTTCTCCCGTTTCAAGAGCCTTGGCAACGATGTAGTCCATACGGTAGTTAGCGAGCATGACGGAGAAGCTGCATCCATATCCCTGGTTGATAGCCTTGGAGAGATAGACCGTATTGGTTCCGACAGCCTTGCTAAGTGACTTCAGGGACAGTTCCGGGTTGAGAAACATCTGTTCCTTTTCCAGTGCCTGCCTCACCTTATTATATATAAGGACATAGTTACCTTGGGTCATAGCACAACATTATTTGAATGCAAAGGTAGCATTTTTTTTCCTAAAGTTTTCTTATTATATGAATATTTATATAGAAAAAGGCTCAAAATTTTATGATTTCGGACTTTTTTACATAAATATTCATATACAATCTGGGGAAAAGCATGATTTTCAGTCCAGAAACTTTAGAAAAAGCGCATCAAGAGAACCTATCTTTCGATATAGAGCATTGCCACGCGGTTGAACTCGTAAATCTCAAAGAGCTTGTCGGTCTCACCGCAACCCTCAGTGGTGATACGTGCTGGGTCGATGCCATATTTCTTGACGAGCATATCCTTCACTGCGGCTGCACGGCGTACGGAAAGGCTGTTGTTGTTGTCGTGTGGACCTTCAGGTGAGGCGTATCCTTTTATCATGAGTTTGAGTTCCGGATGGTTCTTCATCACCTGTGCTGCGATAGCTACGTTCTGCGCCTGTGCTGGTGTGATTACAGACTTGTTGAGCTGATAGAAGACAGCTGGCAGAGTAGGTTCTATGTCGGCAGACTTCGGCTCAGCCTTTGGAGTTTCTTCGCAGTCCTTGAGAGCTTTCTTGAGGTTATCAATCTCGTCGAGGAGCTTTGCTATGCGTGCATCGTCGTCGTTGCTCTTGTTGCGAAGGTCGTTGATGGTAAGGTTGAGAGCATCAATTTCGCTTTGGTCGCACTCTGTTACATTGACGAAGTGGTGAGTGCCGTTAGAAGTGCGGAAGTAGTAGTTGATACCGACGTTAAGCTGCAGGTTGGAGTAGTTGATGTCCCAGTTGACGAGAGAGCGTCCTTCTCCGTCCTCACCGAAGTCCACCTTACCTGTAGCAGGGTCGATATGCTCGGACTTGGCACCTGCGATGAACCATGAGATAGAAGGCTCTACGTAGAACTGCCACTGCTTCTTGGAACCGAAGTTCCATGCGAAATCGAGCGCGAGCTTGTTGTTGAGGGTGTTGCGTATGGTGCCTGTGCCGGCAGTGCCGCCAGACTTGTTGCCCCAGTTGTGTCCCCATCCGATGCCTACGTTGCCGATTACCTCGAAATTCCTTGGCTCACCGGGGTATCCTCCGAAGATATTGGAGAGGTTCCACTGCGTGAGTACGTTCATCTGGAATGACTTGATGCCTGAAGCGTCGGTATAGTCAGAGCCATATACCTTATTGCCGAGGAATCCTTCAGCGTCGAGAGCGAGTCCGAAAGATGGTGTCATCCACTTACCGAGACGGATTCCGAAATCAGGGTTGATGTTCTTCAGCACTGCCTGGTGAGTAGTCTTTGAAGCAACGCCTGCCTGTAGTCCCACATACCAGTTGTCAGCAAACTTGTTTCCATAGAATCCCTTTGCCGGCTCCTGTGCCATTGCTGTAAGCGATGTTACTGCCGTGGCAATGATTAGTAAAATTTTTTTCATTGATTTGTTAATATTATTTATCATTTATCAGAATATTCTTGCTTTCTCGCATCTTTGTAGTCGGTTTGCGATGCAAAATTACACATTATTCTTTTTATTGCAAAATATTTTTGTTGTTTTTTTGTTTGGGGGTTGTTTTTTTGGGGTGGTGAGGATGGGATTATTCCTTTATTCTTATTATTGGGGGTGCGAGGCGGGGGCGGGGGTTCTTCGACCTGGTCGAAGAATACCTGGTGG
>CALZJQ010000014.1 GCA_945787895.1 uncultured Prevotella sp. | reverse complement strand
CTACCGGAATCCATGAAGTGGAAAAGGCTGACGACAGCGTTTCTCCTATCTACAACGCCCTCGGTCAGCGCATCAACGCCAACACCAAGGGACTGCAGATTAGCAGGAACGGCAAAAAGTTTGTAAAGTAACTGCATCTACCCGGCAGTTCTGACGAAACATCCGTTACAAATCGTCAGAACCGCTTTACGAAGCACAAAAGAAAGGTCTCAATCCCTAAACAGAAATTCGGGAATTGAGACCTTTTTTGAACAATAATTTTCCGTAAAGGAACACAAATTCGTTTATTTTTGTTAGAAAACTTAATATAACTAAAAAAGTTTTACGTGTTTAAGAAAAAAATGTTAACTTTGCAAAGATTCATACATCGGTTTATCCTATTTACCTGATATTACTATGAAAAAAATACAGATTCCACACCATATCTTGTATTGACAGACTTAGCGCAATACATGAGAACTAATGGTGCACAGGAATGACAAAAAAAAATAAAGACAACAATAAGAGAATACAATATCTTAACAAAATAAACAAATAATGGACAAGATTAATGTAAAGCCAGCCGATGGAAAACTCGGCATTATGGTAGTAGGCAACGGTGCTGTTGCCACAACATTTATGACTGGTGTTTTGATGGCTCGCAAGGGTCTGACCAAGCCTGTAGGTAGCATGACACAGTATGACAAGATACGTGTCGGCAAGGGCGAAAATGCAAAATATCTCCCTTACAGCGAAATCGCTCCTATAGCAAACCTTAATGATATCGTCTTCGGCACATGGGACGTTTACCCACAGAATGCTTTCCAGAGCGCAATGTACTGCGAAGTACTCAAGGAGAAAGACATTCTCCCCGTAAAGGACGAACTGGAGAAAATCGTACCTATGAAGGCCGCTTTCGACAAAAACTATGCAAAACGCCTCGACGGAGATAACGTAAAAGACTGCAAAAACCGCTGGGAAATGATGGAAGCCATCCGTCAGGACATCCGTGACTTCAAGGAAAAGAACGGTTGCGCACGTATCGTTGTCATCTGGGCTGCTTCTACCGAAATATATGTTCCTATAGATGAAAACGTACATGGCACTCTCGCAGCTCTGGAAAACGCAATGAAAGCTGACGACCGTGAGCATATAGCACCCTCAATGTGCTACGCTTACGCTGCACTCTCAGAGAATGCTCCTTTCATCATGGGCGCACCAAATACCACTGTGGATATCCCTGCAATGTGGGAACTTGCAGAAAAGACAAAGATGCCTATCTGCGGCAAGGACTTCAAGACAGGCCAGACACTTGTAAAGTCGGGTTTCGCTCCAATCATCGGCACACGTTGCCTCGGTCTCAGCGGATGGTTCTCTACCAACATCCTCGGCAATCGCGACGGTCTCGTACTCGATGAGCCTGCCAACTTCCGCACCAAAGAGGTATCAAAGCTCTCTACTCTCGAAACAATCCTCAAGCCAGAAGCTCAGCCAGACCTCTATACAGACTACTATCACAAGGTACGTATCAACTACTACCCACCACGCAACGACAACAAAGAGGGATGGGACAACATCGACATCTTCGGATGGATGGGTTACCCAATGCAGATAAAGATTAATTTCCTCTGCCGCGACTCTATCCTCGCAGCTCCTCTCTGCCTTGACCTCTGTCTCCTCTCTGACCTCGCTGCACGTGCCGGACGCTATGGCATACAGCGTTTCCTCAGCTTCTTCCTCAAGTCACCGATGCATGACTACACAAAGGGTGAAGAACCTATCAACAACCTCTATCAGCAATATACTATGCTGAAGAATGCTATCCGCGAAATGGGTGGCTACGAGGCAGACGAAGAAATAGATTAATTTGGTTGATGGTTTTGGGTTTTCGGTTGTAGGTTTTTGGTTGATAATGCGTTGCCAATGGAGACTTGCTCAAAAGGCAAAGGTAACCCAACCAAAAACCCACAACCAAAAACCCACAACCAAAAACCAACTATCCCCCCCACGAAAAACACAATTCTATTACTATGGAACAATCACAGAAAAGAAATACTGTATAATACAGAATAATTAGGATTAATACATAAAAAAATCAATGGTAAAAAAATTGTTTTTCGTACTGATAACATTACTCTTTATTGTGCTTCCTGCAAACGCACAGATTACAGGACACGTCCTCGATGCAGAGACAAAAGACAGCATACCTCTCGTCTCTGTAGTATATAAAGGACGAGGATTGTCTGCTATATCCGACATAAATGGACACTATAAGATAGCACGACGCAATGGATGGGATTTGACATTCAGTGCGGTAGGCTACGTATCACAGACCGTAAGGATAACAAACTCTACGTCTGACCACCTAAACATACGTCTTAAACCAGACACAAAAAGTCTCGAAGAGGTAGTCATAAAGAGGAAAAGAAGTAAATACAGCCGAAAAAACAACCCTGCCGTAGAACTGATGAAAAAGGTCATAGAGCACAAGAAGCAGACCGACCTCAGCAACCGCGACTTCTATCAATATAACAAATACCAAAAGATAACTCTTGCGCTCAACGATGTAAACGCCGACACCCTGCGCTCAAAGCGTTTCGTGAAGCACCCATGGCTCAAAGAACAGTTGGAGAAATGCGACTATACGGGAAAGGTAATACTGCCTATCTCCGTTGACGAGACCGTATCACAGAAAATATACCGCAAGCATCCGCACTCAGAAAAGACAATTATCAAAGGTCAAAACTCCTCGGGTATCAACGACCTTTTCCAGACAGGAGACATACTCACCACCGTATTGAAGGACGTCTTCACGGATGTCAACATCTACGATGACCAGATACGTATGTTGCAATATCCTTTCACCTCGCCGATAGGCAAAGATGCTATCAGCTTTTACCGCTTCTACATAGACGACACACTGTATGTAGATAAAGACAAATGTATTCACCTCAACTTCCTGCCCAACAATCAGCAGGACTTTGGTTTCCGTGGAGACATATATATACTTGCCGACTCAAGCTATCAGGTAAAACGCTGCGAACTGACGATACCGAAGAAGAGCGACGTCAACTTCGTAGAGAACCTGAAAGTGATACAGGAATTCACGCAGCTGCCAGACTCCTCATGGTCACTCTCCGTCGATGACATGATAGCAGAGCTATGCTTTGCCAAATGGATAACGCGCACAGCAGTCATTCGTACCACACGTCTCACAGACTATGCCTTCGATGACCTGCCCCGACAATTGTTCAAAGGCAAGGCAAAAGAGGTAAAAGAAGCTGACGCTATGATGCGTGGCGATGATTTCTGGAATAAATACCGTCAGGTAGAACTTACCAAGGCAGAGAACGGCATGGGTTCCTTCCTTTCACATATCGAGAACATAAAAGGCTTCAAGTACTTCATCTTCGGTCTGAAAGCGTTCATAGAGAACTTTGTAGAGACGAGCGCCAAGGATTCCAAGGTGGATATAGGTCCTATCAACACAATGCTGACCTCCAACTTCATCGACGGCTTCCGCACGCGTATTTCAGCTCAGACCACTGCCAACCTCAACAAACATTGGTTCTTCTCGGGTTATGCAGCCCGTGCATGGGGCAGCAAAAAGAACTATTACAGCGGCTCCATCATCTACTCTTTCAATAAAAAGGAGTACCTCCCGCGTGAGTTCCCACGCCGCACCCTCGCTTTCACCTCGTCGTACGATGTATGCTCGCCAAGCGACAAATTCGTACATACGGACAAGGATAACGTGTTCACAGCGTGGAAATGGGCAACAGTGGATAAGATGATGTTCCAGAACCGTCAGGAACTGAAGTTTGAACGCGAAGAAGAATGGGGCTTCAAGACAACGATAAGCCTCAAGACTGAGGAGAACGAGGCTTGCGGAGCGATGCACTACACTACCCTCGCCCAGCAAGCTGTCAGCCCTTACAATCCAGACGACTATCCCCACGTATGGGACGGACGTGGCAAATATCGCACTACAGAACTGAGCATCGGTCTCCGCATCGCTCCGGGAGAGACATTTATCAACACGAAACAGCGCAGATTGACCATCAATCTTGATGCCCCAGTCTTCTCTGTCAATCACGTTTTCGGACTGAAAGACTTCCTCGGAGGTGACTATCGCTTCAACTACACCACTCTCGACATATACAAGCGTTTCTGGATGAAGAGTTGGGGAAAGATAGATTGTTACATCAAGAGCGGCATACAATGGGACAAAGTGCCATATCCTCTGCTCATCACCCCTGCAGCCAACCTCTCCTACATCATGGAGGACGAGACCTTCAACCTTATCAACAATATGGAGTTCCTCAACGACCGCTTCGTATCGCTGGACATGAGCTGGGACTTCAACGGCAAATTATTCAACCGCATACCACTCATCAAGAAACTTAAATGGCGTGAGTTCATCGGCGTCAAGGCTCTATGGGGCACTCTCTCTGACAAGAACAATCCTTTCCTCAAGCAAAACGAAGGTGATGATATGCTCATGGTATTTCCCGAGGGTTGTTATCTCATGGATAAAAACAAACCTTACATCGAACTTATCGCAGGCATTCACAACATTTTCAAGATACTACACGTAGAATATGTCCGCCGCATGAACTATCTTGAATTGCCTACAAGCAACAAGCACGGTATAAGGTTTATGTTCCGAATGACGTTTTGAGTTGGTTGTTTAGTTGTTTAGTTGTTTGGTTGTTTAGTTGTTTGTCTTGGCTATTGAGACGAATATTATTAACTAAACAACAAAACAACTAAACCACTCATTTGTGGCACAGCCAACTAAACAACTAAATAACTAAACAACAAACCTACCTATCCTTCCAGAAAGAGGGGGTGAAGATTATCAGGACAGAGAAGATTTCGAGACGCCCCATGAGCATGAGAAATGAGCATATCCACTTTGCAAAATCCGGCAAATGATCCCATGACATCGTAGGACCTATTTCCACACCAAGCGTGGGACCTACATTACTGAGAGTAGATATTGTGATAGTAATGGCATTTGTATTATCCACTCCCGCAGCTATCATCGTAAAAGCACAAACAATACACATTATACAATAGATAGTAAGAAAGGCAAGGAGAGTCACACGCTTATCATTAGGGACGTTATTATCCCCTATTCTCAATGGCAATACAGCTCTCGGATGAAGCATATGGACGAACTCATTACGCACGATTTTGAGAAGCATGACGCATCTGATGGACTTGAAACCGCCGCTCGTACTTCCTGCGCATCCTCCCATGAACATACAGACTGCGAGAACGACCCACGTGACGTGCGGCCATTGTCCGGCATCATCATTGAAAAGACCGGTGGTCGTGATAAATGACACGACCTGATAGACAGCGCAACGGAAAGCACGCTCATAACCATAGTCATTCCTTATGATAAGTTCAACCATGATAAAGACAGAAAAAAGGAATATTATCAGAACGTAAAAGCGCACCTCGGGATTACGCAGGAGATTGCCCACCTTTCCTCTTATCACCATATTATACAGGAGAATAAAGTTTATTCCAGAAAGGAAACAGAAGAAAGTGCTGGCATATTCTATTGCAGGAGAATTGAAGAACTCAATGCTATCATTATGAGTAGAGAAGCCTCCAGTGGCAAGCGTGGTCATGGCATGGCAGACGCTATCAAAAACATCCATACCTAAAGCATAGAAACTGACACCACAGAGGATGGTGAGCACAAGGAAAATAGTCCATATACTCTTTGCCGAATTACTCAGACGTGGATGCAATTTTGTCTTTATCGGTCCAGTGGCTTCAGCAGAAAAGACCTTCACCGAACCTCCAACCATGGAAGGCAAGACGGCAATAGTAAAGAAAACAATACCCAATCCTCCTATCCACTGCGAGAGACTGCGCCAGAAGAGGATGCCGTGAGGCAAACACTCTACGTCATCAAGAATAGTACATCCCGTCGTGGTAAATCCTGACATTGACTCAAAATACGCATTGGTAAAGTCTGTAATGTACCCTCCTATCATGTATGGCAACGTACCGAAAAGACTAAAGACGCTCCATGCGAGCGTGACAACAAGGAAAGACTCTCGTCTTCCAAGAGAATTGTCCGCATTGCGTCCTATGTATCTGAATATAAATGCGAAGCCTTGAGTAATCAATATAGAGACTAAAAAAGCGAACAAATCATCCTCATGATACCTTATCGAGATTACAAGACAAAATATCATAAACAAGGACTCAAGGAATAGGAGCGACCCTAATATCTTACATATCAGTTTAGTATTCATTTTTCTGAGGGAAGTAGGTATTTTTCAATGCGTTTCTCCACAAATATCAAAGGCTAAACGAAGAATTTCTCTATGCGTTTCATGTCTGCATTATGACAGAACACGACGACATTATCTCCCTCCTGTATCTGTGTGCCACCAGAAATAAGCATTCCCTCGCCATTACGTACAAGTCCTCCAAAGGTCATACCGTATGGAATACCGAGTTCGAAGACTTTCTTTCGTGTCACCTTAGAACCAGGTTGGGCTACAAACTCTGCCACATCAGCGTTAGCAGCCATAAGGAAACGCACGTTAGAGACATCTGCACTCATGAGCATCTCGTAGATATGACTTGCAGCAATAGCTTTCTTGTTGATGATAGTGCCGATATCGAGACTCTCTGCCATATCGATATAGTCGATATTTTCTACAAGAGCGACAGTCTTTCTCACGCCTAATCTCTTTGCTGTGAGACAAGCAAGGATGTTAGTCTCGGCATTTCCTGTGAGAGCTACGAAAGCTTGTGTACTCTTGATGCCCTCTTCGATAAGCAAGGAGACATCTCGTCCATCTCCATTGATTATCATCACATTATCGTTTATGGGGAGGATATCGTTGAGACGTTCACATCGTTGTGGGTCTATCTCAATGATTTTCATCTTCATATATTCAGGCAGAGTAGCGACAGTACGCACAGCAGTCTTTCCGCCTCCCATGACCATTACGTTCTTCACATCTGCATAATGCTCCTTACCTACCAGTTTTCGAATAAGCGGAATGAAGTTGCGCTTTGTCATGAAGTAGGCAATATCATTGAGTTTCAATTCATCATTACCACCAGGAATGATTGTTTCATTGCCACGCTTTATGGCAACGATATGATAAGGGTCATCAGGTCCGCAAAGGATACGTAGCGGGCGATTGAGAATTTCAGCCGTCTCACGTAATTTTATGCCGAGCATCACGAGTGCTCCATCATGCACATCCCATCGTTGTCTGACCCATGACATTTTCAGTCCGTTGATAATATCCTTAGCTCCAAGGAGTTCGGGGTAGATAATGGAGTCGATGCCTACCCTATGCAGATGGTCTGAAAAATCAGGATTTGCAAATTCATAGTCCTCCACCTTTGCCACGGTGCGCTTTGCTCCCAAGGATTTGGCAAGAGAGCAGGAGTTCATATTCACATGCTGGTCACTTGTCACTGCAATATAAAGGTCACAATGAGGAACCTCCGCCGTTATCATTGCCGAAATACTACCCGGGGTATCGTGTAGCGTCAGTACGTCAAGGTCTGCACTAATACTGTCAAGACTCTCCTCATTGCTATCAATAAGGGTAATATCCTCATTATTCCTCGAAAGCAATTTCGCCAAATAGGCACCTATTGCCTTTGCTCCTGCTATGACTATTTTCATATTCTTCTCTTGTTATACCATTAAGCGTATTCCTTTCCTATCCTATATATTAGCATCTTTCTGCATTGTTTCTTTCTTTATGGCAGAGAGTATTCCCTCAGAATCAATTCCGACAATATGTTGAAGTTCGTTTACAGTACCATGTTCTACGAATGTGTCAGGCATTCCGAGACGTCTTACGTGTACATCATATTCATTATCAGCGAACCATTCCATTATGGCAGAGCCCATACCGCCATTCCTCACTCCATCTTCCACCGTGATTATCCTACGATAATTGCGCCCTACCTCATGGAGAATGTCTTCATCAAGAGGTTTAAGGAAACGCATATCATAGTGTGCAATGCCTGCATCTGGTCCAAGATTGCTTATCACTTCCTGAATGGTATTTCCAACAGGACCGATGGAAAGGATTGCAATATCCTCGCCTTCTGTCAGTTTCCTGCCTTTACCTACAGGGATTTCCTCAAGCGGACAACGCCAATCGACGAGCACACCGCGTCCACGCGGATAGCGAATGACGAACGTTCCCTTATCAGGAAGCTGAGCTGTAAACATAAGTTTTCGTAACTCATGCTCATTCATCGGAGACGAAATGGTAATATTTGGCACAGGTCTTAATGCCGCCATATCGAAAACTCCGTGGTGTGTTGCTCCGTCTTCTCCTACTAATCCTGCACGATCAAAGCAGAGTACGACTGGAAGATTCTGTATTGCCACATCATGGATGATATTATCGTAGGCACGTTGAGCGAAAGCGCTGTAAATATTACAGAATGGCAGTAGCCCGTCTTTAGCCATTCCCCCTGAGAATGTCACTGCGTGCCCCTCTGCAATACCTACATCAAAGGCACGATTTGGCATCGCCTCCATAAGTTTGTTCATGGAGCATCCTGTAGGCATTGCAGGAGTCACTCCCACTATTTGAGGGTTTTCCTTTGCCAATTCCACTAGAGTCTCGCCGAAAACATCTTGATATTTTGGAGGCTGGTTTTCTTCATTACTTGTAATTCGCTCTCCGGTATCTGGGTCAAACTTACCAGGAGCATGCCATATAGTAGCTGCATTCTCTGCAGGCCGGTAGCCTTTTCCTTTTACTGTATGAATATGCAGGAGTTTTGGTCCGCGCATATCTTTCAGTTGGTTGAGCACTCTGACCATTTCCTTCACATCATGCCCATCGACAGGTCCGAAGTAGCGGATATTGAGTCCCTCAAAGATATTCTGCTGTTCGCTAATGATTGACTTAATGGAATTGTTGAGCCGTATGATGGCTTTTCTTCTGTTGTCATTGAGTATTCCCTTGCTGAACAACCATTTAGCGGCTTTGTCACGCCACTTATTGTACGACTCATTGGTGGTCAGGTTGATAAGGTATTGTTTCATACCTCCCACCGAACGGTCGATAGACATATTATTGTCGTTGAGAATGATAAGCAGGTCGTTAGGCGACGAACTGACATTATTGAGTCCTTCAAAAGCAAGACCACCGCTCATGGCTCCGTCACCTATCACTGCCACGACGTGTCGTTTGCCGTTTGCATTTACTTCTCCGCTCTCGCTGCGCAGTACTTGCGCTCTTTGCTCAGCTACTGCCATACCGAGCGCTGCAGAAATGCTATTTGAAGCATGTCCGCAGGTGAAGGTGTCGTATTCGCTTTCTGCCGGAGAGGGGAAAGGATGAATACCATTCAGCTTTCTATTTGAGCAGAAAGTATCTCGTCTTCCTGTCAATATTTTGTGTCCGTAAGCCTGATGTCCTACATCCCATACGAGTCTGTCATACGGAGTATTGAAGACATAATGTAAAGCAACCGTCAGTTCGACGACTCCCAGACTTGACGCAAGATGCCCAGGGTTTACCGAGAGTTCCTTCACGATGTCATCACGAAGCTCCCTGCAAACCTCAGGCAATTCTTCCACCTGAATTTTTCTCAAGTCCTCAGGTGAATTGATATTATTGAGAAATGTGTAATTCAAGACTATTATATAAAGGTGTGGGGTTGTCTTGTTGTTTGGTTGTTTGGTTGTTTGGTTGTTTGGTTGTTTGGTTGTTTGGTTGTCTGGTTGTTTGGTTGTTTGTCTTGGCAATTGAGTCGAATGCTACCAACCAAACAACCAGACAACTAAACAACTAAACAACTAAACAACTACTTCACGTTGCCCACCTTGATGAGATATTCTGCTATCTGAACAGCGTTAAGAGCCGCTCCCTTACGTATCTGGTCTCCTGTAAGCCACAGAGTAATACCATTGTCATTAGCCAAATCCTGACGCACGCGTCCTACGTAAACATCATCCTTGCCTGCGCTTTCGAGAGGCATGGGGTAGATATAGTTCTGAGGATCATCGACAAGTGTCACGCCTTCAGCCGCTTTCAATGCTTCGCGCACCTGCTCTACTGTCAGAGGGGTCTCTGTCTCTACCCATACAGACTCAGAATGACTGCGCAAAGAAGACACACGTACACACGTTGCGCTGGTACGCACATCGCTATGCATAATCTTGCGTGTCTCATTAAACATCTTCATTTCTTCCTTGGTATAGTCATTTCCCGTCATCTTGTCAATCTGAGGAATGACATTATAAGCCAACTGGTGTGGGAATTTCTCAATGGTCTTAGCCTCTCCTGTTTCAATGAGTTCTTTGTATTGCTGCTGAAGTTCAGCCATTGCAGCAGCTCCGGCTCCTGATGCGCTCTGATAGCTTGATATGTGTATTCTCTTGATATGTGAGAGCTTTTCTATAGGTTTCAGCACCACCACCATCATGATAGTAGTACAATTAGGGTTTGCGATAATATTGCGGGGACGGTTGAGAGCATCCTCTGCATTACACTCAGGCACTACCAATGGTACGTCATCGCACATACGGAACGCACTGGAATTGTCAATCATCACAGCTCCATACTTTGTTATCGTCTCAGCAAACTCCTCGCTTGTGCCTCCCCCTGCAGAGGTGAACGCTATGTCAACATCCTTAAAATCATCGTTGTGCTGCAAGAGTTTCACCTCATATTCCTTACCCTTGAATGTATATTTGGTACCAGCAGAACGCTTACTGCCGAACAAAACCAACTCATCCATAGGAAAATTTCTCTCATCGAGGATGCGAAGGAACTCTTGTCCTACCGCACCACTTGCGCCAACAATTGCTACTTTCATTTCTTCTGTTTTGTTTAGTTGTTATTACATATAATGTATAATTGCACTGCAAAAGTACAAATTTTCGGAATAATCTTCGATATTTTGATATTTTTTTTGCAATTTTGCATCGTAATTAATGCCTAACGTCAATAAAAATGCTTGATTTCTCCCAATATTTTCCTATTACTAATCCCACTTTGATATTCTGCATGGTGTTGCTGATTATCCTTGTTGCGCCTATCGTAATGGGAAAACTTCGTATTCCTCATATCATCGGAATGGTACTTGCAGGAGTCTTGATAGGTCCGTTCGGGTTGAATATTCTGGAGCGTGATTCGAGTTTTGAGCTTTTCGGTCGTGTCGGACTGCTTTACATTATGTTCCTTGCAGGGATAGAAATGGACATGGAAGGATTGAAGAAGGATTTATACAAAGTTTCAGTCTTTGGAATACTCACTTTCATGATACCCTTTATTCTCACTTATTACTCCTGCACGTGGTATCTCGGCTATTCTCCGTTAGCCTCCATACTGATAGGATGCATCATGTCGAGCAATACGCTCATCGCTTACCCCATCATCATAAGATACGGATTACACCGCAATAGTGTCTCTACTCTCTCTGTAGGCGCCTCCATGTTGTCACTTTTCTTCGCTCTCGTTGTAGTAGCTGCGTTGGTAGGAAGCATAACAGGCGGCACGGGGACAATGTTCTGGATATTCTTCACGGTGAAGTTTCTGACATGGTGCGCCGTGACCACATGGGTCATCCGTCACCTGACGCGATGGTTCCTGCGGAGATATTCCGACTCCGTGATGCAATATATCTTCGTTCTGTCCCTCATGTTTATCAGTGCCGCCACTTGCGAACTGATAGGTTTGGAGGGAATCTTCGGAGCTTTCTTCTCGGGTTTGATACTCAATCGCTTCATCCCCTCCGTCTCACCATTGATGAATCGCATAGAGTTTATTGGCAATGCCATATTCATCCCCTACTTCCTTATCGGTGTAGGCATGCTGATTAATGCGAGAATACTGTTTGAAGGTGGCAATATACTGACGATAGTATTGTGCATGGTATTCTTTGGAACGATAGGCAAGGGTGTCGCAGCCTATCTCTCATGCTTTCTCTTCCGTCGTTCTTGGCGCGAGGGCAACCTGATGTTTGGCATTACATCAGCACACGCAGCCGGCGGAATAGCGATGGTGATGATAGGTCTCAATCTGGAAATATCGCCGGGGCATTATCTTTTAGACGACGAAGTACTCAATGGCGTAGTGATGATGATTTTGTGTACATGTATTATCTCAACCATCCTCACCGACTATGCCTCACGTGACATAGTCCTTCATCGAAAATCACGACGCAAGATGAGCGAGAAGGACAACAATGGGGATGACGAAAAGATGCTTATCCCCGTGAAATATCCTGAAACCTGTGACACCCTGCTTGAGCTTGCCATGCTGATGCGCAACGAGAAATTAGGACGCGGACTCATAGCCCTCAACGTGGTGTATGACGACGCTGACGCCATTTACAACAAACGTGAGGGACAACGGCTCCTGAAACATATCCAACAGAAGGCTTCTGCCTCCGATGTCAAGGTGCAGACGCAGGTACGTCTCGCTACCAACATTGCCAACGGCATCAAACACGCCTTCAAGGAGAACGATGCTTCGGAGATTATCCTCGGACAACACATCCACGACAACTCCACCCGTCGTTTCTGGGGACAGTTTGCCCAAAGTCTGTTCAATGGGCTCAATCGACAGATAATCATTGCCCGCTGCACCATACCGCTCAGCACAATCCGCGTGTTCCACGTAGCAGTCCCTTCGAGGGCGGAGTTTGAGCCGGGCTTCTACAGGTGGCTTGAGCGCATTTCCCGCATGGTAAGCCGTCTGGGTTGCCGCATCGTTTTCCACGGACGCGAGGAGTCTCTCGCCCTCATCAGGGCTTTCGCAGAAAACAAATACGGCAGTATGCGTGCCGAATATGCCGCCATGAACCACTGGAATGATTTCAAGGCTCTCGCGGCAGAGGTGGAAGAGCATCAGATGCTGGTCGTCGTGACTGCACGTCAGGG
The DNA here is from genome assembly GCA_945787895.1 of uncultured Prevotella sp. Lineage (GTDB taxonomy): Bacteria > Bacteroidota > Bacteroidia > Bacteroidales > Bacteroidaceae > Prevotella. The sequence continues at coordinate 21,563 of CALZJQ010000014.1, read as the reverse complement.
TACGGTCTCCTACAAGTCGGCAATGGAACGCCTGCCCGACGAACTCACCACTTACTACAGATACGGCAACGTAATGATTATCTTCCCGGACCAGTACGGCAGCCAACCCGACATGATGACATTCGCCACGACGCAGCACCGTGAGCAGGAAAGCATCTGGGAGAGCATGAAGAAATGCGTTTCCAGCCTACGACGTATAAGACAACACTTCCCTGCGGCCAAGTCAAGGAGTACGGACGCATGAGGAAAGCATTGCAAAACAACAGAAGAAACATGATAGAAATAAAAGGAATAAGGAAATCCTTCGGCAACCTTGAGGTGCTGAAGGGCATTGATCTCCACATAGACAAAGGGGAGATAGTAAGCATAGTAGGACCGAGCGGAGCCGGTAAGACCACCCTTCTGCAGATTATGGGTACATTGGACAAGGCTGACAGCGGCACGGTCATGGTGGATGGCGTGGATGTCAGCAGGCTCTCCAAGACGAAACTGTCAGATTTCCGCAATCAGCATGTCGGTTTTGTCTTTCAGTTTCATCAGCTGCTGCCCGAGTTCACGGCCTTGGAGAATGTGATGATACCGGCATTCATACGTGGCAGCAAGCGCAGTGAGGCGAAGGCGCGTGCCGAAGAACTGCTTGCCTTCATGGGACTGTCAGAGCGTGCTGACCACAAGCCTGCTGAGCTTTCAGGCGGAGAAAAGCAACGTGTAGCCGTAGCCCGTGCGCTCGTCAACAATCCCGCAGTCATCTTCGCTGACGAGCCATCGGGGTCTCTCGATTCTCAGAACAAGGCCGAGCTTCACCAATTATTTTTCGACCTGCGTGACAAATATGGTCAGACCTTTGTCATCGTTACCCATGACGAGGGTCTCTCACAGATTACTGACCGTTGTATTCACATGAAAGACGGACAGATAGAGGAGTAGCGCATTTTTTTCAAACAGACACACCTTATGAAAAAAATATTATTAGGCAGAAAAAATCGCTTGAAAGCATCGTGGAAAGTAGAATTTGGAGTATATCTTGAAGGTGACGAGGAAGGAAAGATACTCCTGCCAAACCGCTACGTCCCCGACGACCTCGCAATAGGAGATGAAATTGAAGTCTTCGTATATCTCGACAACGAAGAGCGACGCATAGCCACGACCTTAGAGCCAAAAGCCATGGTGGGAGATTTTGCTTTCCTTGAGGTGGCATGGGTCAATGAATATGGTGCATTCCTTGACTGGGGACTGATGAAAGACCTCTTCTGCCCTTTCCGCGAGCAGAAGCAGCGCATGGTGCAGGGACGGTCGTACATAGTCCACGTCCATCTCGACGACGAGAGCTTCCGCATCGTAGCCTCGGCAAAGGTGGAGCATTATCTGAGGACTGTAAGGCCTGGCAGTGACGGCACGGCATACGAAGTGGACGAGGGGGGCTGTCCCGTGACTGCAGGCGGCAAGCCTGTCACCCTCAAGGTGGGAGAGAAAGTAGAGGCTTTGGTATGGCAAAAGACCGACCTGGGCTTCAAGGCAATCATAGACAACAAATACCCTGCCCTGCTCTACGACACTCAGATATTCCGTGAGCTGCATACAGGAGACAGGGTCGAGGCATATATCTCCAAGATACGTCCTGACGGCAAGATAGACATCAGCCTCCAGCCTTTCGGCCGCAAGCACACGGAAGACTTTTCCGAGTACCTTCTCCGCTATTTAGAGTATCGTGGCGGTCGTTGCCGGCTCGGCGACAAAAGCAGTGCGGAGGAAATCCGCGAACAGTTTCAAGTCAGCAAGAAGACCTACAAGCGTGCCATCGGCGACCTTTACAAGCGCAGGCTCATCACTATCAGCGACGAAGGGATTGAGTTGGTTGGATAATTGTTTCTCTGTCTTGTGGTAGTTCCAGGTTTTGGGTTTTGGGTTGTTGGTTAGATAGACTCCCCTCTTGAGAAATTCTCCATTAGAAAAGCTAACTAACCAACAACCAAAAACCTAAAACCCAAAACCAGGAACTACAACAAGACAACACAACAACAAAAACAACAAAACAACAGGTATTCTTCGACCTGGTCTAAGAAAATCCAACGTTTCCGATAAGCCTGATGAGCAATGATGAGCTTGCTCAATCATTGCCTTGGCGAGAAAAGGTCGGATGTAATCCAACAAAACAACAAAATAACGGTTATAAGGTTATAGGGTTATACGGTTGTGCGGAAGTTACAATCAGCCCTCTCAAACCTCCGTAAAACCGTAAAACCATAAAACCGTAAAACCGTAGAGAAAACCAAATGCTCTCCATTCGTAAAGAGGAACGATACGTATTGCTTGCCGCGGTTATCTTCTTTGTCCTGATAAACGCAGTCACCATAGCATGGTATTACGACGATTTCACAGTGCTGACGGACAACTACCGCAAACTCTTTGTCGGCAAGTTCCATATGTCAGGGTTTGACCCCCTGACATATCAGGTCATATCTGAGTGGGACACGGCTTACAATGTCTATAGACACCCGTTGCTTGCATTCTTCATGTGGCCGTTCTATATGATAAACCAGGGACTTATCATGCTGACGGGCATCAACTGCGCCATTTTCATCACAGCCCTGATACTCGTGTCCTGCTCCTCCCTTTCAGCCCTCTTCATGTACAGGATATTCTCTGAGATAATAGGCGTGAGGAAAATGGATGCGTGGATACTGACAGGACTGACTTTCAGCATGGCTTACATAATGCTTTCTGCCATGGTACCCGACCATTTCATCATGTCGATGTCGGCGCTCACCCTTACTCTTTACATATCGGGACGCAAGCTCAAGGACGGGTCGGCACTGAACCTGTGGCAGAGCGTCATCCTCTTTCTGCTCACGGCAGGCATTTCCCTCAACAACGGACTGAAGGTATTCCTCTCTGCCCTCTTCACGAGACGCAGGAGATTCTTCGAATGGCGCTACCTCCTGTTGGCCGTCGCAGTCCCCTCTGCCATGATATGGAGCTTCGCCCGCTGGGAATACCGGCACTATGTCCTGCCCAAAGAGTTGGCACGCCAAGAGATAAGGCAGAAGAAAGACAAGGCCATGAGGGCACTGATACGCAAAAAGATGGAAGACTCTCTCGGCACGGCGGACAAGGCAAAGATTGATGCCGAAGTAAAGAAAGTCATCACGGAGAGGGCACGGGCGAAGAAACAGCGCGACAGCAAGAAGATATGGAACAGGAACACGGGCAAGCCCTTCATGCAGGGAGAATTCATGCGGTGGACCGACAAGACGACATCCCGCAAGGATGTCATCATAGAATGCATGCTGGGCGAAGGCATACAGCTGCACAAAGACCACCTGCTGGGCGACGTGCTGCGCAACCGTCCCCTTATAGTGAGATATGACACGACGACCCCCTTGGGTTACGTCAACTATGCTGTGGAAGTATTTCTCGTCATGCTGTTCTTCATGGGTATATGGAAAGGGCGTCACAGCCTGTTTCTCTGGACATCCCTGTCCTTCCTGTTCACGGACCTTCTCCTTCACGTCGGTCTCGGCTTTGGAATCAACGAGGTATATATCATGTCGGCACACTACCTCTTCGTCCTGCCCATATCCATGGCATACCTGCTGAAGGAGTCCTCTATCCGTTTCCTGTCGTACGCATTGCTGGCGGTCACCCTGTGGTGTCTCGGATGGAACGGAGCACTGCTGGCAGGTTATTTTATTGTTTAGTTGGTTATTGGTTGTTGGTTGGTTTTGTTGTTTTGTTGTTTAGTTGAAATTTGTTGTTTAGTGGTTTTGTTATTTAGTGGTTTTGTTGATATCTTTCTCATTTGCGAAGACAAATAACAAAATAACAAAATAACAAGACAACAAAACAACAAACCCACTAAACAACAAAACCACTAAACAACAAAACTGCAATCCTACTCAAACCAGACCTTCTTGCCGTTCACGATGTAAATGCCCTTCTTGAGATTCTTGGCATTCACCCTCATGCCCTGAAGATTGTAGATAGCGTTGCTGTTGTCCAGACTTTCGCACTTGACATCGGCAATACCAGAAGCAGCCTCGCCCCATACTATGGAAGTGGAGAAGAGAATAGCTGGCTTAAGGTCTTTTTCGTTCTTGTAATACTCACAATATATAATCATATTGCCACCCTTGTCATCTATGGAGTAAGAACATTTCTTGTACTCAGGGTAGAATACCAGAGCATCTTTGTCGGCAATGTAAGAAGTGTACCAAGCGCCGTTTCCAGAATTGACGTAAGAAGGGGAGCCATACGCAAACACAGGATCCTTCATCGAGATTGTCTTGTCCCCATCATCGTACGTGAACTTGATGCTCTTTCCTTCCTTCATGAAATCCTTCAGCAGGAAATGGTTCTCAAATACCTCCACGCTGCACGTGCCTGAAGCATAGTCGCTCCATCCGTCGATGGTGTAGGAGGCAGTGAAAGTCTTCAGTGCGGTACCATCCGCTTTCTTAGGGGTAAGGGTGGAAGAACCGTAGCAATACCAAAAAGAGGTTTCACTACTTCCATAGAACATTCCGAACTTTCCGATCTTTATCTCCGTGGCATCATCGTTGAACGAGCCTGTGATTGTTCCCTCCACGTCCTGCGTCAGCTTGCCGTCATTCTCTGCGTATGGGCGGAAAGAGAAACCTATTCCGCTGAGGGGGAACGTCCTGTCAGTAATCTCCAACGTCTTCTCTTCGAGGTTCACCTTTGCGGTAATTTCCACGTTGCAGTTGGCAAAGTTGCAGATGCGGACAGTAGTCTCATCCACTTTCTTCACTGTGGTGACATATTCCTTGAAGTCGAGAGCTGTGGGTATGATGCCGCTGGCTGTAAGTTTTGTCTTGCCATCGGTTGCAGTGGAATATTCTCCTACGAGGTCATCTACGGTGATTGCCATTGCCTCCGGTGCTGCTGTGAGTACGAAGGCTGTCAGAAGTGTGTAAAATTTCTTCATAATTGCTGTTTTTTTGTTGTTATGATATTATTTGTTATTTGGTTTTCTCTACGGTTTTACGGTTATAGGGTTATACGGTTGTAAGGTTATACGGTTGTAAGGTTATACGGTTGTAAGGTTGTAAGGTTGTACGGAAGTTACAATCAGCCCTCTCAAACCTCCGTAAAACCATAAAACCACATGACCGTAGAGAAAACAAACAGCCTTACAAACCTCCGTAAAACCGTAAAACCATAAAACCGTAAAACCGTAGAGAAAACCACAAAGACTATGGCTGCAAGCCCATTTCCCTCTCCACGAACTCTTCAAGTTTCTTTCCTCTCAGTCCCTCGGCAATCACCTTGTTGTTCTCGTCGAGGATATAGAGCTGAGGGATGCCGTGTACCTCATATACGTCAGTCACTATGCTGTTCCATCCCTTCAGGTCGGAGATATGAATCCACGGTAATGCGTCGTCTGCGATAGCCTTTTTCCATTTTTCGAGGTCATTGTCGAGCGAGATGCCGATGACCTCCAGTCCCTTGTCGTGGTAAAGGGAATAGAGACGCTTCACCGTAGGATTCTCCGCCCTGCATGGCCCGCACCATGAAGCCCAGAAATCGAGAATCTTAATCTTTGCCTTGACGCTATGCACCGACAGAGTCTTTCCCTCGGGAGTCCTCAGTACAAGGTCGGGCGCAGTGCCTCCCACGATAATCCTCTCCAGTTTCTCCACGTGAGGCTTCATCAGCTGTCCATAGACGGTGGCACGGGCATTGGGTCCGAGCAAGGCCCACCGTTCAGGCAAGGCCTTGGAACGTATGAGCGTGGCCATCCTCCTGCCCACGAGGGTTGCACCGACCAAGTTGTCGTTCCGACGCAGGAAGTCAGCCTCAGCCTCACTGTATTTCTCCTCATATTGCTGCCGGATGCCGAGAATCTGTATCCTTGCAAAGGATGGGTCGTCGGCATAGGCTTTCTTTGTCGCACTGACGGCAGAGTCGAGTTCTTCGGCAATGCGCCGCTCAGTTACATAGAAACCATTGGCGCACTGCTGCAGCATTCCCCCACCCTTTATCTCATACACGTCAGGCTTCCTGACGTCGGCCGTGACCTCAGTCACTCCTCCTTCAAGATAGAGCGGCACTGCGAGACGGGAGTCATAAGCCCTCAGTTCTGCAGACAGCGGCTCTGTGACGTTTCCCGAGAAACAGAAAGTGCCGTCCGCCCTTACGGAAGTGTCCAGCGTGTCGAGCGAAGCATCGGGGCGAATGGTGACGAGCACGATGCGCCCACTGTGGTTGCATACCTTTCCCCTGACGGTATATTCGCTTCCCGCAACAGTCATGAGAGAGCCGTGCAGGAGCATTGCCAGGATTGATAACGTCGTTTTCATGTCGTTGATTATTTCTTTCGTTCCTTATATGTAATATCCACAATGTTTCCCAGTCCGTGGTACTCCTTGACAAGACTCAGCGGCTGCATGAGGTTAGGCACGTCGTACATTCTCACGTTGCCGCACCTGTCCTCCGCCTCGCCGTCGCTGACGGTAGCCACTACAAGCTGGTACGTGCGCTGCCTTTCCCATTCCTCATAAGCCTCCCAAGCCGTCATGGGGCAGAAGCGTATCGTGCGGATAGTCTCACCGGGGAGGGAGAGCACCTCCTGCGCAGGCTCTTCGGGATGTCCCATGTCAAACTGGAACACCTTGTTTCCGCTGACATAAAAGAGGTATGGGAACTGACTGTGGAAGGCAAATGCCGAGGCAGAGGCAATACCTTCGCCCGTGACCTCGCCGTAGTAATGCTGGTAGTTGTATTCCTCGTATGTGCCTTGCTGCCACCACTGAGCTGCGGGTACGTACTTTCCGCTCATCTCCATGCCGTAGAAATACACCTTCGCTGTCTCTGGGTCTTTGAGAATGGCATAGACATTTCCCGTCTTGGTAGATTCCATCCAGAGCATGTCGCGTCCTGTCTGTGCGGAGAACAGCGGTGAAGCCTCATTGAACGTCGTAACAGAAGGATATTGCGAATTGTTTCTTATCACAAGAAACTGCTTATGCGTCTCGTCGTAAAGGTAGGCAATGGGAGCGCCCTGCACCGTATTGTTGTAGCAGACGCCGACAAACGGGGCAGCCTTGAACTCCGTCTTTCCGTCAATTTTATTGAGAGGGAATTCAAACAGGCCATTGTTGTTGATGTCAAGGGAATAAACCTCGCCTTTGTCATCAATGATAATCCAGAAGTTGCTGACGGAGAACTGAGACTTGGCAGACGCTGCCACGCGCACATATTCGGGCGTTGCCCCAAATCTCCAGATGAGTTCATTATCCTCCCCATAATGCAGGTCAGTGACATCAAGGTTGTATGTAGATTTGTCGGTCACGAGAAGAGTGGAGGTCTCATTAAGCTGATAGTTGTAGATGATACGCTTGGGAGCACCTGGGTTGAAGTCATTGTTCTGCCATAGGTCGTGTGCAATGAGGTCCTCCTTGTCGCTGACATTGAAGATTACATCCATCCTCGGCTTTCCCCCATCATCGCATAGCACGAGCCATCCCTCGGAAGTCGTTGACTTCACTCTCAGCTTGAAACTCCTGATGGTAGTCAGTCCGTTGCTTCTGTCCTTCACCTTGAAGAAAACGGAGTAGTCGCCTGGACTCCATGTGACGAGTTCGTCAATAGATTTAGAGTGGCTGAACGTACAAGCGTCAATATCGTCTATTTGGTTGAAGTCCTTGCCGAAGGGAAGTATAATCCATGTATATTCATAATTGTCCTCATCATCAATGCCGAATGAAGAAGATATCTTTGGGTCTATGGTGAGGTGGTCGATGAATGCTACCTTTGTCATCACGTCATTGGATGGAACCCCCTCTACGGTAACCTCATTGATGTCGTGATAGTCATAGTTGCCTTTGTCATCTGCGCACGCCGTCAATACAAAGACAATGCAGACGACGGATATTATGTGAAAAATTCGGTTCATACGTTTTCGTTTTTTGATTTTCAGTTTGGTTTATTTCGTTGTTTAGTTGTAGTTCCATGTTTTGGGTTATGGGTTTTAGGTTTTTGCTTATTAATGCTTTTCGAATGTAGGTTCCTCAAGAGTAAAGCAAACCTAACCTACAACCCAAAACCAATAACCTACAACCAATTATCAGATCCAAACAACTAAGACACTGACTTCTCTCCCATTTCCATAGGAGTGCCGTCATCTTCCGTCTGAGGATTCTCCTGCAGCCATCGGTACATATACTTTCCGCAGAACTTCAAGTAACCGTATCCGAGACCTCCTACGATGTCCTTCATCCATAGTTCACGGTCGATGCCCATCACTTCGCAAATAAGTGCCGCCTTCTTCGAGCTGAACGTTCCGAAGAGAGGTTCACCATAGTAAGACCACCATGAAGGTATGGAGAATTTCTCATCCATGTAGATGGCACGCTGGTAGTCGAGCGGTCTTGACTCTACGGTAGTATCGTTGACATGCTGAGCTCCGTATCGTGTATATAGGAACTTAAATTCGCTGTTCTCTATTAGTTTTACTCCAAATCTGGCGGGAGAGTTGACAAGGTGCGCATCACGAAGTAAGGTGATGTCAATGACCGTTTCCGCTTCCCCAGCCTTCATTACGTATTGCGTGGGAAATGCTTCATAGTCACGTCCTTCGACCGCAGGGATGGAATCATCCTCCATCGTTTCCACTTGTATGGAGAAAGGTCGGTCATATTCCTTTACCTCTCCAAACAGTTTAACCTTCAGCGAGATTGTCTGCTTTGTCACATCTGCATTTTTCAGTCCCCAATGTACTGTGACTGTGTCAAGAACCATGCCTTCTGTATCGAAATACAATCCGCTGTCACCAGAATATGTGTCAAGTTCCTTTTCACATGCCATGAAGACCATTGTGAACGAAAACAATATGATATAGATTAAAGTCTTCTTCATAATAGTTTTTTCTGTCGGTTGGATTCAATGTTAGTTATATTTTGTCTCACTGTCAGGCAAAGGCAAGACATACTTATCCACGCTGATGCCGGTAGTTCCGTACGATGAAAACGCATCCTTAATGCTTGTCATCTGCTTACGTTTATACCAGAACCACAGTTGTCCTTCTCCCCAGAATTCTTTCTGGCGTTCCAGTTTGATGTCATAGTCATCTGCCCAGTTCTGACTCTTTATACCTCTATGGTTGCGGAACTCATTGAGGTATTTCAGCCTGTCACTTTTTGCCTTTGAGAGTTCGGTTGCTATAAGGTATGCTTCGCTGATGCGCAGCATAGGTATAATCTGGTCGCAGATAGAGTCCTTATTGTTCACTTGATACTTATTGAAGACAGCATACTGCGTACCATTAATCTCCACCACATTCTTCAGGGCGGAAGAGTATCTGTAATCTACCTGATCGTTTTCAAATATCTGCTTCACCACATCGGAGCGGGGAGCGAGAAGATTGTTCAACTTTAGATTAGAGCCATCGAAGCTGTTGATGTAAACGCTTCCCCGCTGCAGGTTCTGCAGCCCGAAGAGAATCTCCGACGTAAACATCCTGTCGGGGATAGAAGAGGTCAGTTTTGCAGGTGCTATCCATGGGAAATGTGTTTCCTGCACGGCGATGACCTTCTGTGCCCTGTCAAGTGCAAGCGAGTCCTCTCCCATGGTGTAATACACTCTCATGGCAAGTGCCTGTAAGGCATAGTAGTTCAGTCTCAGATTACGATGACACAGGAAATCGTCACGCTTGTCTCCATTTGGTCCGTATTGTATTACTGGGTCAACATCCTGGAGCAGGCTGTCAGCTTCATCAATGTCAGCAATGACCTTTGCCATGAAATCCTTGCTGATGAGCCTTGGTGCGACATCGAGTGAGAACTCTGTCCTGTAAGGTATGGTCTGTGACGTAGAAGACTCATTGTAAGCAGGGCCAAAGAGCCTGAAAAGGTCGAAATGCAGGTAGGCTCTCAGGGCCAATGCTTCTCCCTTGATGATACGGTAGTTGTTGTTCGACAATGCCTCACGATGTGATTCTGAGTTCTTTATTATTGCATTGATATTTGATATCAGTTTGTAGGAAGTGGTCCAGATGGCATCAATGATACTCTTGGCGTCAGAGCCGTCATACCTGAAAAGCATGTACTCTTTTACAGACTTGTTCTCATCGCTTACTGCATATCTCTGAGAGAGCACCTCCACGAATCCGCATGTAAGGTTTTTTCCATAAAGGGAGTTCTGGTTCATTTCGACATAGACTCCGTTGAGGGCTTTCTTAAATCCTGCCTCAGATGAGAAATTGTTATCTTCGGAAATGCGGTCACTTGGCTGGATGTCAAGCCAGTCCGTACATGATGCCAGAGCGAGCGCCATGCTGCCGTATATAAATAAGGTGTATATTATCTGTTTCATTTCTGACGGGAATTAGAAGTTGATGCCGAGTGACATTGTCACATTACGGGTAAAAGGATAGTTGATACCACGCTCTTCCTTAACGGTTGACCATCTGGCAATATCGTTCATGTATGCGCTGAGCTGCATTCCTTGCACGCCTATTCTCTTCATCATCTTTGATGGGAATTCATAGGAGAGCCTGACAGACTCGATGGTAAGATAATTGTTTTCAGCTACAAACCTTGATGACATCGGTGTCGTGTCCGTGCGGGAAATACCTTTGAACTTTGCCTTGTCTCCAGGTTTCTGCCATCTGTCGTACAGGGCACGGCGGTCCTGATTCCGCGACAGTCCTGATGCAGAGATATTCTCCACTTTATCATAGAGCGTGCCAAGGAACGTATCCCCACCATAGCTATATCTCATATATACTGACAGGGAGAGACCTTTCCACAAGAACACGTTGCCAAAGACTCCTTCCACGTCAGGGCGTGTGTCGCCTACCTCCACCTCGTCGTCATAAGAATGGGAGAAGGTATAGTTTCCACCCTTTGTGATGAATATTTCCTGACCTGTAGCAGGGTCGATACCAGCCGAGCGAACAGCCCACAATGCCGTTGGGCTTCCTCCATCATAGTATCGTGTCATGTTTTTGGTAATGTTCTCATTGTTGTATTGCGCCAAGGTAGAACCGATATTCTCATATTTGGACCTTACGTGGCCAAACGTAAGGCTTGTAGTCCAGTTGATTCTTTTCTTTGGCTTGTAGATAATGGCATAGCGGAGAGTACCATTGAAGCCATCCGTCACCTGCTTACCGATATTGGCGAGTCTGTTTGACACACCGACAGAAGACGGCGTACCGATAGAGGCGAGCAGAGGGTCTGTACTCTTGTGATAGAAATCTACGTTGAGATGTATGCGGTTGATGATGCTGACATCAAGACCTACGTTGAAATCAAGCGTCTTCTGCCAGGCAAGGTCAGGATCGCCGATAGCATCGACGAGGAGTCCCGTGCCGAAACTATTGAGCATCCAGTTGTTGAACTTATATGTGGTGATAGTCTTGTAAGAACCGAAGTTCTGGTTTCCCGGGTTACCTATAGAGCCACGAATCTTCAGCATCTGGAACAGGTCGTCATCATTACCAAAGAACTTCTCATTGTGGATATTCCATGCGAGACCTACAGCCCAAGTATTGGTAAACTTTCTGTTGGAACCGAACACAGAGGAACCATCGAGTCGCACATTGACATCGAGAAGGTAACGGTTGTCATAGGAATATCCTCCATTGAAATAGAAGTTTGCGCTACGGCTTTTGCTGTCGTAATACGTCGGCTTGCTGTTCTCAGTATATTGGTTTGAGAAACCCGGTGTCGTAAAGTTGCCCTCCGGGAAACCAATGCAAGAGAAGGCTCTTGAATCACTGCTGTACTCTCTGATTGAAGCTCCAAGCACGGCGTTTATCTGGTGGACGTTACCAAGCAACTGTCCGTACGTCGCAGTAACGTCTCCGTCATAACTGAAGTTGTCGGTGCGGTTGTCGTGGTAAGAGCCTTTCTTGAGCACATCCACCTGGTCGAAAGACGTGTTCTGGGGTGACGTGAATTGCTCCTCGTCACTCGTCCCCTTTGTCAGTCCCAACCTCGCCCTAATCCAGAAGAAGCTGTAGGGACGATATTCGAGACTAAAGTTATTGCGCACGCTGAAGGTCTCTCCCTGGTCATAGCTGTTAAGCTGGTCGTTGTACATGGGGTTGCCGACGATGGCAGAAGCATCCGTAGTGCTTTGCGCATTCTCCTTATATTCCAGCCATTTGCCGACGCTGCCGTCTTCTTCATATTTAGGATAGTAAGGATTGGCATTGGCGTACTCCGAAAAGGCTACGGTAGGGTTGGAGTAGTCGATGATATCCACTGAGAGTTTGTTGGAGAACGTAAGTTTTCCCATACGATAGAGGATGTCAATATTTCCGCTCAGTACGTCACGGCTGGACTTCTCCATGACTCCAGTTATCTTATTGTAACTGAAACCGATACCATACCTCAGCTGTTCGTTTCCTCCCTGCGCATTGATATAATGGCGTTGGTTGAGTCCTGTACGCAGCGGTTCCGACAGCCAATAGGTGTCCACCCCTCGCAACACATTGGCCAAGAGCTTGTTGTAACGTACCTCCTGATACTCCTGATAGTCTGCGATATTTGATGTAAAGTTGCCGGCAAGCCGCTCAAACTCAAGTTTTTCCGCAGCATTCATCAGGTTATAGTCTGAGAGGTCAGCGAAGGAGACGTTGAAGTTTCCGCTGTAAGAGAATTTGAGCTTTCCCATCTCCGGAGCCTTTGTTTCCACGACGATGACTCCGTTAGCCGCCTTTGCACCGTAGATAGCCGTTGAAGCAGCGTCCTTGAGGATGGTTACAGATGCTATGCGGTCCATGCTGAGGTCCATGATACTCTGAAGGGTCGTTTCAAAACCGTCAAGGATAAAGAGTGGCTGGTTAGGGTCTTCCCCGAACGTTTCCTTCAGTCCCACGATACTTGTCTTGCCTCTCACCTCAAGGTCTGGCAGGTGGTTGGGGTCAGAGCCGAACTCGTTATTTTCCAATACGGTAAATGCTGGGTCGAGGGTCTTGAGGCTCTGAATGAGGTTTGTGTTGCCCACCATCTTGAGTTCCTGGGAATCATAGGTCTTGGACGAACCGGTGAAGCTCTCCTTGTTACGTGAGTATATACCTGTGACAACCACCTCCTTGATAGATGTGGCGTCGTCCTTCATGGTAATCTTGAGACCGTTGACAGGTTGCTTTCCATTGAACAGGTACGACTGGTCCTTCATTCCTATGAATGAGAAATCCACTTTTGTGGTGCGTCCCTTTGGCAGTTGCAGGGCAAAGTCTCCATTGGAGTTTGTCACGATGACAAGATTGATCGAGGGTACCTTTATAGATACTCCGGGGAGGTATTCCCCCTGGGCATCAACTACCTTGCCCACCACCTGCAGCGTACCCTGCGAGGCGGCAGTCTGCTTGGATTGCGGCTTGCTTGCAGGCAAGATGTCAACAAACCTGCCCTCAATGGAAAACTGCAGCGGAAGGTTTCCGATGACCTGCCCGAGAGCCTTCCGTATGTCTTTCGTATCTGGCTTTGCCTGCGCCTTAAAATCTTTCACGTCATCGTAGGCAAAGCGGATGCGGTAGCCTGTAGATTTCTCAAGTGCCTTCAGAGCCTTTGCCATCGGCTCACCCACCGTCTGTTCCACTCCCACAATATCTGGAGCGGCATCTGCATACACCCCCGACGGCAGTGTCAACAGTGCCGCTATCAGTGGATATGCAAAGGGTCTTTGTTTCTTTTTCATACTACGATTGTTTTTATTGCGATTTCATGTCATTTTCTATTGAAATCGTACAAATCGTAGTTTTGGACACCTGTTATTCTACAAAAATTGTGTTTTTCTCAAGAATTATCTTAGTTTTTGATATTTGAGACAAGGACCTGACTACTTTCCGCACATCCTGCGTGCGGTCATAGACGAAATGCAGGCGATGGGACAATGCCTCATCGTCACGACAGACTACCGTAAGGTTGTACCAGCATCCTATCCTTATCAGTATCTCGCTCAGGGTTGCATCGTCATAAAGCTCTATGCCGTCACGCCAACATACGATGTCATCGGCATTGACCTGTGCAACATCCATTTTCCCTCCCTCTATCATTGCCGCTTCGCTCGGAGAGAGATGCGCTGTCTTTCCTGCCTGAGAGCATGACACTTCCACCTTTCCGCTGACCAACGTTATCCGCTGCCTGCCCCCCTGCCTTGCCTCCACGTTGAACTCCGTGCCCAATGCCTTGGTGCTTGTGCCCTCAGAACGCACTATGAACGGATGACTCTTGTCCGCTACGACCTTGAAATACGCTTCGCCGACAAGCTCCACCTCACGGATGTTTTCGTCAAACTGAGTTGGGTATGAGAGGCGGGATTCTGCATTAATCCACACCTCACTGCCATCCGGCAGCGTGAGCCTGTAATCCTTTCCTGCCGGCACGTCAACGATCTTCCATTCTACGGTATGGGTTTTCTGTTCATTTGCCCGGCCGGATATATGCTTGTCTTCCCTCTCACTGTACGTATGCTTCACCTCTGCCGTGGCATTACTTGCCTCATACACCACGTTCTGCCCGGAATTATCCGCCTGCATGAACCACAACATGGCTGCAGACACGACAAGGACGGCTGCAGACGCAACCTTAAGCAATAATCCCCGTCTGTCATTCTTGCCGGCAATCCTTCTCTCAAAGCCGTCCCATTCCTTACGCACAGCCTCTTCGCTGTGAGAACCACGCAGCAATGCCTCCACGACAAGCTGCTCCTCCTCGGATGAGAGTGGAGTGATAATCGGTATTTCCTGTTCTCGGTTGTTTCTCTTGTCTGAATCCATTACTAAATTGTTTAGGTTACAAACTAATTGGCAGAACCCTCCTTTTTATTTAGAAATCGTACAAAACTCAAAACAGGTTACCCCCAAAATGCAAATTTCCATCATATTTTTTCGCAGGAATCTCAATCCCTTGACAAGGTGCTTCTTCACCGCACTCTCGCTGATTTCCATTTCTTCCGCCACCTGCCGGTACTTCAACCTGCCGATATAATGACCGAGTATCACCTGCCTTGTCTTCGGAGACATCCGCTCTATCAGTTCGTACACTCTTTCCACCTTTTCTTCATGCTCCTCCCACGATTCCTCACTTTCAGAAAACTGTATGACGTAGTCGCTGTACCTGCTGTGGACGGCAAGTCTTCTATAATAATCCGCACACTTGTGACGCACGATCATATAGAGGTAATTACGCATCTCAGACTGGCTCAGACTCTTGCCCGAGCGGAACAAATCCTCGAAAGCATCCTGCACGATGTCGCGCGCCACCTCATCGTCCTTCACAAGACTGACGGCGAGGTTGCAGGTCCGGGGAAAATTGTCGATGAAAAACTGTCTGAATGCAATTATATCCAATGTCTTCTTTGTTATCTTGTTTGATTATGCAGCAGTGCCGGGGATTATGTTGTTCCATTCTCCATCGTTTCGGATGCGAAATTACAAATAATAATCCAAACGACGAAATAATTGACTGTTTTATTTACGTGAGAGGGGAAATCGTGGTTTTGTGGTCTTGTGGTCTTGTGGTCTTGTGGTTTTGTGGTCTTGTGGTTTTGTGGTCTTGTTGATAGCTTTTCTCATTTGCAAAAACAAACAACTAAACAACAAAACAACTAAACAACAAAACAACAAATTTCACTATTGTTTCACCATGGAAAAGACAGCTGAAAAGGGCGATATTGAGATGGCAAAACAAAAGCGTTGATATTACCTTGTAAAAGCCAAGCTTTTACAAGGTAATATCAACGCTTTTGCACTGTAATATCAACGCTTTTACAACCTATTGTCTATCAGTGTGTTACAAGGAGAATTCTTGCTTGTGACAATTCCTGGAGAAACTGCAGGAAATGACGCTGCAAATGCTACAATGCCGCTTCACAGCAGGACCAAGCCGGCAAATGCCGCATACAGTATCATTTTGACAGGATTGACTTTCACTATCAATACTCCGATGAGGGAGGCAAGGAAGATGAACAGGGAAATGTAGAAATTCCAGGGATTGTCGGGCGTGGAGAAGTTCTCCCCGTTACACAGCAGCAGCGTGGCGGCGCCCAACAGCCCCACCACTGCGGGACGGAGACCTGCAAATGCGCTCTGCACCCCGGGGCGGTCCATATATTTTATCAATGTACGGCTGATGAGAATCATGAGGACAAAACTCGGGAGAATGAGGGCGAAGGTAGCCGTCAGAGAGCCGAGAATGCCGAAAAGCATACTCCCATACGCATTGTGGACCGCCGTGTAGCCGCAGTATGTAGCGGAATTGATGCCTATGGGACCCGGCGTCATCTGTGAGACGGCTACGATGTTTGTAAACTCGGCAGAAGTCATCCAGTGATGATTGTGCACCACTTCCGTCTGGATGAGCGACAACATTCCGTATCCTCCTCCAAATCCGAAGAGTCCTATCATGAAGAACGTAAGGAACAATGTAAGGAACAGCATGGCTGATAGATGGTTTTTAATGTAGTGTTTCTCAAGTTTCGCAAGCTTCAACTTCTTTGGTTTTAAGGTTATACGGAGGTTTGAAGAAGCTGTTTGTATCTTCCGTAAAAACCTTATAACCTTATAACCGACTATGCGCCTGCTACTCCGTCGGTCTGATGTATTGTCCATAGACGAAACCGCCGAGACCTGCCGCAATGATGATATAGACAGGATTGACTCCCAACCCCCATATAAGCAACGCACTGAGGATGGGAATCCAGCAGGTGAGGAACGTTATGTCTGCCCGGCGTGCGAGATTCCACGTAGGCACGGCGAGGAGGGCTACGACGGCAGGGCGGATGCCTGCAAACATCGAAGCCACCCATGGAACATCCTGAAACTGCCTGAAGAACATTGCGACGGCAAGGATGATGAGAAGCGAGGGAAGGGCCGCCCCCATTGCGCAGGCGAAAGCTCCGGCCGTCTTGCGCAACTTGTAGCCTATGAACGTGGAAATGTTGACTGCAAACACTCCGGGGCAGGTCTGAGCCACGGCAATGAGGTCAAGAAACTGCGTCTTGTCTATCCACTTGTGTTTATCTACCACCTCCGCCTCGATGATGGGTATCATTGCATACCCGCCTCCGAAGGTGAACAATCCTATACGGAAGAACGTAGCGAACAGGCTACAGAGTCGGCTTGACTGACTTGATGGTTCCATCTTCGTTGAATTCCAGTTTATCTATACATACTTCACGGTTGTAACCGGCTGACCATCCCTTCTTGATGCCTTCGGGGCGAGCAAAACGATGATATACTATGTACCATTCATCGGTGCCCGGCTTGCAGACTACCGAGTGATGGCCGGTTCCGAATATCTGCTTTGAAGGGTCTTGAGAGATGACTATCGTCTTCTCGGTCAAGGCAGGTCTGCCATCCCGGACTAACTCCGTCGGCGAGTCACTGATAAGGTAGCGCACGCGGTAGTAAGCCGAGCGGGTATCATTCTCCGACCATGAGAAATAGTATTTTCCGTCACGGTAGAACACGTATGTACCCTCGTTGTAGTTATAGTCGCGTTTCCTTGCGCGTGGAATCAGCACCTTTGTGTCCTTGATACTCACCATGTCGTCAGCCAGTTCGGAGACGGCAAGATAGGAATTGCCCCAATAGAGATAGTACTTTCCCGTCTGCGGGTCCTGGAAGACGTCGGGGTCAATGACCTGTCCGCCCTGTCCCTGCGGTGCCTTGTCAAGGAGCGGCCTGCCCAATGGCTCGACGAAAGGTCCTGCGGGGTCGTCGCTTACGGCTACTCCGATGCGCTTTCCTGCCGTAAAATAGTAGAAAGTCTTGTATGAAATCTTCTTTGACGGCTTTCCTTTCTTCTCTGCTTTTGCACGCTCTGCTGCCAACTTTGCCAGCATCTCCGGCGTATTGCATATCTTTCCCTTGAGATAAGCCACCTCGACGGCGCACGGAGCCCAGGCATATTCCTTTGCCCAGGAGACCTGGTCAGTGGCAAGGTCGATTATCGTGCCCTCTTCCGTCCACGTCTTCATGTCGCCTGAAGAGAACACCTTGAAGTCATGCCCCTGCCATCCCTCCATGCCGTCAGTGGTGGGATAGAGATAATACTTTCCTGTCTTCTGCGAGAAAAGAATCTCCGGGTCGGCATACAGGCCTGCAATGACGGGGTTGCTGACGTTCGGGGCAAGATGCTTTGCCTCCTGTTCGTCGCTCCATCTCTGCAGGCGGTCATACTCCTCCTGCGTGATACGCATGAAAGACCCATGCTGCGGACCGTTCACGCCCTCGATGTTCTGCGGGGAAGAGAAGTTGCGCATGAATTTATCCGCCTTGCAGATGCGGTAATTGCGCGGCTTGGAAGAATATTCTATGTAGGCGATGCGCCACGTGCTGTCTCCTACAAGCTGGAAGGCCGATACGCCCTCACACTTCTTCTTGCCTTCAAAGTTGACAAAGTCCTTGGTATCAGGCTCAGGCCATGGCCCTGTCAGCGACTTGCTTACGGACGTGAAAAGTCCCGGCTGCCCGCCTTCCTTCTTTATCATGAGGTGGTACATGCTGTCTGCCGGCACGTAATTGATGTCCGCATCTATGGTGGCATACCCCCAGTCAAACAGCAGCCGCGGCTGCGTCAGCGTGGTAAACGTCTCATCGGCATAGGAATAATACATCCTGTCGTAGGCTTCCTCTTCCCTGTTCCAAAGAGAATAATAGATAAGGTAGCCGCCTTTCCTGCCGTCCTGCCAGGCATAGCCTGCATCCCAGAATATCTGCGGAGCCCATACACGGTTGATTGTGGACCAGTCCTTGTACGCCGAACGCTTCACGTCGTTTCCGTCAGAGAATATTTCAAGTCCCCTGCGGAAATCAAACGTCGTAGATTTCCAGTGGATGAGGTCGTCGGAAGTAAGCAGGTTGATACCGTAGTTGTCCCAGTCGGCCTTCTTTCCCAGACGCTTTGTCATTGAGTTGTTCATGTCTGTCGTCACCATGAGATAGCCTGACAGGTCGTGCTTCCTGCATATATACGCATCGCGCGTACCTCCTTCTATTCCTGCCATCTCCTTTGGGGAAAAGACAGAGTCTCCGCACAGCAGGTCATGATAGTGGAGACCGTCCGTCGAAAGAGCGTATGCCGTCCACTGCCCCCTGTCACTCATGTGGCAGTAGAGGTATCTGTCACCCATCTGAGGATTACCTGTCTGCTGCGCCTTTGCACCACTCACACTTGCTCCGAATATGGAAACAAGACATAATGCTTTCAATATGTTCATATCATTTTGGTTTTGTCGTTTTGTTGTTTTGTTGTAGTACCTGGTTGTGGGTTTTTGGTTGTCGGTTTTTGGTTGTCGGTTGTTGGTTAGTTAGCTTTTCTAATGGAGAATTTCTCACTAAGCAAGGCAAACCTAACCCACAACCAAAAACCTAAAACCAAAAACCAGGAACTACAACCAGAAACTTTCGCAAGTCACAGACTTACGAAAGTTGAATTTGTCGGTTTTGCGTTGCAAAGTTAAGAAAAAAAAAGAAACTGGTTTAGGAAAAGACTATATAAAGAAATGAAAAATTGTTAAAAAACGGGAGTATTGTTAAAAAAACACCCCATTTTCTTGATTTATGTTGCCTGTTACGATTTTTTTTACTAACTTTGCAGTGATTTTTTGAAACAGAGGTTCGGTGCCGGTCGATATTCATTTTGTATTTGAATAAGACACCTTTTCACGAAATACCGTGCTTTTTTGGTATTTCACTCCCGTACGGCACGCCTAAACCTAACAATAATTGTAAAGAAAATAATGAAACTTAAACAGATTTATACTCTTGTCATAGTAAACGTATTGCTCATCCTCGTGTCCATGCCAGCATGTGCGCAGGACCTTCTTGCACGTCAGGCACCCGTTGACCGCAGGATGCGCACGGTAGATACGCTGAGCATCAAATCCATCATCGAGAGGGAAATGGCTGAAAATCCTGCTGCACAGCTCTACGACGAATGGGAGAACACATACGCCCACCGTGCCACGGAGCTGCCCGACTCGTTCAGAATCAACCTCCGCAATTTCTGTATGCCTACGACAAACCGCGTCGTGACCAGCAAGATGGGTCCGCGATGGGGCAGGATGCACAAGGGCATCGACATAAAGGTATATATCGGAGACACTATCCGCGCCGCCTTCTCCGGCAAGGTGCGCATCAAGAAATATGAGAGAGCTGGCTACGGAAAATATCTCGTGATACGCCACAACAACGGCCTCGAGACAATCTACGGCCACATGAGCGACTGGCTCGTAGAGGAAAACCAGACAGTAAAGGCAGGTCAGCCCATCGGACTCGGCGGCAACACCGGACGTTCCACCGGCTCACACCTGCACTTTGAGACAAGACTCTGCGGCGTAGCACTCAACCCAGCACTCTTCTTCGACTTCCCCAACCAGGACGTCACCGCCGACTACTATATGTTCCGCAAGAACAGTTATGAGAGAGAGTCTGCTTCTGCAAACAACAACATAAGGATGGATGCCAGACAGTCTGAGGCTGTCGCACAGAACAGAAGGCAGAACAGCGACGACAACCAGAAGATGCGCCAATACTCTGAGACGAGATACCACAAGGTATCTGCAGGAGAGACACTTACAAGCATTGCGAAGCGTCGTGGGGTGACAGTGGAACAGCTTTGCAAGCTCAACCATCTGACACGCGACGTAAAGGTCCGTCCAGGACAAATCCTGAGATATTCATAATTCGACTTTCGCAAGGTTAGGGCTTGATTAGTATCATACAGTTGTACGGTTGTACGGTTATGCGGAAGTTACAACCATCCATTACAAACCTCCGTAAAACCGTAAAACCGTAAAACCGTAAAACCGTAAAACCGTAAAACCATAAAAAAACAAGTTGACGCCCAGCGAAACTTCACTACATAAGAGTTTCCCCCTTTCATAATCATATACAAATTGCCGACCTGACCGAGACGCGAGTTTCTGTCAGGTCTTTTTTTTACCCTTACCACCTCTTTTCGCAGAAAAGATTTTGTATTGTCATTGATTTACTGTAACTTTGTACCGTCATTCCCCCAAACGGCAGAACAGCACAACCGTTACAACAGTCACAATCGTAATAATCGTTACAACCGCAACAACCGTAACAATCGTTACAACCGCAACAACCGTAACAATCGTTACAACCGCAACAACCGAAAGGAATCGGACAAAAACAAAAAGAAAGTAATAATATAAACACAATCATCAATTATGGTTCTTTTCTTCAAGACCCCTACACAGAACATCATTGCGACTGAGATAAACCATCAGCCCAATGAGAGCGAAATCAATGAGTTTTGCTGGCTTTATGGCAATGCTACATTGTTGGAGGCAGAGACAATGGAAGGATATTTCATCGGTCCGCGACGCGAGATGATAACTCCTTGGAGTACTAACGCCGTAGAGATTACGCAGAATATGGCTGTCAAAGGCATATCACGTATCGAGGAGTATTTCCCCGTTTCTACAAAAGACGCCGAGCACGACCCTATGCTGCAACGTATGTACGACGGACTGGACCAGGACATCTTCACTGTCAATATCCAACCAGAGCCTATCAAGCATGTAGAGAATCTCGAACAATATAACGAACAGGAAGG
>CALZJQ010000013.1 GCA_945787895.1 uncultured Prevotella sp. | reverse complement strand
CATTCCAGATAGTCACCAACTATGAGAACATCTGCTCGGCAGCCATTGCCGACGGACTGGAGGCGCAACTCGGCAAATGGGCGCGAGAGGCGTCAAGTGTGGATTACTGGATAGTAAGCAGGATGTAGCCCATAGTGCCCCTCCTGCTTCCCGAAGCTGGGAAAGTAACTTGTCGGGATAATCCCCTGAAGACTGGCATTAAAACAACGGAAAAACGTCTCCATGCAGCAGTCGCCGCATGGAGACGTTTTCTTCTTTTCGCAGGCTCTTGCCGTGGGAAATGCCCACCCGGACTGTCAGTCTGCCAACAGGAAGTCGAGTTGCTTGCGTTCGAGATTGGCACGAGCCACCTTGATACGTATTGGGTCGCCAAGATTATATACATTATGGCGACGACGGCCGCGGAGACAGTAGTTCTTCTCGTCAAACTCATAGTAATCATCGTCCAGATCCTCCATGCGTACCAATCCTTCACAATGATTCTCGTCTATCTCGCAGTATATGCCATAGCTCGCAATGCCAGAGATATGAGCTTCATACTCCTCTCCGAGGAACTGACTCATAAACTCTACCATCTTATACTTTATAGAATCGCGCTCCGCATTGGCAGCTATCTGCTCCATCTCGCTGCTATGCTCGCATAATTCTTCGTATTTATCCTTACTGGCAGACTTTCCTCCCGCCTCGTATTTCGTCAGCAGACGATGCACGAGAGTGTCGGGATAACGGCGGATAGGCGACGTGAAATGCGTGTAATAGTCAAAAGCGAGACCAAAATGCCCAATGTTATGAACAGAGTATTTTGCCTTCATCATCGCACGGAGAGCTACCAACTGGATGACATTCGCCTCTTTCTTGCCCTCTACCTCATCCATCAGCGAGTTAAGACTCTTTGCCATGGCACCCTTAGTACCTGTAGATTTCATCTTGTATCCAAACTTTGTGACGAAACTCTTTAGCGTTTCCAGTTTCTGCGGGTCTGGTTCATCATGTATGCGGTAAGGCAATGTCTTCGCTACCTTGCCCTTTGCTACGCGTCCCACGCTCTCCGCCACGGTCCGGTTGGCAAGAAGCATAAACTCCTCAATGAGCTTGTTGGCATCCTTTGAACGCTTGAAATAGCAGCGTATGGGCTTGCCTGTCTCGTCAATGTCAAAGCGCATCTCCTCGCGGTCGAACTTTACCGCACCTTCCTTGAAACGCTGAGCACGCAGTTTTTTGGCGAGGCGGTCGAGGACAATGAGGTTCTCCGCATTATCCCCTTCGTAAGTCTTCTTGACGGGAGCCCCCTCACCAGTGCCATCCACTACACCATTCTTTTCCAATATCTCCTGCACCTCTTCGTAGGCATAGCGGCGGTTGGACTTGATGACGGTGTGGACAATACGGTATTTCTTCACTCTTGCCTCGTTGTCAAGATGGAAAATGACCGAATAAGCCAGTTTCTCCTCGTCAGGACGCAGAGAGCAGATATAGTTGCACAAGCGTTCCGGCAGCATAGGGATAGTGCGGTCAACGAGATATATGCTCGTAGCACGCTGGCGAGCTTCCTTGTCGATGATGCTTCCCTCAGTGACGTAGTGACTCACATCGGCGATATGCACGCCTACTTCCCACAATCCCTCGCCCAAAGGACGTATGCTCAAGGCATCGTCAAAATCCTTGGCATCATGAGGGTCGATAGTGCAGGTGAACACGTCACGGAAGTCTTCACGCTCAGCATAGTCAGCCTCGGTAATCCTGTCACTTATTTTTTCCGCTGCTTCCTCTACTGCTTTTGGGTATTTATACGGCAGGCAATACTGCGCAAGGATAGCATTCATCTCAGCATCATTATCCCCCTGCTTGCCAAGGTCATCGACAATGTGTGCCACTATCGAGCGATGCTCAGCATCAGGCCATGCAACAACCTTGACTACGACACGGTCACCATCCTTTGCATTCTTTATCTTACGCTTTGGAACGATGATGTTCTGCGACATAGGTTCGTTAGGAATGACGAAAGCAAAGTCCTTCTCTATCTTCAGTCTGCCTACGAACTGGTCTTTCGCACGCTTTATTATCTCTATCACCTGCGCCTCACGGATGTGTTTCTCACGACGAGCCATAAGGCTAACCCTCACCCTATCGCCTGTCAATGCGCCCATGGAGTTGCGCTCTGCTACGAAAATCGGCTTGTCGGAGCCGTCCGGGATGAACGAGTTCTTGCCGTTGGACTTGTTCACGAAACGTCCTTCCAGCACCTGTCCACTCTCATTCAGTCGATAGGAATTGGCACTTGTGCTTTTCAGAAAGTCATCCCAAGTCATTTCCTCCATTATCTCTATCGCAAGCATCTTCATGGGATGCGTATCGAAATGCAACTTACGGAATATCTCCTTGAACGAAATACTCTTGCCGGGGTTAGACCTGAAGAAATCCTCTATCATGGCTCCCATCTGCTTCTTGTTAAGTCTCTTGCCAGCTTTCTTGCCCATGGTATATCAGTTTTTGGTCTTATTTGTATTATTGTTTTCCACACACTACAGGGATATGCCCTCAATGACAGTCAAACTTATCGCAATCCCTATCGACTGCAAACTTACGGAATTATCCGCAACCTGCCAAGTTTTTTTCGTGTTTTTGTTTTTGTTTTTGTTATTTTGTTGTTTAGTTGTCTTGTTGATAGCTTTTCTTATTGCTAAAACTAAAACTAAAACTAAAACTAAAACTAAAACAAAAACAAAAACAAAAACAAACAACTAAAACAAAAACAAACAACTAAAACAAAAACAAACAACAAAACAACAAAACCCTACTCCCCCCTCATCATCATCTTGCAGAGACGGTCCTGGAAGATGCGGGATTCTGCTACGGGAGAGTCGCTGTTGATGATGGAGAAGATGTACCAGTGTCCGTCATTTCCTACGATATAACCAGCGAGAGAAGAGGAGCCTTGCGTTGTCATGGTGCCAGTCTTGCAGAATATTCTGCCTTGATAATCGGAGTGCATCATGCGTGTGAGGAGCGAGCCACGTCGCTTTGGTGTCGCTGTAGAGGCAAGGGCTTCGTCGATGAGGAAGTCCCTAAGAGGCTTGTCATCGTAGGCGAAGAGGAGCATCTGCACGAGGGAGTTGGCTGAAAGGCGGTTCAGGGGTGACAGTCCGGAGCCGTCGTGGAATGCGAAGAGCGACATTACAGAGTCGGGAAAGAGTGATTGCTTTTGCCAGAAGTTCTCTGCATAGTGCTTCCTGTCCCATTGCATCCGTCTCTCTGGCATGAGTCCTTTTTTCCTATCAAGGTGATAGAAGACGGCGTCAGCCTTGATATTGCTGCTATGTATGAGCATGGGTGTGATGACGTCACGGAGCGGATGTGACACTGTAGCAAGGTAATGGTACCGTCCTCCGCCGAGAGGGCCTTGTGACAGCCTTGCCTTGACCGTGGCATCACGTCGCACGGTGACCCCTTTCATTCGTAGGGAGGCATGGAAATTGCGCTCTACATAGCGTTTGCCGCGCAGCAACAGCGGTGTTTTATGATAAGGAATGTCCCATGCTTTGGCAGAGGGATGGGGGCGCAGCGTGTCTTCTCGCTCAAGGTTGATATAGACGTTGCCCCGTACATGCCTTACGCCCTTTCGCTTCATGATGCCTATCAGCGAGTCGAAGTTTTCCAACAGCGGGTCATCGTCTGCCTGAAGGAGGAGATTTCCCACGAGTGTGTCGCGATGCATCTCTCCCATGGCGAGGATATGCGTGCGATACTGATGGTCCATGCCGAGGCTTTTGAGTGCCGCTATAGCGGTGGAAATCTTCATGCAGGAGGCAGGGATGAGGCGTTCGTCGGCATGAAAGGTGAAGATGCTGCGGCGTGTGGTCACGTCATAGACGGAGATAGCAATCTTTGACGTGTCCAAACGCTGCGGTACGTGCATGAGGCTGTCTAACTTGTGCGCCATGACGGAGTCGCACGCCAGCATCTCTTTGGTCACTTCGGGCATGAGCACCGTTTCCTGCTGCACGGCATTTTCTGCGTCATTCCGTAAAAAGAGTGATACGAGAGCATATACTCCGTAGCATATACCTGTGATTATTGCAACGAGGAAGGCCAGCAATATTGCCAGCCTTCCTTTTCTTATTCTTCTTTTTTTCTGTTTCTTCATTTATAGTTTTCTACGAACTTAAATAGCCTGTGCCATCGTATTCCTCCGAAGCCGCTGCGGTCCGGGTCGCTTGACCACCAGATAAAGATGGGCTTTCCTACTATGTGGTCTTCGGGAACGAAGCCCCAATAGCGTGAGTCAGCGGAGTTGTGTCGGTTGTCTCCCTGCATCCAATAGTAGTCCATCTTGAATGTGTATGACGTAGCTACGATGCCATTGATAAGTATCTCACCCTTTTCGTTGACCTGAAGGTCGTTGCCTTCATATACTCTGATTGGTCGTTCGTAAACGGGTAGGTTCTTCAATGTGAGCTTTATGCTCTCACCTTTCTTCGGAATCCACACGGGGCCGTAGTTGTCGCGTGTCCAACCGGTGCGTGCATTGAGAGGGTAAAGGTCGCCAACGTACTGCTCTTCGTTGATTTTTATATCCTTTACGAGGTCTTTGCGTGACTTGAGCACTTCTACTGCATGACGGGTGAGTGGCATATAGCCAAACTGATTGAGGGATATGATGTCCTCTTGGGTTATCATAAGTTCCTTGAGCAGTTCGTCAGACCACTGCAATATGGGTGCGTTAGGCTTGACATAGTAGGTATATTGCACGTTATCAGGCTCTTTGTTGGGCTTTCCATCGAGATATACGATGCGGTTCTTTATCTGCAGTGTCTGTCCCGGAAGCCCTACGCAACGCTTGACATAGTTCTCTCTTCTGTCGGCAGGACGGCTGAGAAGACTGCCGTATTCGTTAGGGTTTTGCAGGATATACTGTCGTCCGGCGGTGTATGCCAACTCGTAATAGTGGCGCAAGTCCATGTCGGAAAGAGAGTCCAACTGCGGTGTAAGCCCGCTCTGCTGCAGTATCTGCTGTCCATATCCATATACCATCTGGTAGTAATCCTGCGGTTGCCACTGCGGTTCGCTGACGCAAGTGTCGCCTGCGGGATAGTTGAAGACGACGATGTCATTAAGTTCTACCTTTCCGAGACCTGGCGCACGCCGATAGTCCCACTGTGGCCACTCTACGTATGACTTACATCCGAGCAACGGCATGGTATGCTGTGTGAGCGGCATTGTGAGCGGTGTCTGCGGTATTCTCGGTCCGTAACTGACTTTGGAAACGAAGAGATAATCGCCCGTAAGCAGTGATTTCTCCAAGGAACTGGACGGAATGACGTAGTTCTGAAAGACAAAGAGATTGATGAAATATACTGCCACGAGGGCGAAGACGAGCGCATCTACCCATGACATGATGAATTTTACAGGTCCTTCGGCATCTTTCCACCATTGCCAGTTTATCTTCTTTGAGATATAGACATCGTAGATAAAAGGTATGACAACAAGTCCGAGCCAACTCTTCAGCCATAGCAGGAAGAGTAGATATAGTACGAGGACGATGATGAATTTCGTCCACTGCACCTTCATGTTAGGTGTTTTCTTTTTCATAGTTCCTCAATTTTTAGAACTTGAACATGTCGTCGATGGTGAGAAGTCCCTGATGCTGTGCTGTATATTCTGCTGCGAGGACTGCTCCGAGGGCAAACCCTTGACGTGAATGTGCATCATGAGTGATGGTGATGATGTCCTCCGGCGAGTCATAGGAGATGGTATGTATGCCGGGCACCTCGCCTCTGCGCACGTCATCTATGCGCAGTATGTCTGCTCCTGTCTCATGAAGAGCCCACTTCTGCTTTCTGTCGAGCCGCTCTACTATCTGCTCTGCAAGGGTAATAGCAGTGCCGCTGGGCGCATCAAGCTTGTGTACGTGGTGAGTTTCCACCATGTTCACGTCGTATTGTGAAAACTGGTTCATTATCTTTGCCAAGTATTTGTTGACGGCGGAGAAGATTGCCACGCCGACACTGAAGTTTGATGCCCAGAAGAGAGTCTTGCCTTCTTCGCTGCAAGCCTTGCGTACATCGTCGCCATGGTCTTTCAGCCATGCCGTAGTACCGCTGACTACCTTTACTCCTGCCTTCCATGCCTTGAGGTAATTGCCGTATGCCACTTTCGGGCTTGTAAACTCGATGGCGACGTCTGCGGATGCAAAAGCGGGGCTTTCGAAGTCCTCCTGATTGTCGATGTCTATGATACTTACTATCTCGTGACCGCGGCTGAGGGCTATCTGTTCTATCATCTTGCCCATCTTTCCGTAGCCTATCAATGCTATTTTCATATTATTTCTTTCTGAATGGTTCTATGTAGTGACACTTTTGCGGGTATAGAGTAGGGTGCAGGCAATGCGGATGGCATCGGAAATGGTGCTCCGCTAATAGCAATAGAGCCGCTGTTACTGGTTTTCCTCTGACTCAAAGGCAGCATCTTCTGCCGCTGCAACTATTTCCTCCTTTGTCATCTCCCTTGGTTTTGCCGTGATATCCGAGAGGTCCATTTCAGCGTCGATAGCCTTTTCGAGTGATGAGATGGCTTCAGTGGCTTTCACTTCCTGTGGCTTTTCAGTCTGAATGTCAGTGGTATCGTCATCTGCATTTGCCGTAAGAATGAAGTCCTGGGCTTTTGCCTCTGGGTCCGGAGCGATGTTTATGGGTTGTTCTTCCATCCTTGTTCGCTCAGTCTTGGCATTGAAGATGCTGTCCACGAAAACGGGGTCACTGTGCAATCTCTTGAGAGTATCCTTGCAAGCCAGTTGTTGTGACTCCTTTTTGCTAAATCCCTTACCTGTAGCCCCTTCGACATTTTCCAGCATTACGGAATAGACGAAGACTGGAGAGCCGCTGTTGTCCTTTGTCTGCTCTTTGAGGGCAAAGGATAATTCCACCTTGTTCTTCTGCGTCCACTCAATGAGTTTCGACTTGAAGTTGACCTCTTTGTATGCTACTTTGTCGATATTGATATACTTGCCGAGGATGCGTTGTTGCATAAACTTCATGCAAGCATCGTATCCGCGGTCAAGATAGATAGCACCTACGAGTGCTTCAAACGCATTGCCAGCCATGTAACTGTTGTGACTGGCAGAGCGTCCTGATGACAAAATGAGTCGGCTGAGTCCTACTTCCTGTGCGAGTTTTCCGAGAGTTTCTCTCTGTACGAGTTTCGAACGTGTGTTGGTAAGAAATCCTTCCGGCTTTCCAGGGAAATGACAATAGACGATGTCGCCTACTACAGCGTCGAGTATAGCGTCTCCGAGAAATTCCAGACGTTCGTTGTTGAGTTTCCGCATAGTAGCGTGATTGCCATTCCCTTTTTTCCCTTTCTTTTTGTTAGCCTTTGCCTCAGCTTTGTTGTATCTGCTGGTGTCAGAGACTTTCGGGTTGATAGGTCCGCGGTGTCCCACACTTTTATGCATAAGAGCTAACTTATAGTATGCTATTTCGTGCGGGATAAAGCCGATAATGTCACGCAATGCAAGATAAAGCTCCTTATCCTTTCGGAAAGGGAGCTTTATCCTATCAATGATATTATTCAGCATATTTCTTGAAGATTACGCAGGCATTGTGTCCTCCGAATCCGAAGGTATTGCTCAATGCGGCACGTACCTCTCGTTTCTGAGGCTCGTTGAATGTAAAGTTCATAGCATAATCGATTTCCGGATCCTCGTCTCCGTCCTCGTGATTGATTGTAGGAGGAATGATATCTTCCTGTACAGACTTCACGCAAGCCATGGCTTCAATAGCTCCGGCAGCACCGAGGAGGTGTCCTGTCATGGACTTTGTAGAAGATATATTGAGCTTGTAAGCCCATTCTCCGAAGAGGTCTTTGATAGCTTTTGCCTCTGAGATGTCTCCTACGGGTGTTGATGTGCCGTGAACATTGATATAGTCAATGTCTTCTGGTTTCATTTCTGCATCGGCGAGAGCCTCTGACATTACTATTTTTGCGCCGAGACCTTCTGGATGTGATGCCGTGATATGGTGCGCGTCGGCAGACATTCCTGCTCCTACCATCTCGCAGTAGATTCTTGCTCCGCGTGCCTTTGCGTGCTCCAGTTCCTCAAGTACGAGGCAGGCAGCGCCTTCTCCCATTACGAATCCGTCACGTGAAGCGGAGAAAGGACGGCTTGCTTTCTGTGGCTCATCGTTGCGTGTAGAAAGAGCATGCATAGAGCAGAAGCCTCCGAGACCCGGGTCAGTAATGACAGCTTCTGCGCCACCGCTAAGTATTACGTTGGCTTTACCGAGGCGAATGAGGTTGAATGCGTCAGCAAGGGCATTGGTAGAGGAAGCACATGCGCTTGTAGTAGCGTAGTTAGGTCCATGAAAACCATACTTGATAGAAATCTGACCTGGTGCTATATCTCCTATCATCTTTGGGATGAAGAAAGGACCGAACTTTGGTGCATCCTTGTGTGCAGAGAAGAATTCAAGCTCTTCCTGCATGGTATGTAGTCCACCGATACCTACACCGAAGATTACTCCGATGCGGTCTTTGTTGACAGTCTCAAGATTCATTGCAGAATCTTCGATAGCCATTGCGGCTGAAGCCATTGCGAACTGACAGAACTTGTCCATCTTTCTTGCTTCCTTACGGTCAATCCACTTTGAGGCGTCGAAATCCTTCACCTCGCAGGCGAATGTTGTCTTGTAGCGGGAAGCGTCAAATTGCTTTATGGTATCTGCGCCACTGACTCCTGCGAGCATGTTTTTCCATGTCTCTTCGGCAGTAAGTCCAAGGGGTGTAACTGCACCGAGTCCAGTTACTACGACTCTTTTCAATTCCATATTCTTAGTTTTTTATTTTCTTGAATCCAGGCTTTTTCATCATAGAAAAAAGGTGATAGTCGTGAAAAAGACCTGTAATAAACAAAAAAAATGATGATTGGGCGATAAATGTGTTATCGACCAACCATCACCCGTTATTCTATTTATCTATGTGATACAAAGATAATGTAACGTTGTTTTACTTACCAGCGTTCTCGATGTAAGCGATAGCGTCACCTACGGTCTGAATCTTCTCAGCGTCTGTGTCTGGAATTGTAACATCGAACTGCTTCTCAAGCTCCATGATGAGCTCTACTGTGTCGAGAGAATCTGCACCGAGATCATTTGTGAAAGAAGCCTCGTCCTTAACCTCTGCTGCGTCAACACCGAGCTTATCGCTGATGATTTCAACAACCTTTTCCTTAATTTCTGACATAATTGTAATAATGATTAATAATTAATATTCTGACTTATTGGATTTTTCAAAATCGAGTGCAAAGTAACAAACTTTTCTTTGAATAAGCAAATATTTTTGAAAAAAAAGTACGTTTCTATGCACAAATAGGTGTAAATTGTGCACTATTTGTTACACTTTACGTCGGTTTTCTTCTATTTATCTTGGATTCTTGCAGATTATTGTCTTGCGTTTTTGCCTTCAAGAAAGTCCAGCGCACAGCGCACTATGTCGCTCTTTTCGTTCCAGATGTGGAAGTATTCCGACATATCCCAGAGGTCTCTCGCCACGAGAGCCTTGAGCTGCGGGCGCAGGTGGAGCAGGGTGCGCTGCAGTTCTTCTTCGTCTTTGGGCTTGACATCAATCTTTTTGCCTTCAGCTATTATGTCATCAATAAACTCTTGTGGCACTTCATAGTTGAGATTGAAGGCATCGAAGTTGCGGTATAGTTTTTTGAGCTGTTTGCGATTATGGTCTATGTACTTGAGGTTTGCGTTGATGATGACCGACTTTGCTGACAGTTGCCTGTGGTAGTTGGTGTAGGCTGTGGTGTCGAGGGGCACGAAGAAGTCGGGCATTATGCCTCCTCCTCCATATACAGTACGGTGGTTTCGCAGCGTGTAGTATTTGAGTGAGTCAGCAAAGTGTATGCTGTCAGCACTGGTAAACTCTCCGTGTTTGTATCTGTTGTCAAGGTCTTGTGCGTATGATTTGGCATCGCCTTTGGTGAAAGGTTTCTGTATGCACCTGCCGGAGGGAGTGAAATAGTGGGCTACGGTGAGTCGTATGAGGCTACCATCAGGTAGGTCAATAGGTCTTTGTACGAGTCCTTTTCCGTATGTACGTCTTCCTATTACTGTACCTCTGTCCTGGTCTTGTATGGCTCCGCTGACTATTTCGGAGGCTGATGCGCTGAATTCGTTGACGAGAACGACGATGCGTGAGTCGAGCAGACTTCCTTTTCCGTTGGCTCTGAACTCTTGTCTTTGCTGTGCGCGTCCTTCTGTATATACTATAAGGTCGTCCTTTGGCAGCAGTTCGTTGGCGATATTGACCGCAGCCTGGAGGTAGCCTCCCCCGTTATCTTGCAGGTCAATGATGAGGTCTTTCATGCCTTCTTTCTTCAATTGCCTGATGCCGGCAAGGAATTCCTCGTGCGTCGTGGCTCCAAAGTTGCCTATGCGGATATATCCTATTTTAGGACGTATCATGTAGATGGCGTCCAATGACTTTACAGGTATCTTGTCGCGCGTGACGGTGAAGGAGAGTCTGTCTTTGATTCCGGCACGGTCTATGCCGAGAATTACCTTCGTTCCTTTCGGTCCGCGCAGGCGTTTCATTATCTCTTCTCTCGACATCTTGACACCTGCTATGGCTGTATCGTTGACAGTTACGATACGGTCGCCTGCAAGAATGCCTACTTTCTCTGAGGGTCCGTTGGCTATTGTTTGTATGATGACGAGCGTATCCTGATACATATTGAATTGCACTCCGATGCCGTCGAAGTTTCCCTGAAGCGGTTCGTTCATGGCTTTCACCTCTTTTGGCGTAGCGTATGTGGAGTGAGGGTCGAGTTTTTCGAGCATTGCCCTGATGCCGTCCTCAGCGAGTTTCTTTGTATCTACGGTATCTACATAGAGGTTTTCGATAGCCATTTGTGCTATCATCATTTTCCTTATGGGTGAGTCCTCCGCCATATTGAGGCGGTACTGTGCCTGTGATGTCAGGGAAATCAGTATTATTATAATAAGGTGTAAAGGGTGTCGTTTCATTATAGTTGTTTGGTTGTTTTGTTGTTTTGTTGTTTTGTTGTTTGGTCGGTTTGTTGTTTAGTTGTTTGGTTGGCAGGTTGTTGCAGATGAGGTGAGTACACCCCACCAAACAACTAAACAACTAAACAACTAAACAACCAGACCACCGACTAACTTTCCTCCTCCGGAATGTCTTCTTCTATGACGAGGTTGTCGATGATAAAGTTCTGTCGTTCCATAGTGTTCTTGCCCATATAGTAGGCGAGGAGTTTCTCTACCTCATCGCTTTTGTGCAGTGTCACCTGCTCAAGTCGTATGTCAGGTCCGATGAAACCGGCGAACTCGTCGGGCGAAATCTCCCCGAGTCCCTTGAATCGTGTTATCTCGGGGTCGGGACCGAGCTCCTGTATTGCCTGCAGACGTTCTTCGTCACTGTAGCAATAACGGGTGATGTAGTCTTTCTTTTTCTCTCCCCGTTTTTCGAGTTTGTCGTCTTCTGCCGCAATGACTTTCTTGTCTTTTATCTTGGTGCGCTTGTTTCTGACGCGGAAGAGCGGTGTCTGTAGTACATAGACGTGTCCTTTCTTGATGAGTTCGGGGAAGAATTGCAGGAAGAAAGTGATGGTAAGCAGACGTATGTGCATGCCATCGACGTCGGCATCCGTTGCCACGATGACTTTGTTGTAGCGCAGTCCATCGAGTCCGTCCTCGATGTCGAGGGCTGCCTGCAGGAGGTTGAACTCCTCGTTTTCATATACTACTTTCTTTGTTAGTCCGTAGGAATTGAGCGGTTTACCTCGTAGAGAGAAGACGGCCTGCGTGTTTACGTCACGGCTTTTGGTGATGCTGCCGCTGGCAGAGTCGCCCTCGGTGATGAAGATGCTGGATTCCTCCTTGCGATCATTCTTTACATCAGAGAAATGTATTCGGCAGTCACGTAGTTTCCTGTTGTGCAGGTTGGCTTTTTTAGCTCTTTCTCTTGCGAGTTTTGTGACGCCTGCCATTGCCTTTCTTTCTTTTTCGCTTTCGGTAATCTTTTGTATTATGATTTCAGCGATGTCGGCATGTTTGTGAAGGTAGTTATCTACTTCGAGCTTTATGAAGTCTCCTACGTACTTATTGACGCTGACTCCTTCGGGTGACATATTGAGGGAACCGAGCTTTATCTTCGTCTGTGACTCGAACATGGGTTCTTCGACATTGACTGCGATGGCTGCTACGAGACCGCTTCTGATGTCTCCGTACTCAAAGTTCTTGCCCGAGAACTCCTTTATTGTCTTTGCGATATGCTCCTTGAAGGCGGACTGGTGCGTGCCTCCCTGCGTGGTATGCTGTCCGTTGACGAACGAGTGGTATTCCTCTCCGTATTGGTTTGTATGGGTAAAAGCTATCTCTATGTCCTCTCCTTTGACGTGAATGATGGGGTAGAGGGCGTCGGATGTCATGTTATCTTTCAGCAGATCTTCGAGTCCGTTGCGTGAGAGTATGCGCCTTCCGTTGTACATTATTGCGAGACCAGTGTTGAGGTAGGTATAGTTGCGCAGCATGGTCTCCACGATGTCGTTGTGGAAGGAGTAGTTTTTGAAGAGGGTGTCGTCGGGTTCAAAATATATGTATGTACCTGTTTCGTCCTCCGTTGGCTCTGTTGTATCACTTATGAGCACACCTTTTTCAAACTTTGCCGTGCGCACTTGTCCGTCACGGTATGAGCGCACCTCAAAATGAGTGCTGAGGAAATTGACGGCTTTGATGCCGACACCGTTCATTCCCACAGACTTCTTGAATGCCTTGGAGTCATATTTTCCGCCTGTATTGAGTTGGCTTACTGCCTCTATCATCTTTCCTTGCGGTATGCCTCTACCATAGTCGCGGAGGCTTACGGTGCGGTTGTCGTTGATATCGACTTCTATTCTCTTGCCTGCGTTCATTCGGAACTCGTCGATGGAGTTGTCGATGGCTTCTTTCAGGAGGACGTATATGCCGTCTTCCGTATGCGAACCGTCGCCGAGACGACCTATATACATTCCTGGACGTGTGCGTATATGGTCCACATCACTGAGGTGAGTGATGTTGTCGTCGGTGTATTCCGTTTGTGGTATGGTGGTGAGAGTTTCTTCTGGCATAGGATATATTGTGGTGGGGTGGTTCTATTATCAGGTGAGGACATAGGTATAGTCCTTATGATTGACAGCTTATTGCTATTTATGGAGCAAATTTTTCAGATGTATGAGGATGCCTATAGCGATGCTTTATAGCTACGCAGCCGCTTCACCTCGTGAGCGTCAAAGTATGACCATTGGTCAAGTACACCATTGTTGGTTTCCATCATAGGCAGTGCGAGTGCGGTCTTGAAGCCATATTTCTGATACCATCTGATGAGGTCGCAGAAGATAAGGGCGTTAGCTCCTTTGGTACGGTACTCTGGAAGGACTCCTACGAGCAGGAGATCGACGGTGCTTGTCTTGTGAAACTTAAGAGCTTTGAGTAGGTGAAACCATCCAAATGGCAAGAGTTTGCCGTCTTTTGTCTTTTGTAAAGCCTCGGAGAAACTTGGGAAACTGATGCCGAAGCCTACCATTTCGCCTCCTTTGTTATCGTCGGTGACGATAGTGACGAGGTTGAGGTCAGCTAAAGAGATATAGTTATTAACAAGGTCATTGACCTGCTTCTCGTCGAGTTTGGAGAAACCATATAGGTGTCCATAGCACTCGTTGAGGATGTCGAAGAGTCGTTTTCCATAGCCTTCCTTTAGCAATTGGCGGCGTGTCAGTTTGCGTGCATGGAGGTTATAGCGTTTCTCTATCATTGTACCCACCTTGAGCATCTTTGGAGGAATGGCATCAGGTACTGGCATGGAAAGCATTACCCAGTCGTTGTCCTTTTCAAATTCCCCCATAGCCTCCATGTGTCTCGGGTAGTATTCGTAGTTGTGGTTGGCGTGCATGGATGCGAGATAGTCGAAGCCGCTGACGAGCATTCCCTCTCTGTCCATATCAGTAAATCCCATTGGTCCGATGATATTGTCCATTCCATGGGATTTTCCATATTCTTTTACCTTGTCGATAAGGGCTTTAGAGACCTCTTTATCATCGATAAAATCGAAGAATCCGAAGCGTACAGCCTTAGTGTCCCATCTCTCGTTGGCTCTGTTGTTGATGATGGCAGCTATGCGTCCAACTGGTTTTCCCTCTCTGTATGCCATGTAACACTCTGCCTGACAGAAGTCGAACGCAGGGTTTTTCTTCGGGTCGAGCGTGTCTCTCTCTGACATGAAGAGGTAGGGTACGGCATATTTGTCGTCCTTATAGAGAGATGTATGAAATTCTATGAATTGTTTTAGGCCTTGCTTGGCGGATATAGTTCTGATTTCTATCTTTGACATTGTCGTTGTTTTTTCTGACAAGGGTCTGTCTGTTCTGATTTTTTCTGTGCAAAATTACTAAAAATCTTCCTATTTCCAAAGATTTATTCGGAATATCTCGGTTTTGCGGTTGCAAGGTTCAAGGTTTTGCGATGAAGGATAAAACTCCGTAAATCCCTGAGGGCCACAATGACCGTACGAATTGATGTTTGCAGGAGCGCAGGTCATGCCAGCATTGCGAGGGCTTTGTTCTCTTCACTCTCCATTATCTCGCGTTCGCCTGGTCCCTTGTCGTTGATGCCGCAGAGATGGAGTATGCCGTGGATGATGACACGGTGGAGTTCCTCCTCGTATGTCTTGCCGAAGAGTTGGGCATTGGAGCGCACGGTGTCGAGACTGATGATGAGGTCACCGTTGATGGTGTCGCCTTCATCGTAGTCGAAGGTGATGATGTCGGTAAAATAGTCGTGCCCGAGATATTCGTTGTTGACTTCGAGTATCTTCTCGTCATTGACGAAGAGATAGCCTATCTCACCTACTTTCTTGCCGTAGTTTCTGGCTACAGCCTTTATCCATGCTGTGATGTCACGTCGGCGTATCTTTGGCATCTTGACGTTTTCTGCAGAATATGTTATCATGTCTTATGTCTTGTTGCGGTTATACGGTTATGCGGTTATATGGTTTTACGGTTATGCGGTTATATGGTTTTACGGTTATGCGGAGGTTTGTAAGGGCTACCGGTATATTCCGTATAACCTTAAAACCGTATAACCTTAAAACCTTAAAGCCGAATGTTATATCATGGCAGGAACTCGCTGACGTCCCTGCCGTGGCTTTCCAATAGTTTTATTACAGAGGAACTGACGGCGGAATACTGTGGGTCGGCGAAGAGGAAGAGTGTCTCTACTCCTGAGAGGTGGCGGTTCATCTCAGCCTGCTCACGCTCGTATTCGTAGTCCTTCATGCTGCGTATGCCCTTTATTATATAAGGTATGGAGTGCTTTGTACAATAATCTACGGTGAGTCCGTTCCAGGAAGTCACTTTGATTCTTGGGTCGTCCCTAAGTGCCTGCCGTATTCTCTCTATGCGTTGCTCCACAGTCTCACGGTAGGTCTTTGTCTCGTTGCAGCCAACGCAGATGGTCAGTTCGTCGAAGAGCGGCAAGGCTCGGCGTACTATGTCGAGATGCCCTATGGTGAATGGGTCGAAAGACCCTGTGAAGATTGCTTTGTTCATGGGTATTGTTGTTTTGTTATTTTGTTGTTTTGTTGTTTTGTTGATAGTATTCGACTCGTCTGTGCCACAAACAACCAAACAACTAAACAACCAAACAACAAAACAACATTCAGTCAAATAAATCTGGTGTGAGCAGGTTGCTCTTGCTACGGTACATATCTCGTCCGAGATGTTCGTATGCAAGGGAGGTGACCACGCGTCCACGCTGCGTGCGCTTTATGAAACCCTCCATGATGAGATACGGCTCATAGACATCCTCTACTGTGCCCGGGTCTTCACCAATGGCTGTAGCTATGGTACCTATGCCTACCGGACCGCCCTGGAACTTGTCGATGATGGTGGTGAGTATCTTGTTGTCTATCTCGTCAAGCCCGTAGCCGTCAATGTTGAGAGCGGTGAGAGCGACATTGGCTATCTCTGTATCTATTCTGCCGTTGCCCCTTACCTGCGCAAAGTCACGCACGCGGCGGAGCAGTCCGTTGGCAATACGCGGTGTGCCGCGGGAGCGGCGTGATATTTCGTCTGCCGCATCGTCGCTTATCTCTACCTTGAGCAGGCTTGCGGAACGGCGGATGATGCGTGCCAGCGTCTCAGGGTCGTAATACTCAAGGTGCATGTTGATGCCGAAGCGGGCACGGAGAGGTGCTGTGAGCAGTCCGCTGCGTGTCGTTGCACCAATGAGCGTGAAAGGGTTGAGGTCTATCTGTATGGAGCGTGCCGACGGCCCCTTGTCTATCATTATGTCGATGCGGTAGTCTTCCATGGCGGAGTAAAGGTATTCCTCCACCACGGGCGACAGGCGGTGTATCTCGTCGATAAACAGCACGTCGTTGGTCTCAAGCGAAGTAAGGATACCGGCGAGGTCGCCTGGCTTGTCGAGCACGGGACCGCTGGTGAGCTTGAATCCCACCCCGAGTTCGTTGGCTATGATGTTGCTGAGCGTCGTCTTGCCGAGGCCCGGAGGTCCGTGCAGCAGCGTATGGTCGAGCGGTTCGTCGCGGTACTTTGCCGCTTCCACGAAGACCTGGAGGTTCTCCACCACGTTGTTCTGACCGCTGAAGTCAGAGAATGCGAGCGGACGCAACGCCTTCTCAAACTCCTTTTCCGAGTTTGACACACGCTCTCTGTGTATATCGTATTCTTCTGCCATTGGATAGAAAAAGGTAGGTTCGGCGATAATGACTCAATTTGTCTGAACGTATCGCACAGGATAATTAGTTGCAAAAGTAAGGAAAAAAGAGCAGACTTGCAAATAATATGGTAAAAAAAACTTTGCAGGATGCTGCCCCCACAGTCCATCCGTCAGCAAGCCTGCTGACATTATGCCGCCCCGCGCAGCCGGAACAATTCCTGTCTTTTATCCCTTTCAGACGGGCAAAGTCATGAGAACAGGGGCGATGATGCAGGAAAAAGTACTGAAAATACTTGCACGGACAGGGAAAATCATGTACCTTTGCTGCGGAAATTCATTGAAAATCCGCAGTAGAAACAATAAACGATTGCCAGAATGATAGAGCGTAAATCAAAGTTAGACAGCGAGTTGGAGGATACCTTTAACCGTCGTATCGGAGATGTAGAGTGCATCTACGTGCTCGACTTCCTCAGACAGCTGTGGGACGGCGGCTTCCTGCCTGCCGGAAATGATTAGGAAGCGCACTGGCGTTCTCCGGTCTGCAGTCCGTTTTTGTCCTATTGCCCTGCTCTCTCTTGCTTACGTGCAACTGGCTGTCAGTCAGTATAATACAAAAAGCGTTGATATTACCCTGCAAAAGCTTGGCTTTTACCCGGTAATATCAACGCTTTTATCGTGTAATATCATTGATATTGTGATGCAATATCTTTGATTCCGTTTTTGTCCTGTTTTGTGAGAGATTGGCGGGGGCTTTGGGTCTTGAGGTTTTTAAGGCTTTTTTCTTTTCGTTAATGTCGTAATTAAAGTCATTGACGTAATGACCGTCATTGACGTAATGACCGTTCTGGTACGATATGAAAGATTCCGAATAACCTTAACGACCTCAACACCCCAAAGACCATAAATCCCGCAAGGAAAAAAAACTCTACCTCTTCAGATACTTCTTCCTGTTGATGATGTAAATCTTGCCCTTGACAGGAGTGTTTACCGTGCGGCCCATAGCATCGACGATGTTTATCGTCTTTGCATCCGCAGCGCCTGCTTCCACATTCTCTATTGCTGTGGATGGGTCGTCAGGAGTCGGGTCTGGCTCAGGCTCTGGAGTTGGGTCGGGGTCAACGGAAGTGCTGTCCGACTCCAACACTATGAGGAAGAGGTTGATGGAGTCACCCTTTGTCAGGGTATATGTGGTGCCTGCCTTGACATCGAAGGTGTATCTGCCGTTAGCATCGAGGGTAACCTTCACGCCATCTATCTTGATAGCCTTGCCTGCTGCGGAGGTACTGCCGCCGAAGATGAGCGTTATCTTGCCGTTTACGGTCGGCTTCATCTGAATGTTGGTCTTGGTCTCTATCTTCAATGCTATGGAGTATGTCACGCCGTTGTACTCCACGCTGCCCTTAGAATTTGAGTAATTGCCCGATACTGTGACGAAAGAGAGTGACGGCTTTTTGTCGGTGAAATGGCATATTCCGCTGTCCTCGCCTGGTGTGGGGACAGGTGTCGGGTCAGGATCTGGGTCCGGGTCGGGGTCGGGCGTGGGGTCTGGGTTGGGATCAGGCGTTGGTTCGGGAGTGACCTGTGTCTGTTCATCACCAATGACAGCAACAAGAGAGGTCTTGTATGCCTTGAGTTTTGACTCGAGGGCACTGTTGATGTCGTAGGACGCATCATCGACGGCATTGTCGAAAGAGAAGCCGAAGTCGCCTTTCTGGCATCGTCCCGCACCGTATATGCCAGTCACTGTAGATGGAACATCCTGCACCTCTGTCGGAGTATAGCTGTAGAAAGAACTCTCCGTGTCGAAGTTATTGTACCCGGTACCGCCCTTTAGCGTCACCACTGTCTCCGGCACTTTCTCGTCACGTGAACTTGCTTCGTAGGCATCGAAATGGATGGAGTTGACGGCATCCGAAGCGTTGTACGGCTGGTAGCGTTTCTCACCTGTCATATAGTTGCCGAATGACTTGATGATACCGCCGTCCTCACTGGAGAATGTGCCTTTGGTATCGCTGGAAGAGCCTACGCCGTTGTTGATGTCAGAGCCTTGCTTGGAGATGAGCATCGGGTATTTGCAGTTGCGGAAGTAGTTGCGCTCGGAGAAAATACATGAGCCTGTAGTAGAGCCTATGCCGTATTTGGCATTGCCGTCGTAGTAGTTGTTATAGACGTGGAGGTGCTTTGACACACGAACGCGGGGGTGGCGGGAGTCGGAATGGTCAAACCAGTTGTGGTGATATGTCACGTAATCCACCACATCGTCGTTGGCATTGAGGTTACATTTGCCGGTGTCCCAATAGTGGACGTTGTCCACGGTGGCATACTGAGTGCCCTTGACGTCGAACGAACCGTCGCCTTTCTCCTTGTCGCCACCCTTGTTCTGACCGTAGAAGATGTCGAGGTGGTGACCCCAGATGTGCTCATTGTTGGTGTCGAAGCTCATTCCGTCCTCGGGATGAAGCATGACGGCGAAGTTGCGGAACTCCACATAGCGGCAGCTGCGGGCAAGCACTCCGAATCCGTAGAGCGTGGCATCGACGCCTACTCCTTCCACGGTGAGGTTCATGTTCTGCGACTTGCCTTTAACCTGCAGTCCGATGGAGGAACTGCCGAGGTCGTCCATGTCATTCTCTGTGAGAGTACCTATGATACGTACGGCGAGAGGACGCTGCTCGACACCCTTCTCGTATGCCTGCAGAATGTTCTGAATACCAGTGCGCGTCTCATATTTTGAAGAGCCTGTCTGCATCTCAAGGCTGACAGTCTTGGCGTTGGCAGCGGTGACATAGAGCACCCTTGCGCCGGACTTCAGCGTGCCGTCGTTGTTGTAGGCTCCTATTCCTGCGGTGGCGTTATAGTGCGCATAACCGCTTCTGCTGAAACTTCTTACTTCGAGAGTGCCGGAATCCACGGCATCACCGCTGACCTCTGTCTCGCCTTTCACGGGCACGACACGCAGCTTGTACGAGCCTGCCTTCAGTCCGAGGGCATCGACACGCCCGTAACTGCCGTAGGAACGCACCAGTTGTCCGTCAAGTTTCTGCCACGTCGTGCCGTCTGATGAGACGTAGGCGTTGTAGTAAGAGTAGTCGGATGATAGCCCCGTAAACTCCATCCACGCAGATTCGTTCCATCCGCCTGCACCTTTCAGCGCAAGGGATGCTGAGGCAGCGAGCGTCATGAGCAACGTCACTGCAAGGGTAAAGATTTTCTTCATGTATTTTTTTGTAGTTAGTAATTAGGCTTCTGGAAAGTTTTCGCAAAGGTATTGCGTTTTGCTATATCGACAAAACAATTCGTCGTAAATTATGTTAAAACAGACAATTTCACCTTATTTTATATGCAATATGTAATGATAAATTGTACGAAATGCGATAATTTTGCCGAACAATGACAATCAATCAAGAGACAAAGGACTACATAAGGCGGCACGCTGATGGCGACGTGAGAAGGCTCGCTCTGGCAAAAAAGCCGGGTGACGGAATAGATATGCCATTTGCCCTCGACCAGATAGCTGGCAGGCAGACGGCAAAGGCGAAGCTGCCCTCGTGGCATGGCATAGCTGACATCATCTTTCCGCCGCACATCTCCATGGAACAATGCTCCTCGGAGCAGACGGCAAACTACAAGGTTGAGGCTCTGCAGCGTGCCCTCCGTAATGTCTTTTCCGATGAAGAAGACTTAAAAAACTGCCATTTCATCGACCTTACCGGAGGTTTTGGGGTAGATTTTTCATTCTTGGCAAAGCGTTTCTCTTCTGCCACTTATGTAGAGAGACAGCAGCATCTCTGCGACATAGCCCGCCACAACCTTCCCTTGCTCGGGCTGCAGTCGGCTGAGATTCTCTGCTCCGACTCCCGAGAGGCAGTGGAAAATATCGGTTCCATCGCTCATGGAAAGCCCGTTGCCGTATTCATGGACCCTGCCCGTAGGGACACAAACGGACAGCGCACATACGCCATCACCGACTGCACTCCCGACGTCACCGCCCTCCTTCCCACGCTCTTGCAGCACTCCGCCGTCGTCATGCTGAAACTATCTCCCATGCTCGACATCCACGGCACGGTGAAGGCTCTCAATGATGCCGCCGCTTCCAAGGATGCAGTGCGTGAGGTTCATGTCGTGGCAACCGCCAATGAGTGTAAGGAACTGCTCGTAATCCTCTCGGAAAAATACCATTCCATCGTGTCATGCCATTGTGTCAACGACCGTCAGACATTCGTCACCGATGCACTTTCCGACACTGTCCCACCCCCAGTTCCGCCACAGGGAATAGACATTGCGCCCATGCCCTCCCTCACTTTCGCCCTCTACCTTCACGTACCGAATGCGGCAATCATGAAGGCAGGCATCTTCAGCCAGATAGAGACAGCCTTCTCCATACCCCAGGTAAGTCCCAACTCCCACCTCTTCCTCAGTCATGCGCCCATAGAAGGTTTCCCGGGACGCACGTTCAAGGTGCTCACCATCACGTCGATGAACAAGAAAGAACTCCGCGCAGCCCTGCAGCAGATA
Source organism: uncultured Prevotella sp. (assembly GCA_945787895.1). Lineage (GTDB taxonomy): Bacteria > Bacteroidota > Bacteroidia > Bacteroidales > Bacteroidaceae > Prevotella. Next base: position 13,386 of record CALZJQ010000013.1, on the reverse strand, counting down.
AGTTCAGCCAACATAGCAGTGAGGAATTTCCCCCTCTCCACCGATGCCCTCCGCAGGAAACTGAAGCTCAAGGACGGCGGAGACACCTACATCTTCGCCACCACCACCTCAGCCAACGACCACCTCCTCCTTTTCTGCAAGAAGGCGTGACAGCCCCGCCTGCAAGCACAGACAGGTGGGCAATAATCAAGCAGAAAGGCAAAGGTTGGCAAAAGCAAGGTCATCATGTTCTTTCCAAAGCCTGAATGGCTGGAAAGTTATCGCTTTTGTTGATGTCATCAGACTCCATCGTGAACCAGACGGCCAGGCAACAAATCAGCCTAATTGCAAAAAAACAATAAAAGATTGCATAAATTATTGTAAGTTAGACGTTTTTTTATTAAATTTGCACGATTTTTAATTTTAGCATGGCGACAACCATGCAGATGATGTACATATTAAGACAATAAAGATTTATTTTTTCGATGAACGTAATTACAAAGACTGTCTCACTGCCTGATGGACGTGAAATCACCATTGAGACTGGAAAATTGGCAAAGCAAGCCGACGGTTCATGTACCCTGAGAATGGGCAACACCATGCTCCTCGCCACTGTTTGTGCCGCAAAAGACGCAGTTCCTGGAACAGATTTCATGCCACTGCAGGTAGAGTATCGTGAGCAGTACGCCGCTGCAGGACGCTTCCCCGGCGGATTTACCAAGCGCGAGGGTAAGGCAAGCGATGAGGAAATCCTCACATGCCGTCTCGTGGACCGCGCTCTCAGACCTCTCTTCCCAAGCGATTTCCACGCTGAGGTGTATGTTAACGTAATCCTTTTCTCCGCTGATGGAGTAGATCAGCCAGACGCTCTTGCTGGTTTCGCAGCAAGTTGCGCACTCGCTTGCTCTGACATCCCATTCGAATGCCCTATCTCTGAAGTAAGGGTAGCAAGGATAAATGGAGAATATGTCATCAACCCTACATTCGCTCAGATGAAGGATGCTGACATGGATCTCATGGTAGGAGCTACCGAAGATAATATCATGATGGTGGAAGGAGAGATGAAGGAAGTGCAGGAAGCTGACCTCCTCAACGCTCTCAAGGCTGCACACGCAGCTATCAAGCCTATGTGCGCTATGCAGAACGAACTCATGAAGGAGCTCGGCACTGACACAAAGCGCGAATATTGCCATGAGGTCAACGACGAAGAACTCAAAGAGCAGGTAAACAAAGACTGCTATCAGAAATGCTATGACGTAGTAAAGCAAGCTCTCGAAAAGCACGCTCGCGCCGAGGCTTTCGAGGCTATAAAGGATGAATTCAAGGAGGCTTACGCTGCTGCACATACCGAACTCACAGAGGACGAGATGGAAGAGAAGTATGCTCTCATCGACAAATATTACCATGACGTGGAGAAAGACGCTATGCGTCGCTGCATCCTCGACGAGGGTGTACGCCTCGATGGCAGAAAGACCGACGAGATACGTCCTATCTGGTGCGAGGTTTCTCCGCTGCCAATGCCACACGGATCTTCTATCTTCACACGTGGAGAGACGCAGTCACTCACCACTTGTACCCTCGGCACCAAGCTCGACGAGAAGATGGTCGATGGAGCTCTGGAGAAATACTACATGAAATTCCTCCTGCACTATAACTTCCCTCCGTTTTGCACAGGCGAAGCAAAGGCTCAGCGTGGCGTAGGTCGCCGCGAGATAGGTCACGGACACCTCGCATGGCGCGGACTCAAGGGACAGATTCCCGAGGACTTCCCTTACACCGTACGTGTAGTAAGCCAGATACTTGAGTCTAACGGCTCTTCCTCTATGGCTACTGTATGCGCTGGAACACTCGCTCTCATGGATGCAGGCGTACCGATGAAGAACCCTGTTTCAGGCATAGCAATGGGACTTATCAAGAACCCTGGAGAAGATAAGTACGCCGTACTCTCCGATATCCTCGGAGATGAAGACCACCTCGGCGACATGGACTTCAAGACAACGGGCACAAAGAACGGACTTACTGCTACACAGATGGACATCAAGTGCGACGGATTGTCATACGAAATCCTCGAAAAAGCCCTCGCTCAGGCTAAGGCAGGACGCGAACATATCCTCAACTGCATCACTGATACTATAGCAGAACCTCGTGCAGAGATGAAACCACAGGTACCACGCATCGTGCAGATAGAGATACCTAAGGAGTTTATCGGAGCTGTCATCGGTCCTGGAGGAAAGATTATACAGCAGATGCAGGAAGATACCGGCGCTACCATCACCATCGACGAAATCGACGGAGTAGGCAAAGTGCAGGTTTCTGCTCCTAACAAGGACTCTATCGACGCCGCTCTCGGAAAGATAAAGGCTATCGTGGCAATCCCCGAAATAGGCGAGATATACGAGGGAACGGTGCGCTCCATCATGCCTTACGGATGCTTCGTAGAGATTCTTCCTGGTAAAGACGGCTTGCTCCATATCTCAGAAATTGACTGGAAGCGTCTTGAAACCGTAGAGGAAGCTGGCATCAAGGAAGGTGACAAGATTAAGGTGAAGCTACTTGAAATCGATCCTAAGACTGGAAAATACAAGCTCTCACATCGTGTACTCATCGAAAAGCCTGAGGGATACGTGGAGCGTGAGCGTCGTCCTCGTCCAGAGCGCGGTGAGCGTCGTGGTCCACGTCCAGAGCGTGGAGAGCGTCGTCCTCGTCCAGAGCGTACAGAACGCCATGAACGTCGCAACGACTATCATGACAATCATGAGCCAAAAGACTTCAATGACAGTCTTGACCACGACAATGATTTCTAAGCATAGAAACGCAATATTGATGTCAAAATAATCAAGCGGACATACCAGACCATTGGTATGTCCGCTTTTTAATCGTGGTAGGAAATGAACAAGGCAAAATCTCTGTAAGGAAATAGCAACGGAAAGAAATAGCCAAAGCAACGGAAAGAAATAGCCAAAGCAACAGAAAGAAATGAATACAATGCTAATTTTTGGTAGTATGAACCAAAATAATTAACTTTGCACTTGAAATAAAAATATTGTATATATATATGAATAAGGTAAAGCATCTTGCATTATTATGCACCGCTATCGCCATGATGTGCTTCACATCATCGGTTCGTGCCGACGAGGGTATGTGGACTCTCTACAACCTTCCCGACGCAGCCTTCCGCCAAATGCAGGCTGAGGGCTTCTCATTACCACAGAGTAAACTGTTCGCTGACGACGACGCAATAGGGCGGGCCGTAGTCAATTTCGGAGGTTTCTGCTCAGGAGTGGTCGTCTCTCCCGACGGTCTCGTCTTCACAAACCACCACTGTGGCTTTGAAGCAATACGCAGTCATAGCACCGTAGAGCATGACTATATGCTCAATGGATTCTGCTCTCAGTCCTTCGAAGAGGAGCTTCCAAACGAAAATCTCTTTGTAGGATTTATGGTTTCGCAGGAGGATATCACGCACAGAATGGATAGTCTCGGCATCTTCTCCATGACTCTCGACAAGCAACAGGAACTTATCGACTCAGTAGAAGATGAGGAAAACAAACGTGTAAAGGCTGTTGACTCTACGCTAAGAGCCGAGGTAAAGCCTTTCTACGAGGGTAATAAATATTACCTTACCGTATATCAGGACTTCACAGACGTCAGACTTGTCTTTACTGTTCCTAAGTCAATGGGTAAGTTTGGGGGTGAAACAGACAACTGGATGTGGCCCAGACAGACCTGCGACTTCTCCGTATTCCGCATCTATTGTGACCCCGTGTCGGGCAGACCTGCAAAATATAGCAAGGACAACGTGCCTTATCATCCGAAGAAATGGGCGAAAGTGTCGCTTGACGGCTACAAGAACGGGGACTTCGCAATGACCATGGGCTACCCAGGAAGCACTGAAAGATACCTCTCCAGCTATGGTATCAGGCAAATGCGTGACGCTGTACATGAGCCTCGCATCAAGGTACGTGGCATCCGTCAGGAGATAATGCTGCGCCACATGCGTGCCGACGAAGCAGTACGTATCAAGTATGACTCCAAATATGCGCAGTCATCCAACTACTGGAAGAATGCCATCGGCATGAACAAGTGCATCGACTCCATCGGCATCATCGAGATGAAGCAGAGACATGAGGACATGGTCCGCAACTATATCGACACTACAGGCTACCTGAAGGGCAAACTCAACTTCCCCGTCATGTACCATCTCTACCAGTCCAACTATGACTTGCAGCGCACTATGACCTTCTTTTCGGAGACAATGTACCGTGGGTCGGAAGTGACGGCAAGGGCTTTGCGCTACGCTCTCGGAATGGAGGTAAAGGGGTTGCAGAAGAAAAAGAACAGGCAATACGTCGAATTTGACGACAATACCGACACTTGGGATGAAGCAACGGAAAAGGAAATACTCGTAGCATTACTCAAAAACTATCGTGAAAGCGTGGAGAAAAGATGGATTCCTGATTTCTACAACACCATAGACACGAAGTTTGGTGGCGACTATGAGGCATACGTCAATGAGATTTTCGCCAACTCCATACTCATGAAGAAAGGGGCGAAGATATATTTCCTCAAAGACAAGACTGACAAAGACCTCGGCATTCAGATGAGCAACGACCTGTCTGCCATACTCAGCGAACTGCGTATCGAGATGGATTCCATCGGTGATTGCATCGCCCTGCAGGAGCGTTATCTGTGTGATGCCAAGATACGCATGGAGCAAGATCTGCCACATTACTCTGATGCCAACTTCACATTACGCCTCTCTTACGGACAAGTGGGAGGATATGACCTTGGTGGAAAGGATTCGGGATTCTATACTTCAGCAGAGAGTATCGTGGATAAGATGAAGCTCGGCGACGAGAAAACGGCTCCAAAGGGAAAGTATAACTTTGAGTATTTCGCCGAACCTGTCATGCATGAACTAATGTCAGCTAAGGATTTCGGACCTTATACCGACCGTAATACTGGCAAGATGCACCTCTGTTTCCTTACAAACAACGACATAACGGGCGGAAACTCAGGCAGCCCGATGTTCGATGGAAAGGGTAATCTCATAGGTCTCGCCTTCGACGGCAACTGGGATAGCCTCTCTGCCGACATCTTCTTCGACAAGAAACTCGCCCGCTGCATCGGTGTAGATATCCGTTATGTCATCTATTTGATGGACAAATGGGGCAAAGAAGAGCGTCTGCTCCGAGAGATGGGAGTGAGGTGATTTTGTTTTGGTTTTTGGTTGTGGGTTGTGGGTTTTTGGTTAGGTTAGCCTTGGCTCCTGAAAAATACTCCGTCAGTTCACGCATTATCAACCAAAAACCTACAACCAAAAACCTACAACCCACGAACATCCCCTACAACAACTGGAACTTCAGACCGAGAGAAAGCCCGAAAACGTCCCAGAAACGAGCGTTGCCATTGCGGAAAAAGGGCATGAAATATATGTCGCAGGTACTTAACTCATAGAAAGCAGTGATGCTTTTGATGTATCTTCTTGTGTTATGTGGTATCTCTTTTGTAATTCTTTGTCCAAGAAAGACGTTTGGACGGAAGCGTGTAGAGAAGGGATAATAGCCGCTGTTGTACTTTGTCGGTTGCTTAGACCAGAAATCTGAGCCGAGAACAGAATTGAAATATAAACCACATTCCAATGGTTCAAACGACCAACCGTCATTCAGAGTCACTGACCATGGTATGAAATTCTGCTTTAGTGTGAACGTGATTTTTACGTGATCTGAGTCATACTTTGGTACCAAACCTATGAGGAAATGCGTTTCCCACTGGCAATGTCTGCCGTAATCCCAACCTATTCCTACGGACATAAGACCCATATTGCCTGCAAATTGCATTATGTGCTGCGTAGGAATGAGGTTCTCCCATTGTGCTCTGTAACGGTGAATACGCTTGTCATAGCGGTTGAAATGGTTGGTAGTGTCGCTGACAAGAATGCTGTCGCCTTTCGTTTCGGCACATAAAGTGCTTGCAGCCATGATGAGAAGGGCTGTTGTCATTAGCTTAAAATGTGATAATCTCATGGTTATAGCCCTCCTTTGTTATTGTTATTATGCGGTATTCACGTTTTTCTGCCGATGCCGTTTCGTAATATATCGTCCCGTCCTCAAAGATATCATGCTCCTCAGTATGGTGTCCGTGACCGTAAAGGCAGAAGAGAAGGTCAGGGAAATTATGGAGATAATAGTTGAAAGGCTTCGCTACATTGTTATTGAATTGCTCGCTATAAGGTCTTGCGTGCATACAAACGATGGTGCGATCGAACAGTGATGTGTCAGTGACGGCTTCCTTTTCGAGGAAGGAAAAGTCGGGGACAGGTTCGGAATAATCGTATTCTATGGCATTGGTATTTATCATCAAAAACTTTATTCTTCCTGCTATAAACGAGAAATCGTTGTTCCCAAACATCTTGTCGAATGTCTGATTACCCGTGCCAAGGCAGTCATGATTGCCCTGCATCACTACGTAAGGTACGTTGAGTCGTTGTAATCTATCCCTTGCCCATACGTATTCCTGCGTCGCTCCGAAGTCCGTTATGTCGCCGAGGTGCATGACAAAGTCGATGGAATCGCGACGATTGATGTCTGCAATCTCATCTTCCAGGTCATTATACCATTGATGTGAGTCGCTTATCACAGCAATAATGAGAGTATCTCTGTCCTTGAAAAGGCTCTCTATTTTTGCTATGTTCTTCGCATTTATATCCGTTTCGCCTTTTATTCGAGTATCGTAAGGATGCACATCGAAGACTGTATCGCAGGCTATCATGAGCATCGTGAGAAGGAACAACGGCACTCGTTCTGTCATTTTCCTCATCATATCCATGTATTTTTTTTGTTATTTTGAGACTGCAAAGATAATACAAAGTTGTTACAAAACCAAAATATTTGAAAAAGTTTTGCGGATATACAATAGATAATTTATGCGGAATAATGGCAATATTACGCATTATGCTTTGATGCTGAGGAAAGGATTTCGTCGATAATTTTCCTTTTTACCTTTATTATGCTGCCATGCTTATGGTTTCGGGGTAAGGAAATGTGTTCGTCAATAGGTGAAAAGGAGTGGAAATCGGTGGTGAACACAGCACCAAAACGATGATTGCCGTAATGGTCATAATAGATTATCCATCCGTCATCCGCCGGTATAGCGCAGGGACCTTCGCTTGATGTTGGTGAGAAAGCAGTGCTCGGAGAATGGAAAGGTCCGTATGGTGAGGAAGAAAAGGCGCAGAAAAGGTGGCTGTATCCGGGCTTTCTGTTGTCTTTGAGGATAAGGACATAGTTGGCATTAGCTCGTTTGATGAGGTATCCGTCTATGCTGTTGAAGCCTGGGTCGTAGTATCTTTGCGGTTCAGAGAATGAGAGGAAGTCCTTTGTTGTGGTGTACCATAGCCGATGGCAGGCATTTTTACCGAGAGTATCAGCCGCTGTATATTCTCGTTCTGGTATGCGTGATGCCCATATTATGAGAAACTTGCCGTTGTCTTCATCGTAGAAGAGTTCGGGAGCCCATACGTTGTCAGTCTCCTTTCCCGACATTATTTCTATCTCTTTTACGTCAGTCCAATGTATTAGGTCGTGAGATTTGGCATATCCGAACGACTTGTTTCCTTTCCATTGTGTAGTCCATACAAGGTGAAAGGTGCTGTCAGGGTCCATGATTATTGACGGGTCACGCAGCACTTTGCCCTGCTCTGGCACGAGCCAGATGCCGGGAATGCTGTCCCAATGCAGTCCGTCCTCGCTGTAAAGGTATCTCAGTCCGTCGGTGGAGGGTTCGTGAAAGGAGGTATATAGATACACTTCTTCCTCCTCTCCCCATGCTTTTGAGGGCAGGAAAAAGAGGATAAGGGCGGGAAAAAGCATGGCAATCATCAGACGATGTTTCCCTGAAATGATGCTTGTCTGATATTCTTCAGCATTCTTTTTCATTGCATTATCTTGCGATTTCATCCTTTTTGCGATGGAATGCCTTTGAGTCTCTCACGCACTTCCTCCATTATCGAAGTCAGTTCCTTGACGGTGTCGGCACGTAGCATGGCGATACGTGTCTGTCGGAAGTCGGGGATTCCCTTGAATACAGGTGTAGCGGCGAGGTGACGGCGTGTATGGAGAATGCCGCGGTATTCGTCTAATCGCTCTACGTTGATGCGCAGTTGTTCGAGGAGCACGTCGATTTTCTCGTCGAGTGACAGTTGTCGTGAGGAGAAGAACCAGGGGCAGCCGAACGTGGCACGCCCTATCATGACGGCATCTACGCCATATTTGTCGAAGGCTTCATCGGCTTGTTGCAGCGAAGTGATGTCTCCGTTGCCTATTATTGGGATATGAATGCGCGGATTTCTTTTCACTTCCCCTATTAATGACCAGTCGGCATTGCCTGTGTACATCTGTGAGCGGGTGCGTCCGTGTATGGTAAGGGCCTGTATTCCGCAGTCCTGCAGTCGTTCTGCAAGGTCGGTAATGATGCCGGTGTCGGGGTCTGGGTTGCTTATGAGGTAGGGTTCGGAGGGATTGTTTCCCATGACGATGCGCTCGTTGCTCCATCCTAACCTTGTCTTTACCGTGACGGGAGTCTTCACTGCGTTCACTACCTGCCGCGTGATGTCAAGCAGTTTGGGTATGTCCTGCAGCATACCGGCTCCTGCTCCTTTCGATGCCACTTTCTTTACGGGGCATCCGAAGTTGATGTCGATGATGTCGGGGTGCGCCTGATCCTCTACTATTCTTGCGGCTTCGACCATAGCTTCTGCATCACGCCCGTATATTTGTATTCCTACAGGTCTTTCTTCATCGCATACTGTCAGTTTGCTGACAGTGCTTTTTATAGACCTTACCAAGGCTTCTGCGCTGACAAATTCCGTATATACCATTTGTGCTCCGAAGCGTTTGCACAGCATTCGGAAGCCTATATCCGTCACATCCTCCATGGGAGCGAGGAAGAGAGGGCGTTCTGGGAGTGTTATGTTGCCGATGTTCATTTTGCATTGTTGTTTTGTTGTCTTGTTGTTTAGTTGTTTTGTTGTTTAGTTGTTTGTGGCACAATGGAGACAATTACTATCAACCAAACAACCAAACAACCAAACAACTAAACCACCAAACCGCTATTCCTTTTTCTCCTTGACAAGGAAGGTCACTACGGGCAGGTGGTCGGAATAGCCGTTTATCCATCTTCTGCCTGAGCCGGTGGTGCGATGTGGCGCACCTTTATAACTGCCTTTCTGCGTTATGAGATAATCACGATAGCCTATCCGTGCCGATGCGAGTCTGAGAGAGGAGAAGTCTGTCGTTACTTTGATGGTTTTTGTCGCTTCATCGTAGTGCAATGTCTCCGGTATGAGGTTGGGAGTGACTACAATCTGGTCGAAGAGATTCCATTTTCCGTGATAGAAAAGCGTGCCTGTGTTGAGCCGATCGAGGTAGTTGTAGAATGGGTTGTACATGTCATTTTCAGTCACTTGCCATTTATCTCCCTTTGCTCCGAGGCTTTCTGTCATTGAGATGTCCATCGGGTCGTCGTTCATGTCGCCCATGACGAAGACCTTGATTCCCGGGTTTTCCTTTATTATTTTGTCCTTTACGGCTCGTGTCTGCCGTCCTCCGCTCTGTCTGTAGAATGCTTCAGCACCGCGACTGGGCCAGTGGCAGACGATGAAAGCCACTTTTTCTCCTGCCATCTCGCCGATGACGCAGAGAAATCCCCGCGTGGCAAAGGCGGAGTCTTTCTCCAGTTCCTGCACGTATGGGTAGAGTTGGAAGGACTCTACCTTGAAGAGAGAGGGTTGATATAGCAGCGCGCAATCTATTCCTCGTGAGTCGGGACCTTCCAGATGAATATACTTGTAATTGCGTTCAGCCAGTTCCGGCTGTGAGACAAGGTCGTTGAGCACACGTGAGTTCTCCACTTCTGCGAGTCCGATGACGGCACATCCCTGCGGTATCTCGTGCATTCCGATGCGTGACAGGGCGTATGCCATGTTGTGCAGTTTGCTTGTATATTTCTTGCTGTCCCAGTGGTAGGAGCCGTCGGGCAGGAAGTCGGCGTCGTTCTTTCCCTCGTCATGGATAGTGTCGAAGAGGTTTTCCTGATTGTAGAATGCTACTCCATAGACGTCAAAGCGTCCTCCTTGCGCTGTCTGGGCATTGAGGAGGAGTGCTGATTGCATGATTATCGCAAGAGCTGACAGGTAGGATAAAAGATGGTGCATTTATGTATCTTTTTGAGTTTTGTGGCTATTTTTTTGTCAATTCTTTGCAAATGTAGAAAAAAATAATGAAATATTCATATTTTCTTAACTTTTATTTCAAATAAAATGATTACATTTGCATCGTGATAATCATATTGGGAGTCATGAATGTGGTGATTTTCTCTGCTTCTGAACTTTCGTAATTGGAAATCATAAGGTATAGGTGGGTTCTATTAATTCCCACCGCCAAAAATGTTAATTATGTAGGTTTGACGTTTTGTCATCTTTTGGTTTCTTTTCGGTACAAATAGTAAGTTTGACCTGCGGTCTTCCTCCTCCTTGCAAGGCATAACTCAAGCAAGCTTGGTTCTGCTCTTGCTTCGAGCGTCGGTTCATCGGTCACGTAGCCCGCTACGGTCAATGGTCTTTACACCCCCTTCGGTTCCCCCGTTATCGGGGGACAGAAACCCTCTTCAACTTACAATTTGTCCTCGAAAATAAATCCAAAATATAACAAAGCGAATTAATAGAACCCACCTATAACAAATACATTTTTTTCAAACTTAAAAAACAATGAATCGTATGAAAAAGCATCTGATTCTCTCGTTGCTTGCAGCGGTAATGCTTATCTTGCCGTGTAATCTGCTGGCGCAGACGACAGTCCGCGGACAGATTATCGACGCTGAGACGCAGGAGCCTCTCATCGGTGCCACAGTCATCGAAGAAGGTTCGCAGGCAGGCACAGTAACTGACATGGATGGAAAATTCTCTCTGAAGGTTTCCACAGGTAAGTCCGTTCAGCTGAAGTACATTGGCTACGAAGACCATAATGTCAAGGTGAACGCAAATGGCGGAAACGTCAATCTCGGACAGATTGCGATGAAGTCAAACAGCGTAAGCCTCAAGGACGTTGTGGTGACATCATCCATGGCCATTGCACGCAAGACGCCGGTAGCGGTTTCTCAGATAGGAATATCTGTCATTGAGGACAGGCTCGGCACGCAGGAGTTCCCCGAAATCCTGAAATCCACCCCCGGTGTTCATGCCAACAAGCAGGGTGGCGGCTATGGTGACTCGGAGATTTACATGCGTGGTTTCGACAATACCAACGTGGCTACGATGATCAACGGCGTGCCTATGAACGACATGGAGAACGGCAACCTCTATTGGAGCAACTGGGCTGGACTCTCTGACGTGACACGTATCATGCAGACGCAGCGCGGTCTCGGCGCTTCCAAGGTGTCTGCTCCGTCCGTCGGCGGCACGATAAACATCATCACAAACAGTCTTGAAGCCAAGCGTGGAGGACACGCAAGCTATCAGATGGGCTCCAACAACTCAAGCAAAATCCTCTTCACCGTCTCCTCAGGCATGAGCAAGAAAGGCTGGGCTTTCACTCTTCTCGGCGCCAAGACGCAGGGTGACGGTAATGCCCAGGGACTGGACTATGAGGGCTATAACTACTTTGTCAACATAGGAAAGCGTATCAACGACGCGCATCAGATTAGCTTCACAGCCTTTGGTGCTCCTCAGAAGCACTTCCAGCGTTCTTCCAGTTCGGCTCTTACCCTTGCCAACTGGTCTCTCGTAGAGAAGAAATACGGTGTGAAGAACTATCGTTACAACGCCACATACGGCTTCGATGCCAACGGCAAGCGTTATTCTCAGGACTACAATGTCTATCACAAGCCGCAGCTTTCGCTCAACCATCAGTGGATTATCAACAGCAAGTCAAACCTCTCCACCGCAGCCTATATGTCCATAGGACGTGGTTATGGCTATGCCGGCGAGGCCAACGACGGTGACTATTCCGACGTGAGCTACAAGTCGCTCGCTGGTGCCAACTATGGTGCGTTGCTCAACACCTACCGCAATGACGACGGTACTTTCGACTATGCCACCATCAAGGCGAACAATGCGGCTGGCGAATACGGCTCAAAGATAGCGATGACAAAGTCCCTCAACTATCATACATGGTACGGACTTCTCTCTACTTACACGACGAAACTCACTCGTGACATTGACTTCTACGGCGGTATCGACTTCCGTGCCTACAAGGGAACCCACAAGAATGAGATTGTTGACCTCATGGGAGGCGACTATATCCTCGACCCCGACCGTCGTGAAGTGTCTCCCCTGAACAACATCAACGCTTCCAACTCGGCTTGGGTATATCAGAAACTCGGCGTGGGCGACGTGATGTATCGTGACTATGACTCTCACGTGATACAGGAAGGTGCTTTCTTCCAGGCAGAGTACAACAGGGACAAGATAGCCGCTTTCGTATCAGGTTCGCTCAGCAACACTTCTTACTGGCGTTACGGACGTCTCTATTATGATAAGGAACACGCACGTTCAAAGACCGTCAACTATCTCGGCTTCACGGTAAAGGGCGGTGCAAACTATAATATCAACGCTTATCATAACGTGTTCCTCAATGTAGGTGTCATCAGCCGTGCGCCTAAGTTCGCTTATGGTGCATTCATGACCAGCACTACTTCCAACGTCACCAACCCTAATGCCAAGAACGAGAAGATATATTCTGCCGAGGTAGGCTATGGTTTCAAGAGCACATGGCTCACTGCCAACCTCAACGCCTACTACACTCTCTGGCGTGACAAGGCAATGACAAAGACGGGAACTCTCGGCAATCAGCAGGAGTACTTTATGAACATGACTGGTGTCGGCGCACGCCACATGGGTGTGGAGCTTGAACTCAAGTCAGAACCTCTGCCATGGCTCGCCCTCAACGGTATGCTGTCGCTCGGCAACTGGGAGTGGGACAGCAACGCTACGGGCTATGCTTACAACGATGCCGGTCAGCCTCTCGCCAAGGACGGCACGGTGGCAAGCGGCATAATGGCTGATGACCACGCCTGGGCTACCATCAACCTCGACGGCATCAAGGTGGGTGGCTCTGCACAGACTACGGCTGCTCTCGGCGCACAGGTGAAGTTCTCAAAGTATCTCAAGGTAGGTATGGACTGGACATATCTCGGACGTGCCTTCGCTTACTACTCTTTCTCTGGAAGCAACCTCTCCATCGGCAAGGCGGTATCTGTGCTCGATCCATGGGAGATACCGGCAGCAAGTCATTTCGATATGAATGCTTCGTATAAGTTTAAGATAGGTGATCTCAACGCTACTCTCAGCGGTAATGTCAACAACCTCTTCAACTATCACTATATCATCAAGGCATGGAACCCAAGTTCCAT